>NZ_CP073754.1:1836825-2142963 GCF_018734325.1 Methylomonas paludis | reverse complement strand
AGAATGGCCAGTAACTGATAGCTGAGATCCTTTTCTTCTCTGGCCAAACGGATTTGTAAAATGGCATCTTCGGTCTGACCCGTGGCGAAATAATATTCGGCCAGATAGCGGTGAGATTCACCAGGGTGATTCAAGGCTGCGTGAGATTGCGCTAACAATTCAAAATAATAAGGCTGATGTTTTTGGCTGTCCGATAAACCTTCCAGGATCAGCAAGGCCAGTTGTGCCTGAGAACTTTTTAGTAGGCTGCGGATGTATTCGATTTTTATCGCATCATTACTCGGGAAGTTGTTAATCGCCTGAGCATAGAGTTGATTAGCCGTTTCCATATTGTGGCTTTCCACGGCCGCTTTGGCCAAAGCGGCAATGTATTGCGGTTGGTTGGGGTATTGTTTAACCAATTCCGCAAAAATATCGGCAGCCGCCTGAAATTGCAGGGTTTCCATATAAACCAAACCTATCCCGTAACGCGCCACAGCTCTTTGTTCTGTGGTACCTTGTTGCCCAAGCAGCACAAAATGCTGCAAGGCTACCTGTTTGTCTGTTTCGCTGATGACTTTTAGTTTAGCTTTGGTCAGGGCATAGCCCGCAGAATCCGGATATTGTCTATAAGCATAAGTTTCCGCGCGGCCCCTGGTGTCAGCAACCCGATTTTCCGACATAGGGTGAGTTCGAAGAAATTCGGGTACACCCTGGCCGTAAAACCGGGTCGCCTGTTGCAGTTTTTCAAAAAAGGCCGGCATACTGCGCGGATCAAAATTGGAATCAAACAGAGTATTCATACCCACCCGGTCAGCTTCCTTTTCATGATCGCGAGTAAAATTTATCTGAAATTGCACATTACCGGCTTGTACCGCCATCAAGGCGGCTTGGCCCATATTAGGAGATTGAGTGGCAAGCAGAACTGCAGCCAGCGTAGCGGCAATAGTCGGTATGGACATGCGGCCGGCTTCTTCAACTGAACGATATAAATGGCGTTGGGTGACGTGAGCAATCTCATGGGCCATTACCGAGGCCAGTTCACTTTCTGATTCGGTCAAAAGTATCAACCCGGAGTTAACACCTATATAACCGCCAGGGCCGGCAAAAGCATTAATATTTTCATCCATCACCACAAAAAAATAAAAAGGATTAGCTGGTGCATAACTGTGTGCAGACAACTGATGGCCGATGGTTTGGATATATTGCTGGATCTCGGCATCCTGATTGAGTACCGCCTGAGAATGCAGATTACGAAAGAATGATTCCCCCAGTTCTTTTTCCTGAGCAGGAGAAATCAGCGTACCCGATGAATCACCCATATCCGGTAGCTGAATCTTTTCCATATCGACTGCGGGGCCGGTCTGGGCATATAAACCTAGCGCTAAAATCAGGGTAAGGTGTTTTATTTTCATTGGAGCTCAGACACAACGGCGGATTTTTGGTTCATTTGTCAAAATCGTGAGTTAAGGACAGCCATCCAGCATTCGCTACGGCTGGGGCAGTAAACATAAAGCATATTTGGGGCAAGTATTGAAAGTTACAAGATCTACCCGGTTACACCGCAAATTTTGGGCTTATATAGTGTTTAATAATTGAAATGATTTATTAAGGCTATAAATCCAAGACTTAATCACAAATTGTCTCTGATGTGGAAGATGCGATATTAAGAAGGCTAGACATTTCCAACACAAATTCATCATTAACAGTGACATAGCCAATTTTACAGACTGTTTAAGTGTTCCGTATTAAAATTAGCCTAATTTTAATTGTATTTTCCTTTCCATGAAATATGCCATACAGGTTAATAGCAGCCCATATGCAGCACAAACCGGCTTGGATGCCTTGCATTTTATCCAGGCTGCCATAGCTGCAGATCATCAAGTGTTACGGGTGTTTTTTTATCAAGAAGGTGCTTACCATGCCTTTCGTTACGCTGCAGCTCCCGCTGATGAAATACAGATTAGCGCCAGTTGGTCGCAACTGGCTGCACAACATGGCATAGATCTGGTGGTTTGTATTTCAGCGGCTCAGCGCCGGGGATTGTTATGTAGCGATGAAGCCGGGCGAATAGGAAAACAAGATAATGACCTTGGCTTAGGTTTCCGGATTGCCGGTCTAGGGCAATGGCTGGAAGCAGTTGTCCAGGCCGATCGTTGTATCGTATTTGCTTAGGCGGCCCAATTGATGAAAAATTTTTTGTTTGTCATGCGTCGTATGCCGTTTTCCGGAATTTATGTCCAGGAAACCCTGGATATGTTGTTAACTGCTGCAGCATTTGATCAGTCGGTCAGCGTATTGTTTGCCGATGACGGCGTATTACAGTTAAAAAAACACCAGCATCCGCAAACATTGGCTTTTAAAGATACCGCCGCTATTTTCACCGCACTGGAGATTTACGATGTCAATGCCTTGTATGTGGAAACCGAATCTTTACAAGCCAGAAATCTGGATGTTAATGATTTGATTTTACCGGTGCAATGCCTGCCGCGTCGTGAGATTGGTAATTTTATCGGTAAATTTGATGTGTTAATACCCGATTAACTCTGCTTTGCCAAATGAATAAGCAACCGGTTTGCTAATGCTTTTATGGATATCCCCATGCAAATGCCTGCAATTTTAAAACAGCTGCTGATGTTATTGGCCGACGGCAAATTTCATTCCGGCTCGGCCTTGTCTGTAGCGGTAGGTATCAGTCGATCGGCCATCTGGAAACAGTTACAAGCCCTGACTGACTTGGGTGTGGAATTAATTGCTGTTTCCGGTAAAGGCTATCGCCTGGGCCATGGTCTGGTATTGCTAAATCAGGCTGAAATCGAGCAAAATCTGCATCCTCCAGCGCAGGCCTTACTGCATAAACTGGAAATTCACGATGTGCTGCATTCCACCAATACCTATCTATTGGAACAGGCCCGGCAAGGCGGTGTTTCCGGTCAAGTTTGTCTGGCCGAATATCAAAGTGCCGGCAAGGGACGGCGCGGGCGCAGTTGGGTATCACCATTTGCACAGAATATTTATATTTCCCTACTGTGGCGTTATCAGGATGGTCCGGCAGCCATTGCCGGATTGAGTCTGGCGGCAGGGGTGGCGGTAGTTCGAGCCTTAAGAGCGCTGGGAATTCATGAGATTGGCCTGAAATGGCCTAACGATATATATTGGCGTTATCGAAAACTGGCTGGAATTCTAGTGGAAGTATCAGGTGAAAGCGGTGGACCGTGTTATGCCGTGCTGGGTCTGGGGCTTAATTTTTATCTCTCACCGCAGCAGGCAGAGATTATCGACCAGCCCTGGACTGATATTTGCCGAATCATGGGAGATGCCGATAGTTATCAACTGCGTAATAAACTGGTTGGTTTATTATTGAACGAGTTATTGCCGATGTTGGCAAATTTTTCCAGTAGCAGTTTCAGTCATTATGTGCAGGAATGGCGAACTTATGATTGTATGCTGGCGCGGGATGTCAAAATCGTGATTGGTGAGCAGAGTTATTTGGGCAAAGTGGCCGGCATAAATGATGACGGCTTACTATTGCTGGAAATGCCGGATGGTAGCGTGCGGAGTTTCGCCTCCGGTGAAGTCAGCGTGAAAGCGCTATGAATTTATTGATTGATATCGGTAATTCTCGCCTGAAGTGGGCAAATGAACAAGCAG
Source organism: Methylomonas paludis (assembly GCF_018734325.1). Classification (NCBI taxonomy): domain Bacteria; kingdom Pseudomonadati; phylum Pseudomonadota; class Gammaproteobacteria; order Methylococcales; family Methylococcaceae; genus Methylomonas; species Methylomonas paludis. The sequence goes on along the minus strand of NZ_CP073754.1, from coordinate 2,139,333 downwards.
GTTGCGGCTTGTCTGTTACGGTAGTGGATTATCGTCAAACCGGTTATTTGGCGGATTTACGCGAAATTTGGCGTAGTCTGACGGTGCCCGAGCACTTGCTGGTGGCCAGCGTGGCAGAATCTGCAGTCACAGCCGAAGTGCTTGACTTGGCCAACAGCTTATGGCCCCACACGCCCACTGAGTTGCCGCTGGCTGCGGCCCAGGCTTTTGGCGTGACCAATGCCTATCAAAATCCGGAAAAACTGGGTATAGATCGCTGGCTGGCCCTGTTGGCCGCACATCACTATTACCCCGGTAGTTGTTGTATCGTGGATTGCGGTACGGCGCTGACCATTGATCTGATTAATGCCGATGGTCTGCATCTGGGGGGGCTGATTTGTCCGGGATTGATGGTGATGAAAAAAGCCCTGCTTGCCAATACAGCCGCGCTGGAATTTGAGCGTGTAGCGCCGCAATTGATGCTGGCGGATACCACGGCTGCTGCGATTGATAATGGTGTGCTGGCTGCCGGTGCCGGTTGTATAGAAGCCATCGTTTCCAGACTGGAGCCAACCGATCACATATTGCTGTGCGGGGGAGATGCGAGTTTGCTGGCTGGACAATTGAACTTAAACGTGCAAATAGATGCTGATCTGGTTTTTAAAGGATTAAGTATAGTCGCTGCTGGTAAGGCATAGACATTCCTTGGTACATGCATAGTGACAAGGCTTTTGTTAATTTAAGAGATTGGTGCCAAATATTCGGCCACGCACATGGCCTAGAATGACCACGTAATTTATTGTTTAAGAAACTCTTTAGTTATTAAAAAGTTTGGCGTTAATCGTTTCTTGACAATATTTGTCAGGCGTTACAGACTGCAGCTAACCATAATAATAATTAAACAGGAGTGCATTATGAGACTACTTAATACCCTTTATCTGGCAGGGATGCTTGGTTTTCTCAGTATGCCGGCCCATAGCGACTATAAATTTGTACCCGGTGATGAGGTATTGACCAATTGTCGGCAGATATATACCAAAGGTATCATAAAAACCAAAGTCGACGATGGCTATACAGTCCATTTCCCTAAGAATAGTGGGCCTATTAATTGTCCACCGTTTCGCTGGCATAATGAATTTGTGCTGGCATTTAAATCGGTGCCGGAATACCGCTTACAATTCTTTGCCGGCCTAAAAAGTGACATTGTGTTTCGTATAGGCGAAACAGTCTTGCTAAGATTTGATCCGGATAAACGTGTGGTAAAGCGTACATCACCGGTTGATATAGAAGCCCAAATTACCGACATTAGTGCCAATGGCGCTATCGCGGTCAAACTACTCAGCACTGACCCGGAAGCCGCTGCTACCTTCTGGCAGTGGGTGGGCAGTAATTATATCGATTTGCGTCACAAGGCTCTTGAAGCTGAAATCGCTAAAAGATCCCATTGATTTTCAGGCCTTGCAGGGCCGCCATGGACACTAAACAAGTCGGATATTGATCTGACAGCATAATAACGCGGTCTTTTGCATAGGTTCCGCATTCATCTAGTGAGGATTAATCATGTCGTCAGAGAATAACAACACCAGCAAACCCACTCCGCCACCCGATTGGAAAGCGGAGATTGATAAACACTGGCAACGCCTGAGCCAGCGCGGCAGTGACTTTTATCAATCCCATCAGCAACTGTTTGGGGTGCAGAAAGTGGCGGCAGTGGCCGGTGCCGGGCTGCTGGTGGCCTGGCTGGGCAGCGGCTGGTATATTGTCGATCAGGGCAACCGAGGCGTGGTCAGCCGGTTTGGCGCTTATGCCGACACCACCTTGCCCGGCCTGAACTGGCATTGGCCGCTGCCGCTGGAAAGCGTGAAAGTGGTGAATGTGGAACAGCAACGCTTTATCGAAGTGGGCTACCGCGATTCCGGACGCTTTGCCAAAGCCGCCAATATTCCCCAGGAGTCGCTGATGCTGACCCGGGATGAGAACATCATCAATGTCCGGTTGGCGGTGCAGTATCAGATCAATAATGCCAAAGACTATCTGTTCAATGTCAAAGACAGCGAAGCCACTTTGAAACAACTGACCGAAAGCGTGGAACGCGCCGTGATCGGCCAGCATGATATGGATTTTGTATTGACCGAAGGTCGCAGCGAAATCGTGGCCGAAATCAAAAGTCAGATCCAGACCGCCATGGACCGCTATCAGGCCGGCATCACCATCGCCAGCGTCAACCTGCAAGACGCCCAGCCGCCTGAAGAAGTACAAGGGGCTTTTGAAGACGCCATCCGCGCCCGTGAAGACAAACAGCGCCTGATCAACGAAGCCGAAGCCTACAGCAACGAAATCCTGCCCAAAGCCCGTGGCGCCTCTGCCCGTTTACTCCAGGAAGCCGATGCGTACCAGGCCGAAAAAGTGGCTAAAGCCAAAGGCGAAACCGAACGCTTTGATCAACTTCTGGTGGAATACGAAAAAAATCCCGCCATTACCCGCAAACGCCTGTATCTGGAAGCCAAAGAAAAACTCTATAGCGGCAGTCGTAAAATCCTGATCGAATCCACCCAGAACGCCCCGCAATTCTACATGCCGCTGGCCAATGCCGAAGCCCAGGCCGCCGGCAGCAAACACCCCGTAGCTGACCTCGGCAGCCCGGACAACAGCGGCGAAGCCGCCCATAACCACAAAGCCGCCGCCCCCGAACTACGTCCCAGCCGGAGCAAACCATGAACAACAAAACTCTCAGCCTCATCATTCCGGCCAGTCTCACCGTATTACTGGCCGGCTACCTGTCAGTGTTCTATGTCGAACAGCACCAAAAAGCCATCCTGTTTCGGCTGGGTAAAATGGTCAGCACCGAATTTGCCCCTGGACTGCATATCAAAACCCCCATCATCAACAACGTCAGAACCTTTGACGCCCGAGTGCTGACCCTGGACACCAAATCCGAACGCTTCCTCACCTCCGAAAAAAAGAACGTCATCGTCGACTCCTTCGCCAAATGGCGCATCGGTGATGTCGGCTTGTTTTATACCACCGTCGGCGGCGACGAATACCAGGCCAACCTGCGTCTGGACCAGATCATGAAAGATGCCATGCGCGGCGAATTTGGCCTGCGCACCATCAAACAACTGATCACCGAAGACCGCAGCGAACTGGGCCAAACCCTGCTGGACAAACTCGCCCCGGTGGCCGGCAAATTCGGCATCGAACTGATCGACATTCGCATCAAACGCATCGACCTGCCGCCAGAAGTCAGCAGCTCCGTGTTTCAGCGCATGCGCGCCGAACGGGAAAGAGTGGCGCGGGAATTCCGCTCCCAGGGTGCCGAAAGCGCCGAACTGATCAGCGCCGAAGCCGACAAACAGCGCCAGATCCTGCTGGCCAACGCCCAGCGAGAAGCCGAAAACCGCCGAGGCCGGGCTGATGCCGAATCCGCAGAAATCTATGCGGCCAGCTACGGCAAGAACCCCGAGTTCTATGCGTTTTACCGCAGCCTGCAGGCTTATCAAACCGCCTTTGAAAAAACCGACGACACCCTGGTGTTAAAACCCGATTCGGATTTCTTCAGGTATTTTAATAACGAGAAATAAATACAACGGTGCCGTCTATCTTCAATGCAGCAACACTACATTGAAGATATAGGTTACGGACTTTTAGCAGTCTTTTTGGTTGTGCTGAAATTTTGATAAATAAATCAAGTCCGTGAGTAAATAATAAACTTAAATCATTTAAAATTATTTTGAATTTATTGTGGCTCAGGCTTATTAAAATAGTAAACCCTTCAAGTCTGTAGCTCTATATAATGATTGAACTTGGAATGAAAATTCTGTTCCAATCGTCCTGGAGTTGGTATAGGAGTAAATCGCAATGAAAAAATTCTTGATTATCGTATCGATAGCAGCATCGGCAGGTTTAGGCTTATATTGGCTATTTTCACGCAGCCTGCCCAGTTATGAACCTAATTTCGATATTTCCTATTCTGATTTTATCGAGGATGTCCGCAGCAAAGCGGTCACCGAGGTAATTATCGACGGTAATAATGTTGATGGCCGCCGCCAGAATGGTACCCGGTTTACCACCTATAATCCTAATGATTCCAGAATGATAGATGAATTGTTAGAGTATGGGGTAAAAATCAAAGTTGAAAAACCCGAACAGCCTTCGACCATCATGCAAATAGTGATGTCCTGGGCGCCAACCTTATTATTGATTGCGGTATTTGTGTATTTCATGCGCAAACAACAGCAAATGGGCGCCGGCGGCCAGAACAGCTTTGGTAAAAGCCGGGCCAAGCTGATGGCGGAAGATCAGGTGAAGGTGCGTTTTACCGATGTGGCTGGGGTGGAAGAAGCCAAAGAAGATGTGGTGGAAATGGTGGACTTTCTGAAAGCCCCCGGCAAATATGAAGCCCTGGGCGGCAAGATTCCGCGCGGGGTGTTGATGGTGGGACCTCCCGGTACCGGTAAAACCCTGCTGGCCAGAGCCATTGCCGGCGAAGCCGGAGTACCGTTCTTTTCCATCTCCGGTTCCGACTTTGTGGAAATGTTTGTCGGTGTCGGCGCCTCCCGGGTGCGGGATATGTTTGAACAGGCCAAAAAGCGGGCGCCCTGCATTATTTTTATCGACGAAATCGATGCGGTAGGCCGGCAACGCGGGGCTTCCGGCATGGGGGGCGGTAATGATGAGCGTGAACAAACCCTGAACCAGTTACTGGTGGAAATGGACGGCTTTAGCGGCAATGAAGGCATTATTGTGATAGCCGCCACCAACCGTGCCGATGTGCTGGATAAAGCCCTGCTCAGACCGGGCCGGTTTGACCGGCAGGTGCAAGTGGGCTTGCCTGATCTGAAGGGCCGCGAACAAATCCTTAAAGTGCATGGTAACCGGGTACCTTTGGCCGATGATGTCAACATCAACGACCTGGCACGCGGTACCCCCGGTTTTTCCGGGGCCGAACTGGCCAATCTGATCAACGAAGGCGCTTTGTTTGCCGCACGTAACAACCAGCGGGTGGTGACCATGCAGAACCTGGACAAAGCCCGCGACAAAATGATCATGGGTGCCGAAAAGCGCACCATGGTCATGGGCCGGGAAGAACTGCTGATGACCGCTTACCATGAAGCCGGCCATGCCATTGTGGGCCGCAACGTACCTGAACACGACCCGGTGTACAAAGTCAGCATCATGCCGCGCGGCGGGGCTTTGGGCATTACCATGTTCTTGCCGGAACGCGACCAGTACAGCGCCAGCAAAGACAAACTGGAAAGCCAGATTGCCAGCCTGTTTGGTGGCCGGGTGGCTGAAGCCCTGATTTACGGCAAAAATAAAGTCACCACCGGGGCTTCCAACGACATCCAGCGTGCCACCCAGCTAGCCCGTAACATGGTCACCAAATGGGGCTTGTCCGACCGACTGGGGCCTATGGATTACGGCGATAACGAAGGCGGTTATATGGGCTCACAAGCCAAGCCGATGTCCGAACAGATGGCACAAATCATCGATGAAGAAATCCGTAAGGTGATAGACAGCAACTATTTACGGGCGGAAACCATACTCAAAGAGAATATGCAGATTCTGCACAATATGGCTCATGCTCTGCTCGATTGGGAAACCATTGATAAATTCCAGATTGATGAGTTGCTGCAGGGTAAGGTGCTGGCGCCGCCAGAACCGGAAGCCGAACTTCCGGAAAGTTACACCGAAGTTCTGGCAGCAGAAAATTCACCGGCTGAAACCGAAATTGCAGGGTATGTGGCTTTGTCTTAATTATCAGGCTGTCGGTTTGGGGTAAAAAATGGCAAAAGTGCAGCGTAAAATAGTTTAACGACTATACAAAGTAAACGTCACCGGCCCATCGTTAATTAAGGCCACTTGCATGTCGGCACCAAACTCGCCGAATTGGCAGCCTGGATAAATAGCGGTGGCGCGCTGTTGTACATAGGCAAATAGCTCACGGGCTTGTCCGGGACTTGCCCCAGCCGCAAAGCTGGGGCGGTTGCCGGTTTCGGTGTCTGCAGCCAGGGTGAATTGCGGCACGATCAGCAGGCCGCCCTGGATATCACGTAAGCTCAAATTCATTTTGCCGTTGTTATCGGCAAAAATCCGGTAATTCAAAATCCTTTCCAGCAACCGGTCGGCCTGTTTGGCTGTATCGGTTTTTTCCACGGCCAGCAAGGCCATGATACCTTGGTTGATCGCGCCGATGTCTATGGTGTTGACGCTGACTTTAGCCTGGGTGACGCGTTGAATTATAGTAATCATGGTTTGCTGCTGTGTTTGGTCAAAAATTGTTGGTAGTCACCGCCGGTTATTATTGTCAGTCCATCAACCGGGAGATTATAAAGATAGATCCATGCCAGGGTAGGCTGTGTCGGCTTTAACTCTACTGTTACCTGACAGCGTTGGTATTCATGGGGTAGCGGAAAGTTTGCCGTGCATTCTTCATATTCGTCAAGAATAGCCAAGAGATCAGTCTGATGTTCCGACAGTTGATACAGTTCACCGTGAATAATGCTTTGATCCAGTACGGCGGGTATCACTGCGCCAGGATAATCCGCTATGGCGTAAAGCCGGCCAGGCAGGGTAGCTGGGCCGATATAGCGGCTGCAGCTTTGCAGAAATGGATGTATTTGCCCTGGTGGGTTCTGGCGCAATGTGCCGTAAACAAATAAATACTTGGGTAAATAGTTTGGTGTTTCCAAGATTATCTTCCGGTATATAAACGTTCAATCAGCTTTTTGAACCAGAACGGCCTGAGCAGAAATACATATAACAGCAATAGAGAGGAAACCGGCACCGGACTAATATCGAGCACGGTTAGTAACAGCAGAGCTGTTAACCATTTTAAACGCCAGAAAATGCTGGATTGTGGCATGGCTTAATAGCGGATATCGACTATGTAATAACGCTGTTCCAGATCGCCATGCCTTACCAACACTTCATCGTCCAGCGCTTTTTTTAACAGTGCTTTAGCCAATGGCGAATCCAGGCTGATCAGGCCTCCGCTGGTATCAATCTCATCCGCGCCGATGATACGGTAGGTAATTTCTTCACCTTGCATGGTTTCCAGTGTCACCCAGGCACCAAAGAATACCTGCTGCTGATTTTGCGGCTTTTCTGAGACAATATTTAAAATCGGTAATCTTTTTTGCAGATAATGAATACGCCGGTCTATTTCCCGTAATTCTTTTTTCCGGTAAATATATTCGGCGTTTTCAGAACGGTCGCCTTCGGCTGCCGCTGCAGACAAGGCAGTCGTGACATGTTTACGCCTATCCCAAAGTTGTTTCAATTCGGCTTCCAGGCGCTGATAACCAGCCTGGGTGATATAGGGAGAAGATTTTGCTTGGGGTGGACGCCAGCGTGACATGTTTTACTCAAGAAAATGTATAATATATCAGTAGCAATCGCACTGTACTAAACACGTATCCGGCAAACACACACCGATCGGTCTAGCGTGACGTGCGACATATTTTAAATTAAATTTCAAGGCTGTTATGCAAATCACCGATAAAACTGCTGTTTCGATTCATTATACCTTAACCAATAACCGGGGTGAGGAACTGGACAGCTCCATTGGGGCTGAGCCTTTGGTCTATTTGCATGGCACCGGTAATATCATTCCCGGTCTGGAAGCGGCATTGACCGGCAAGCAAATCGGCGACAGCTTTACCGTCAGCATTGCGCCTGATCAGGCTTACGGCGAATTGGATGCCAATATGGTACAAATAGTCTCTGCGGCCATGTTCGAAGGTATGGATATTGATGTAGGCATGCAGTTTCACGCCGACGTCAGCTATGGCAGCGGTGTTATCACCATCACCGAAATTAATGGTGACGAGGTAACAATAGACGGCAATCACCCCTTAGCAGGTGAAGAGCTGATTTTTGCTGTAGAAGTCATTGATATTAGACCAGCTTCTGCAGATGAATTGGCCCATGGTCATGTGCATGGTGCCGGTTGTCATCACTAAATAATGCTCCGGCCGAGCGAGGCGGGCAAATCGGCCACATCCCCGCTATGCAGGTCAACATCAACTTAGCCAACAGCGTTCGCCGCTTTTAATTCGGCAGCGCTCGGTATTGATGCTGGTTGACCGCCGCTTATGCTGTGTTGGTTCAGGGTCTGTATATCAATTACGAAACGGTATTTCACATCGCTTTTCAGCATGCGTTCAAAGGCATGATTGATGTCCGCCATGTCTATCAGTTCAATATCAGAAACTATATTGTGTTCAGCACAAAAATCCAGCATTTCCTGAGTTTCGCGGATACCGCCGATTAAAGAGCCCGCCAAGGCCCGGCGTTTGAATATTAAATTACCCACACTGGGCGATGGGTGGGGTTGATCGGGGACACCGACCAAACACAAAGTGCCATCACGCTTCAGTAGTGCCAGATATTGATCCAAATTATGTTGGGCTGCCACCGTGTCGAGAATAAAGTCAAAGCTTTGCTGATGCTTTTGCAATTCTTCCGAGTTTTTGGAAATCACCACTTCATCAGCACCCAAACGCTTGGCATCGGCAATTTTGCTGGGAGAAGTAGTGAATAACACAACTTTAGCGCCAAAAGCATGGGCAAATTTGACAGCCATATGACCTAAGCCACCCAGGCCGACCACGCCAACTTTCTGGCCTTTGCCGACTTGCCAATGGCGTAGCGGGGAATAAGTGGTAATACCGGCACATAATAATGGCGCGACTGCGGCTAAATCCAAATGTTCTGCAATCTGCAGTACAAAGCGTTGATTCACTACAATCACATCCGAATATCCCCCATAAGTCATGGTGCCGGTGATTTTATCCGGACTGTTATAAGTAAATACTGTATGGTTGCAAAATTGTTCCTGATGGTCTTGACAGTCATGGCAGGTACCGCAGGAATCGACCATACAGCCGACACCAACACTGGCACCTACTTTAAAACGACTGACCGAACTGCCAACTTCCAGCACTTTACCGATAATTTCGTGCCCAGGCACGATAGGGAAGGTGCTGCCCTGCCATTCATCTCTGGCTTGATGGATATCACTATGGCAAACACCGCAATAGAGAATTTTAATCAGGACATCGTCCGAACCGGGCTGGCGGCGGTCAAAACTGAACGGTGCTAGTGGGGTGTGCGGGTTGTAGGCTGCATAACCATGTGCTTTCATCATAATGGCGGTCTCCGGATGATATGGAAGTATGGCTATTGTGGGGGATAATCTGAGGAAAGCAAGATGCAATGCTGGATTGATTGAGTATTAGTTACTGCTGTTGATGCATATGCCGAATTTTTCATAATTCTGACATATTTGCTCGTTAGAATTTTAATCTGTATTTTATTTTTGGATTACGCTAAATGATTGATGCTGAAAGCATATTGAAAGATACCTATCCTGATTTTAAGCTGGGAAAACATCAGCCATTAGCAGTGAAAGCCCTGAAAAAACTCATCCACGAAGACGATTTCAATAGTGTTATTCAAAAAAACCAACATCTGCGTGGTTTTGCCTTTCTTGATAAATTATTGAGTTATTTTAAATTCAGTTATCAGGTCAGTAATAAGTCGCTGAATAATATTCCTTCCGAAGGTAGATTATTAATAGTAGCCAATCATCCTATTGGTACCCTGGACGGATTAGCCCTGGTAAAGCTGATACGCACCATTAGGCCGGATGTGCGGATAGTTGCCAATCGGGTTTTGTCACACATGGAGCCATTGCAATCGATATTTTTGCCGGTCGATGTGTTATCCGATAAAAAAAGCCTGAAAGATACTTATAAAGTGATGGTGGATGCCCTGGAAAACGAGGAAGCCATTATCATTTTTCCGGCTGGTGAAGTTTCGCGTATCACACCAGCTGGTGTGCGCGACGGCAAATGGCAGACCGGTTTTATCAAGCTGGCCAAAAAATCCCGCAGCCCGATTTTGCCCATCCATATTAAAGCCAAAAATTCGGTTCTGTTTTATAGTGTTTCCACTTTATATAAACCTCTGGGCACCATGCTGTTGGTTAAAGAGATGTTTAATAAAAAGAATCAGGAAATCAAATTTAAGGTTGGGGCGCCAATTCCATTTTCGGCAATTGCCGACAGTACCGAAAATAACAAGCAGCTTAGTCAGCGCTTTCGTAAACACGTGCTGAATCTGGGTAAAAAGAATAAACCGTTGCTATTTGAAACCTTTGAAACAGTCGTTCATCCCAGTGATACCAAAGCCATTAAAAAGGCTTTGTTCCAATCCAGATTACTGGGCGAAACCCGTGATGGTAAAAAGATTTTTCTTTACCAGTTTCAGGATGATTGTCCGGTGATGCAAGAAATAGCCCGGTTACGGGAGCTGACCTTCCGTTCGGTGGAAGAAGGTACCGGTCAGGCATTGGATTTGGATAAATTTGATATTTATTATAGCCATATTGTGTTGTGGGATGATATAGATCTGGAAATAGTCGGATCTTATCGGGTGGGTGAAGGCCCTAAAATCATGGCTGAATATGGTGTAGAAGGGTTTTATACTCAAACCCTGTTTGATTTGCAGAGTGATTTTGCCGCACTGTTACCCTACAGCGTTGAATTGGGCCGCAGTTTTGTCCAGCCCCGCTATTGGGGGCAACACAGTCTGGAATACCTGTGGTATGGCATTGGTGCTTATTTACGGGAAAAACCGGAAATTAAATATCTGTTTGGCCCGGTAAGTATCAGCAATGCCTACCCACAACCCGCCAAGGAATTGATTATCGGTTTTTATCAGCAGCAGTTTGGCTCAAATAATTATCAAACCAAAGCCAGAACCCCGTTTGTGATCTCCGAAGCTGGTCGCCAGTTTGCCAGTACCGAATTCCAGGCCGATTATTCAACCAGTTTTAAAATTTTGAATAGTGAATTAAAAAAACTGGGAGTAAGAGTGCCGACACTCTATAAACAATACGTCGAGTTGTGCGTGGACAAGGGGTGTCATTTTATCGACTTTAATATTGATCCGGAATTTAATAATTGTATAGATAGCCTGATAATGGTGGAAATTGATAAAATTGCCCCCAAGAAAAGACACCGTTATATAGATACCTCATTAAATTCATAGCCCATGACAGACAAGTCGTTTGTGGAATTGACTCAGCTGCAGGAGATAATCAAACAGCTGGGTGATAGGGCGCGGGTAGAGGTTGTGGAGCGAGTGGTGTATAAAGATCGGGAGTTTCCGATACACTGCATAGCCCTTGGCTCTGAGCGACCTGATGTGCCTGTATTAGGTTATTTTGGTGGTGTGCATGGCCTGGAAAAAATCGGCTCGGAAGTGATTCTGTCGTATCTTAAAACCATAGTTAGTCTGTTAGATTGGGATGAAGAGTTTAAACAGCGTCTGCAACATTCGCGCTTGATCTTTATGCCGATTATCAATCCGGTGGGCGTTTATCTAGGTACGCGTTGCAATGGGAATGGCGTAGATTTAATGCGTAACGCCCCTGTCGAGGGAGACGGTAATACCAAATTGTATAGTGGGCATCGCTTAAGCCCCAGATTACCCTGGTATCGTGGTGATGTCAGCTGTATGGAAAAAGAAGCATCTGCCTTGTGCCGGGTGATTACCAAACATTTGTTTCCGGCGCCCTTGTCGATAGCCATAGACTTACATTCCGGCTTTGGTGTGCATGATAGGCTATGGTTTCCTTATGCTTCCAGCCGTAAACCTATTGCGACCTTGGCAGAAGTGTTTGCCTGGAAAAAACTATTTGATCGCAGCTACCCCAACCATTTTTACAAAATTGAGCCCATGAGCCAAGAGTATGTGATCAATGGTGATTTATGGGATTATTTATACGATGATTTTAGCCAAAGCCAGCAGACCGACAAACTTTTCTTGCCCTTGACGCTGGAAATGGGTTCTTGGGTTTGGTTGCGAAAAAGTCCATTACACATGTTTCAGCGTCATGGTCTATTTCATCCCTTATTGCCGCACCGGCAGCAGCGCATATTACGCAGGCATTTTACCTTGTTTGATTATTTGTATAGGAGTCTGCTGTATTCGCAGGAATGGGCGCATTTACAGGCCGACCAGAAGCAAATTTATGCCGAACAGGCAAAAGCGCTTTGGTATGCATAAGGATCTGGGAAGTAATTGGTTATTGCTGCGTGGCTTAGCTAGGGAGGCCGGGCATTGGGGTGATTTTCTGCCACTAATGCGTGAGGTATTTCCAGATGCTCGAATCAATACTTTGGATTTACCGGGTACCGGTTTATATCACCGGGAAAATAGTCCTGCACTAATATCAGCGATTATGGAATGGCTTAGGCAGCAGGCCAGAGAGCAAGGCTTATTGGATCAGCCTTTGACTATTTTAGCGCTGTCTATGGGGGGAATGGTGGCCTGGGAATGGCTAATAAAACACCCGGCAGAAATTCAGGGTGCGGTTTTGGTTAATAGCAGTTTTGCTAATCTCAGTGCATTTCATCAGCGTATGCGTTGGCAAAGTTATCAGCAGTTTCTGCAAATTCTGCTGGAAAAAGATTTATATCAACGTGAGCAGGCTATTCTGGCGCTGGTTAGTAATTCCCCGGATCGCTACGCAGCTCTGGCAGAGTCCTGGTATCAGATACAGCAGCAAAGGCCGGTTAGTTTTAAGAATTTTATCCGGCAAATTACAGCAGCGGCACAGTATAAGCCGAGCCGACAAGGGCCAAAGCAGCCCGTTTTATTGCTGAATAGTCAAGGTGATCGGCTGGTTTCGCCAAGCTGTACTCAACGTATTGCTGAAAATTGGCAATTGGAAGTTAAAACCCATCCCTGGGCAGGGCACGACCTTAGTATTGATGATGGTGTCTGGCTAGGCAATCAGCTCAAAAATTGGATAGTGCCTTAAATCTTGCGGATTTAGATAATTTCAAACTCGCTTTTGTCGCGGCCTGATGCAATTAGTTCTTGCATCCATTTTGGCGCTAAACCACGGCCAGACCAAGTTTGAATTGGATCAGCCGGATTACGGTATCTGGCAGCAACTTTAACTGTTTTCCGGTCTACGATTTTTTCCGCATCATGAAGCTCAACAACCACGCCAATAGAGGCAGCTAAATCCTTTATTTGAGCAATTACTTCCTTGCGTTTTGAAGATAAGCGTTCTTTTAACGCTTTCTCGGCTTTTTCAATAACTTCTTGCAATTCAGCATCAGAAAGATTAGTTAGATCAGTCATGTTTTCCTCTGTTATATAACGACGCAGTTAGTTTACCACTATATTAGGATAAAGAAAATACTTATTCATAACTAATTTTAAAACTCAGGGTAGAGAATACTTTGGTTTTGCTATCAACTAGTTGAATTTGCCAATCACCCACATCATTTTTAGTAAATTTTTTACTGGAAATCAGTCGGCTAGTATTGGGCTTTAGATCAAATTGTTTTTTATAAATCAATTTACCTTGTTTATACCAGGCATGAGATAAAGCCAATACCTTAATATATTTAAGCTGATTAAAATAAAAAAGTTCAATGGATTGTTTTTGATCGAGCTTAATGGCCTGTTTAACTTGCCGATAAGGTTCAGTATCTTTGATTTCAGTATTCAAAGAAGCTCTTAGTACGCTACGATCCAATATCATGGCGTTCCCTGGCTGCAGTGTTAGGCTTATTTCCGCAGGGGTTCCCGGTAGTTTGGCGTTATTGGCCGGTTCCGCGGCTGACACTTGGGGTTTATTCTGTATATTTGCCGCAGGCGGCACAGTTGCTTCGGGTATTTGTGTGTCAGGCGTAGCTGCTGGAGTAGATGTCTGCTCATTGTCGGTCAGCCCATAAATGCCGACCATAACTAAAACCAGCAATATACTGAATGTCGTTAATATACGGTTATAGTGCCAAACAGTAACCATTTCTGGCCCAGTATTGGGCTTGTGGTTTTGGTCTTGGTCATAATTGATTTTAATAACGACTTTGCTTTTGGCCATACTTGCTCCGGCTTAGGACTACAATTTTATTTGGTCTTGGACAATTTTAGCACTACTATAAGTACCTTGACTTGCTGAAAATCCGGATGTTTGCATGACTACTCTGCTTGAATTGTTTAAAGAGACTTCTGCATTATATGGTGGTAATGCAACTTATATTGAATATCTTTATGAGCAATTTCTCAGCAACCCCAGCACTATTTCCGAAAGCTGGCGGCAGCGATTTGAAAAAATCCATAGCGGCGCACCACAAGACACACCGCATAGCGTGATTGTGCGGCGTTTTGAAAAAATGGCTATTGCCGAACCGGGTCGCTTGGCAAAAATGCAGGGCTTTACCGAGCAAAGCGTAAAAAAACAATCAGCGGTGGCGCGGTTAATCAATCAATACCGGGTCAAAGGTCATCAGATAGCCGCTAATAACCCATTGGGCCGCAGCCATATTACGCCACATGCTGATTTGGAGCCGGAGTACTATGGCTTAACCGAAGCCGACCTGGATACCCTGTTCGATACTGGCGGCTTATGCGGCATAGACAGAATGCCTTTACATCAAATCTTGGCACTGCTTAAACAAACTTACTGCGGCAGTATCGGCAGCGAATATATGCATATCGTTGATGCCGACTCAAAATGGTGGATTAAAAATAAACTGGAAGGGGCTAAAACCGATTTTAGCAGCCATCCGGAAAAACGTATCTGGCTGTTAAAATTATTAACAGCTGCTGAAGGTCTGGAGCGGTTCTTACATAGAAAATATGTGGGTCAAAAACGTTTCTCTCTGGAAGGTGCCGAATCGCTGATCTTGATTCTGGATGAACTGATACAGCGTGCCGGGGAGAACAAGGTTCAGGAAATTGTGCTGGGTATGGCGCATCGTGGCCGCTTGAATGTATTGGTGAATATTTTGGGTAAAAGCCCGGCGGTTTTATTTGGCGAATTTGAAGGTACCCATACTTCCATGCCGGGCGCAATTACCGGCGATGTTAAATATCATATGGGTTTTTCTTCCAATATAGCCACACCGGGCGGACCTATCCATTTGACTCTGGCCTTCAATCCCTCCCATCTGGAAATCATCAACCCTGTAGTGGAAGGTTCGGTGAAAGCCCGTCAAGACCGTCATGGTATTCATGGCATTGATGCCATAGTGCCGGTATTGATTCATGGTGATGCGGCATTTGCCGGTCAGGGTATCGTCATGGAAACCTTGAATATGTCGGAAACACGCGCCTTTAATACCGGCGGAACCGTGCATATTGTCATAAATAACCAGATCGGCTTCACAACCAGCAATCCATTTGATGCCCGCTCAACCCTATATTGCACCGATGTGGCGAATATGGTGCAGGCCCCGGTGTTTCATGTGAATGGCGACGATCCAGAAGCCGTGGCGTTTATTACCCAGATTGCATTGGACTACCGGATGCGATTTCACAAAGATGTGGTGATAGATTTGATCTGTTATCGGCGTCTGGGGCATAACGAAGCTGATGAACCGGCAGCCACTCAGCCGATGATGTATAAAATCATTCAAAATCTGGCCACCACCAAGCAGATTTATGCCCAGAAACTGCTGGATGATGGTGTTATCAATCAGGCGTTTTTGAGTACGCAGGAACAGGAATATCTGCAGTTGCTCAATGCTGGTGAGGTGGTGTCGCGGCCTGGAATAGAAAATGATCACTATTCCTATTCGGCACGCTGGGAAAAATTTCATAACAAAGACTGGAACAGCCCGGCTGATACCGCAGTCAGTCTGGACAGAATTCAGTTTTGTAACCAACGCTTGCAAGATTTGCCGCCGGGTTTTGAACTGCACCCTCGGGTTGCCAAGGTTATGACCGACCGGCAAAAAATGGCGCAAGGCGAACAGGACATGGACTGGGGCTTTGCCGAAAATATGGCCTATGCCACTTTATTGATGGACGGCTATGATATAAGGCTGACTGGGCAGGATATAGGCCGTGGCACATTTTCCCATCGTCATGCCATATTATTGAATCAGCTGACCGGTGAAAACTATATACCGCTAAAATATTTAAGCCCGGAGCAGGGGCGTCCGCAAATTTTCAATTCTCTGTTGTCCGAGGCCGGCGTCTTGGGTTTTGAATACGGTTACAGCTCAACATTACCGGATAAACTAGTGATTTGGGAAGCGCAGTTCGGTGATTTCGCCAATGGTGCACAAGTGGTGATAGATCAGTTTATCAGTTCCGGGGAAAGCAAATGGGGTAAGCTCAGCGGTTTGGTTATGTTGTTGCCGCATGGTTTTGAAGGGCAGGGGCCGGAACACTCTTCCGCGCGAGTAGAACGATTTTTGCAATTATGTGCCGATCAGAATATGCAGGTCTGTACACCCACCACACCGGCGCAAATTTTTCATTTGCTGCGTAGGCAGCTACTGCGCGAATATCGCAAGCCATTGGTTGTGATGAGTCCGAAAAGCCTGTTAAGGCATAAATTGGCCGTGTCAAAACTGACCGATTTGACCAATAGCGGCTTTTTACCGGTAATTGGTGAGTTGGATGAACTGGATCCGCTGGCAATCACCCGGGTAGTATTATGCGCCGGCAAAGTCTATTATGATTTACTTGAAACCCGCCGTTTGGATAAATTGGAACATATTGCCATTATTCGTATCGAACAGCTATATCCATTTCCGGCGCAACATTTTAAAACGGAATTGGATAAGTATCCGCATCTTAAACAGATTATCTGGTGTCAGGAAGAACCTGAAAATCAGGGGGCTTGGTTCCAAAGCAAGCATTTCTTTTATAATCACATTGATAGAGATATAACTATCAGTTATGCCGGCCGGGTAGCATCTGCCGCACCTGCCGTGGGCAATTATAAAACCCATCTTAGCGAACAAAAAGCCGTAGTGCAGACTGCACTTTACGGCGGTCAGTAAGGAATTTTATATGAGTTTTGAAATTTTGGCGCCAACCCTGCCTGAATCGGTTGCCGATGCCAGTCTGGTTGTCTGGCACAAACAAATAGGTGACTGGATTAATGAAGGTGACAATCTGGCCGATCTGGAAACTGATAAAGTCATTTTGGAAGTGCCGGCACCGCATTCTGGTACTTTAAAGGAAATTTTTAAACACGGTGGCGATACTGTGCTGGGTGGTGAATTGCTGGCTCTGTTGGAAGTTCAGGACGATCAGCAAGCTATTGCACCAGTCAGTCGGACGGATGAGCCGCGTTTAAGTCCATCTGTGCGCCGTCTGGTGGCAGAAACCGCAGTAGACCCGAACGCAATCAGCGGTTCTGGTAAACATGGCCGTATACGCAAATCTGATGTGCTGGAGTATCTGGGTGAGCATCCGGCGGAGGCCGAGGAACCGGCTCCAGTGCCTAATCCAGAATCCGCCGCCGCACCACTTTCGGCAACAGGTATAGCCAGTTTGCGCCCGGAACAGCGGGTGCCGATGACCCGTTTGCGCGCCAAAATTGCCGAACGCTTGCTGCAAGCCCAGCAAAACGCTGCGATGTTGACCACGTTTAATGAGGTTAATTTAAAAGCGGTAATGGATTTGCGTAATCAGTATAAAGGCCGGTTTGAAGAAAAACATGCCATAAAGCTAGGGTTCATGTCATTTTTTGTCAAAGCGGCCATCGAGGCCCTGAAACGCTTTCCGGCCATTAATGCCTCCATAGACGGCAATGATATTATTTATCACGGCTATTATGATATTGGCATTGCCGTGACCACCCCACGCGGCCTGATCGTACCGATTTTGCGCGATGCCGACCAACTGGATTTTGCCGGCATAGAAAAAGGCATTTATGATTTTGGCAATAAAGCCCGCAATGGTTCTATCAGTGTCGAGGATTTGAGCGGCGGTACCTTTACCATTACCAATGGCGGCATTTTTGGTTCCATGCTCTCAACGCCTATACTCAATCCGCCGCAATGTGCAATTTTGGGTATGCACGCCATTAAAGACCGTCCGGTAGTGGAAAACGGTGAAATTGTCATCCGGCCCATCATGTATCTGGCATTGTCTTATGACCATCGTTTGGTCGACGGTAAAGAAGCCGTGCAATTTCTGGGGGTTATTAAGGAATGTCTGGAAGCGCCTGCCCATTTATTGTTAAATATTTAAGTTAATGGTTTGGCTAAAAATGAAGTCAATAACTTTGATCTCATGATGTCTTTGTCAATAGCTGATAGCTCTTTATGCCCAAGAAATATATTGAGCATAAGCCAAGCAACCGGCTTTCCTTTAGGGCGATGAGCAGCAAAGAGCCATAAAGATATTGAAAGATCGTATAAAACGTGCTAGCGTTTTGTTGCGTGCAGTTAGCACGTAGCACCTCCTTTGCTATATATTGAAGCGTGGTTAAGGCTTGGGGATCAGCCTAGAGCCGAAGCTTTCACATGTGGTGCAAAGTTATTAACAAACTAAAACACAAATGCTAAGGAGAAACACGTGCAACACGGAAAAATCTTATTGACAGTAACCATGATGTTCGGTCTCGCCAGTCTAAATGCCCAAGCCACTTTAACTACTACGGTCGGCGGCTTAGGGATTTATGATAGCGGCATCAATTCCACCTGGACCAAAGACGCCAACCTGTTAGGCACCTTGGAGGGTGCTTATGGATCTAACAGCTACAATAATATCGTCACCGCAATCATCAATGCTAACGGCGGTGTGATCCATGATACCCCCAATAATATTGATCTTACCGGAACATACACGCTGACTACTGATGATTTTGCTGATGGTGGATTGGTAGACTGGTGGGCCGGACAAGCATTTGTAAATTACCTGAATACTATCAATTATGGCGGCTCCAGCCATTGGGCTTTGCCTAGCAGTAACGCAGTGTATGGTTATGATAATGGTAGTCAACTAGGTGAGCTGTTTTACAACGAACTGGGTGGTATTTCAGGGTCTTACATCCCCAGAGGTCCGTTCAGCAATGTGCAACAAACCTACGCGTATTGGTCTGGTACGGAGCATGCATCCATTCCTGACATTTCATGGTTCTTCTATACCTACAATGGTGAGCAGAACTACGGCTATAAGAACGACCAGTTCTATGCATGGGCAGTTAGCCCCGGCAATGTTGCATCCGTGCCGGAACCCAATATTATCTGGTTGTTTGCAACTGGTCTGTTAGGTTTTCTTGGCTTAAAACGACGCAGCAACATCGGGTGTGGATCATTTGGGTGATTCGGCTTTTTTAGTGAGTAGGGTGGATTCGCCGCTAGGCAATCCACCAAAACTTAGCAGGACGCTTGGTGTTTTGCTATCGCGGCCCCGCTATGCGGGCCGAATCTTGGCAGCGCCGATACAACCCTCCCACAACCCCATATCTTAAAGGCAACTCGGTTTGTGACAGCAAATGCCGTCACACAAAACCAGCTGTAATATGAAGCCCTTAAGGGTCTGCCTATTGGCAATTTCAACAGCCGGTTTTTTGCCGATGTCTATCTAAATTGTCTGTACCAGTTTGTCAAACATCAACTGAAATGCTGTTATTCTCGGCACTATTGCGACTATTTTGTGCTGCAGGATGCCAATTTTAAACAACATCGGTTGGCGGGGTAAAATGCAGACGACCAGTGGCGCGTAAGACGCTACCGCAGTTGCTTAAGTCAATTTTTAATACTCATAGCCATAACCTCTCAAGAAACAAATCACAACCAATTGATTATGTTGTGTTATTTTTTATTATGCGGAAACCAGTTTCATGCCCAATTGTTCGGCGCGTTTATTCAGCGAATTCACCACCCGTTGACGATAGCGTTCTTCATAATATTGTTGACCTTTGTCCACGAATTCTTCCCCCTTAGTCAATAGCGCATAAATTAAGCGCGCCAACTTATGGGCGCAGGCGGTGATCGCGCGTGGTTTATCCATACGAGCACAGAGTCTACGGTAATAGGCTCCCAACGCAGATTGACTGGCGCGTAAGTTAACCGCCGCCAACCTTAAGGCTTGAGCAGCACGGTTAGCCGTGCGCTTGGACTTGCCAGACAATACTTTGCCGCCTGATATTTTAGTACCCGGACATAAACCCAACCAGGATGTAAAATGTTTAACATTTTTAAATCGCGACATGTCAGCCCCGACTTCGGAAAGTACCGTAAACGCGGTAGTGACGTCAATGCCATCAATCCGTGTTAGATCGACGCCACATAATCTAAACAGGTGAAGACGCAAATCAAATTGCGGCGCATTTTTGTTTCGACTGCGACGCGTTATGGCTTGCGGCTCATGGGAATATTTAGCCAATTCTTGGAGCATTTCTTCCAATTTCAGGTCGCACTCCTCTAATTTTTCAGTATAATTGTCATACAAGTCAACCGCTTGTTTAAGCGCAAACAAATGTTCTTCACGCCAATTACCCTGTAAAGATTTAGCGATCTCCTTTTCACTTGCATGAATACGACCATGACGAAGCTTCGCTAAAGTAACTCCATCACGTTCGCCGACCAAAATAGCTCTGATAATTTTTTGCCCAGTGACGCCAACCACATCAGAAATAACTTGGGTTAATTGTAGGTTCATCTGTGTGAGCGCTTTTTGCATGTGTTGAACATGCCGTGCTTGGTAGCGTAATAGCATAGCTCGTTGCCGCGCCACACTGCGCAGTGCGCAAATATCGCCCTGTGGACGAAATGCTCCTCGCAACAGACCAAAGCTCATTAATTGCTGCAACCACTGGCAATCCAATACATCTGATTTACGTCCAGGCACGGATTTGACGTGACGAGCGTTCACCAAAAAGACTGTGAAGCCACGAACTTCAAGCATCTCAAACAATGGAATCCAATAAACCCCCGTAGACTCCATCGCCACCGTATCAATACCGCATTCCGTCAACCAATCCGCCAAATGTTCTAAGTCCTCGGTGAAACTTGGAAATTCACGTACGGAGGGATTATCTCGGTCGGGCGATACTGCCACAAAATGGCTTCCTGAACCAATATCGATACCCGCCGCATTGGGATGAGTCAGTTGAAAATGAGCAGACTTGCCAGTAGCCATGACTTTACTCCATCATCAGAAATAGTAAACCCACACCGCTTTGGGAACATCGTCAAAAATCATTCTCTCAAACGGGATACCTTAAGGCTCACCAATTTCGCCGACGTTACCCAGAACCACACTCTGTTTCGGGTGCGAACACACCATTGATCAATCGGTCTTCTGCGGTGCGGGTAACCTACTTTACCGCAAAAAGCTCCATGTTTCTTATTCACGCATTCCACCGAAGGGTGGTTATGGCACTCTGTACACGACAAAACCTAAAAACCGGCTAAAGAAGATGATCTAAGCTTATGACTTGAAAGCCCATCGCAAATCTGTTTCACTCTCTAATGACTAAAAAAGGGGGTGAACATGGACTTAAACGATGGGCTTAGAGCGATTTTAAAAGACCATGTGTCTTGGAGCAAGCGCCGTTTAGATTGTTTTATCGGTCTGTTACTGGCGTTAATCCAATCCAGGCACATGAATTTAACGCAATTAGCGGTGAATTTTGGTGGACAGGCGACCTTAAAGTCCCGGTACAGGCGGCTTCAGCGTTTTTTTCAAACCGTTGTTTTTGATTATGACGCCGTGGCGCATCTGATCATGCAGTTGTTTGATTTTAAGGGCCAGTCGTATTATTTGACTCTGGATCGCACTAACTGGAAATGGGGAAAGGCCAATCTGAATATCCTCACCCTGGCGATTGCTTATAAAGGCATGGCGGTGCCGGTGTACTGGTTGGTGTTGAATAAGCAGGGTAACTCCAATCAGCGTGAACGAATCGCCTTATTGCAACGCTTCATCCGGCAGTTTGGTCGGCATGGCATTCAAGGCGTATTGGCTGACCGGGAGTTTATTGGCGATCAGTGGTGGCAATGGTTAACAGACCATACCATTCCGTATTTGATTCGGATGAAAGACAATCAGTTACTGACCAATCGCCGCCACGCCGGAAAGCCCGTTCAAGCCCTATTCCGGGATTTAAAGGCGGGCGAGCAGCGCGTACTGAGGAAAAGACAGCGCATTGGCGATCAGTGGGTTTGGTTGAACGCCTTAAAATTAGAGACCAACGAGCTATTAGTGTTGGCCAGTAACCAGCGCTTGGCTCAGGCGATTCAAGTTTACGGCCAGCGCTGGCAAATTGAAAACCTGTTCCAATGCTTGAAAGGGCGCGGCTTCCATTTAGAAGAGACCCGGCTGACCCGGTATTATCGGATTAAGAAAGTCATGGCGCTCCAAGCCATTGCTTTTTGCTGGGCCCATAAAGTCGGGGAATGGAAACATCGAGCCGTTAAGCCGTTAACCATCAAACAACACGGTCGCCCGGAATGTAGCTTGTTTCGTTATGGGCTAGACGAGCTGAATAACTTTTTGTTGAAAACGGTTAAATCGGCTGATGAGATGCTTCGATTCTGGATTTTGTTTTTATGTCCGCCGACTATGATCGATTATGACCGAAGTCGGTCTGGGAAAATAACCCTCAGAATTTAAGTGGCGCGTTTTGTCGTGTACAGAGTGCCATAACAATAAATAGTTTTGGTAAAATTATGGAGATAAGCCAATCATGACGAATTAATTATAAAATATTATCCATTTACATAAAGCCGTTCCTTACGGCTATCAAACAGCTTAACTAGCACCTGAATCCGTGTTCGTTTTTTTTATAAATAGTCATAAGTCAATGATAAAAAAGGTATAATATAGTTTTTCTATAGTCACCCGTTTTGATTATGGCACGTTTTAAGCTTAAAGAATCCAAAAAGGAACTTACCTCCTATGCCGGACTATCCTTGATCGGCCAGTGCCTGGAAGCGGTCAATGTCGAAGTGATGGTGGACGGTAGAATACCTGTTTCACAGGGTATCAAAACCTCGGATTTAGTCAAAACCACTGTTGGCCTTTTAAGTATAGGCAAAAGCGACTTCGAGGCTGTTGAGCCGTTTCGTGAAGATCGTTTTTTCAAGAAGGCATTGGATGTACGTAAGGTTCCCGGCAGCGTGTGGCTGCGGCAACGTCTTGATCGTGTCAGCGGCAGCCTGCTGGAGCCGGTGGATGATCTATCGATACGACTCATCGAACGAACAGAAGCCCCAATTACGCCGCATAAAGGCTACGTCTGTCTGGACATGGACACCTTCGTCATGGATCAGAGCGGTACCAAGCCCCCCGCGTCAGACTAGTTGTCGTCTCAAATTTTTAAAGCCAATAAAATTTGAGATTAGAGATGAAAACATATACAAGGTATTCTGAAGACTTCAAAGAGCAAGCTCTGAGAAAAGTTTACAACCGTGGAAACGACCAATCGATTCAGGATATTGCGAAGGACTTGAACGTTTGCTGGCAAACCCTAAAAACATGGATGAAAAAAGCTAAATTGCATAACTCCCGAGATCTACCGTCGAAATCGAAACGCCCTGATGATTGGCGTCCTGAAGAACGTCTCTCAGCGTTACAGAAATCTTATGGCTTGAACGGGGAAGACTTGAATGCCTGGTGCCGTGAACAAGGGTTATTCGTTCATCAGCTTGAGCAGTGGAAAGCTGAATTCTGTCGTCAGGGTGGCGTATCTGAAAAAGGTGAAGTGCATACCCTAAAAGCGGAAATTCATACCCTGGAGCGAGAGTTGTTACGCAAAGACAAAGCCTTAGCAGAAGCCGCCGCGCTGTTGGTTCTGCAAAAAAAGTTCCGAGCGCTCTTGGGGGGAGAGGTCGAATGACTGCCCACGAAGAGCGCAAGCAAGTAATTGTTTTACTGAATGAATCGATAATAGCGGGTGCGCGGCAAGCCCAAGCTTGTGAAGTGCTGGGTTTAAGCGAACGCACCTTGCAGCGCTGGCAGACCGGTGAGACCGTTCATTGTGATCAACGTCCATTACGTGAATATCAACCGCCGCATAAGCTTACCGTCATGGAGCGAGCCGAGGTGTTGGCTGTTGCCAATTCCGATGAATTTGGGCATCTGCCGCCGAGTCAGATCGTACCTCGGCTGGCCGATCAAGGCCGCTATCTGGCTTCTGAATCGACATTCTATCGCGTACTGCGAGCAGAAAACCAATTGGCACACCGTCGCAGTGAACGCCCTGCTCAATCCCGCACTAAACCGCGTGCCCTCTGTGCCACCGTACCTAACCAACTTTATAGCTGGGATATTACCTATCTGCCATCAGCAATCCGTGGACAGTTTTTCTATCTTTACCTGTTTGTGGATATTTTCAGCCGAAAGATCGTGGGTTGGCAGGTGTTTGAAGAGGAAAGCAGTACCTTGGCAGGCGAATTGTTACGTGACCTGTGCCATCGTGAGGGGATACAGCCCAAACAGCTGATACTGCACTCTGATAACGGTAGCCCCATGAAAGGCGCTACCATGCTGGCAACCTTGCAACAACTCGGTGTCATGCCCTCGTTAAGTCGGCCTTCGGTTAGCAACGACAATCCTTACTCAGAATCGCTCTTTAAGACCTTAAAATACCGGCCAAACTATCCGTTAAAGCCGTTTGCAAAGGTGACGGATGCTCGTGACTGGGTAACGAGACTGGTGGAATGGTACAACCACGAGCATCGCCACAGCGCCATCCGGTTTGTCACGCCAGCGCAACGCCATGAAGGCTTAGATCAAGGCCTACTGGTTAAGCGTAAAGCCGTTTATGAGGCTGCCCGTGATCGAAACCCGAAGCGATGGACTGGTAACACGCGGAATTGGGATTGCATCCAAGCAGTCCACCTTAATCCTGATAAGCCAGTGACTAACAGTAAACCTAATACAGAGGAGACAACTCAGAACAAAAATGCCGCTTAAGATTTAAACGTCGAGGCGACAACTACATTGACAATTTCCGCAAGAAGGAAGAGGTGAGTCGAACCTATCAGGGAGTGGATGGCTATACGCCTGTCGCGGCTTATTTGGGCAATGAAGGCTGGTGTATAGGATTGGAACTGCGTCCAGGCCGCTGGCATTCATCGCTGGAGATTGATTATTTTCTAGAAAGGCTGTTTCCTCGAGTTGAGCGCTTGGTTGCACCGGGTTTGCCGTTGTTATTACGCAAAGACTCAGGGTTTGATAGCGCCAAACTGTTATTTACGGTTGCGGCTGAGAAAGAACGCTGGGCAGCCATGAACAGGCGCTTTGAATACTTGATCAAGTGGAATCCAAGACGGCAAGATAAGACATCCTGGTTAGAAAAAGCGGAAGCGGCCGGCGCCTTTGTTGAAAAACGCCCCGGTAAACGGGAAGCGTTAATGACACTGACGGTGGAACGTGCTTGGAAAAAACAGACTCGCCCCTTCAGACTGGTCGTGCGGATCATTGAACGCACGAGCAATAAGCACGGCCAGATGCTATTACTGCCGGACATTCAACTGGAAGGCTGGTGGACGAGTCTGGAGGAACCCGAAGAAACCGTCATTGAACGCTACCGCGACCACGGCACCCATGAACAATTTCATTCGGAATTCAAAACTGACCTGGATATGGAACGCTTACCATCTGGAAAGTTTGAGACCAACGACTGTCTATTGAGAATGGGTATGTTTGCCTATAATTGCTTGCGACTGATTGGTCAACTGGGCTTGACTGGCGACTTGGCGCCAATACGTCATCCGGCAAAACGACGGCGGTTACGAACGGTGCTGCAAGAAGTCATGTATCGAGCAGCCCAGGTGATCCACAAAGCCCGGCAATGGTGGCTGGACTTAGGGTGCGCCTCACCCGTGGCAAAAGTATTCGCTTATTTACAAGAGCGATTGGTGGTGCAGCCTGGCTTTGCATCAGGATAAGCGGCGCGAAAGCTGAGATGCTGGTTACGAGCTGATTCTCCGGGTAGAGAAGAAGATTGCTTGTCTTGGCGTCAGGTTTTTCATCTGGCGATGCCGGCAATACCATGGAAACGATTGATTTTTGCGACTGAGGGTCAGTGAGTCGCTATTTTTGCGAAAGCTTGTTTAGGGGCATCCCAGCCCCAACAAGCGGCAAAAATTACGCGACCGCTAATGCCTCCGGCGGCCCCGATTCGTCCTCCTCACCTCGTTCCGACCCAACAAGGGGATCGGAACTTCGGCTCCAAGTGACTTGACGGCGTTTCGCGATGCCTTGCAGGTTTTCTCCGCTTCGCTTCGAAAACCCGCCCGGCGCTACGCCTATCGGGGACTAAAAATCTTCGCTCCACTTACGTTCCGCTTCCAAGATTTTCAGCGCTTGATGAACGGCAGTTAAATTTCGATTGGTGGTAGATTTTTTTAAAAAACGCGTCTGAAACGCGACTGCCCTCACTTAAACCGAAAGGAACACGGATTCAGGTAGCATTCTTAATTATCGATCTGGACATAAATTACTGAAGTTTCCGCGAAATTCATCAAGCCACCATGCGTAATAACACGGCTACGATAGAATTTATTGGGGAGTTGCTGGGTTTAGGGCAAAGCCTAACAAAATCCTCATTAAGTGCGGCTTCAGCAATAATGTGTCGAACATCAGAAAAGGCAAAACTGGTTCGACCTTTAACTTTATGCCGACGCTCTGGGTCTGCTTTTAATTTATCAGCATAAATCCAAGCCAGGGTAGAAGCCATTAAGCAAAAGTTCAAGTGATTGATGACAGCCGCCGCTTTGCGGCATTGCGCCGATTGGCTGCCTATGTCTTGCTTCAGTTCTTTAAAGCCAGATTCTATTTTCCAACGTGCGCCATAAAATTCAATGATTTGATTCACCGACAACGTCAGATCTGTGGTAAACAAGGCTATCCATTGGGTTTTACGATACACCCAAACAACGCGAACAGAACATTTAAGTGTTTTTAGCACCACCACTTGATCATAGGCAGACACCTGACGCGTTTTACCGTAGAGTTCAACGGTATAGTTCTTTGCTAAAGAGACAAATTGTTTGGCTATCTCAGCCGTAGAACCGATACGCTTGCCGTACTTGGCAGGACGACCACGCTTGTTTTCTTTCGATTCGACGAGTTGATTATACAACACGTTGTTGCTCCGTAATCGAGATAGAATATGGAAGCGTAACCCTAAACATTTTCGTACGGGTTGCCATACACTATAGTTACCGAACCAACTATCCATGACAGCCAGCACAGGGGTGTTTGGAAAGTGTTGGCTTATGCCGATCAACATATGGCAGGCCTGTTCAAGTTTTGATTGAAAAGGCACAGGCTGATCTTTGATTCTGGCATTTTTCGAGTTTGCCGTTAGGGTTTTTTGCGCAATGTAAAATCGAAAATCCATGAATAAGCAACCCCAGCGGCCTTTGATGCGTTTAAGTAAACCAACGGCAACAATATTTTGAGCCCAAGGATATTGGCTTTGGTTTGTTTTGGCAGCATGATCAAATACTGTATCGCAAGCAAAGATATGGGTTCCTGATTTAGGGTTAATGGTGTCATCCAAAGCCAATAATAATCGTCCATCTGTTTCGGGTGATGGAATTAATCCCCAAATAGTTTGCCAAACACGCTGCCACGGCAAAGTGCTGGATGCCATAAACGTATAAAAACGCTTTTGGTTAAGGTCAATGCCAAATAAGGTGGTAAGACAGCGATAGCAGTTTGAGGTAATCGACGAGGTGAATGGGATGATAATGGAAAGCAGCGTATACGGAAATTGTCAATGTAGTTGTCGCCTCGACGTTTAAATCTTAAGCGGCATTTTTGTTCTGAGTTGTCTCCTCTGTATTAGGTTTACTGTTAGTCACTGGCTTATCAGGATTAAGGTGGACTGCTTGGATGCAATCCCAATTCCGCGTGTTACCAGTCCATCGCTTCGGGTTTCGATCACGGGCAGCCTCATAAACGGCTTTACGCTTAACCAGTAGGCCTTGATCTAAGCCTTCATGGCGTTGCGCTGGCGTGACAAACCGGATGGCGCTGTGGCGATGCTCGTGGTTGTACCATTCCACCAGTCTCGTTACCCAGTCACGAGCATCCGTCACCTTTGCAAACGGCTTTAACGGATAGTTTGGCCGGTATTTTAAGGTCTTAAAGAGCGATTCTGAGTAAGGATTGTCGTTGCTAACCGAAGGCCGACTTAACGAGGGCATGACACCGAGTTGTTGCAAGGTTGCCAGCATGGTAGCGCCTTTCATGGGGCTACCGTTATCAGAGTGCAGTATCAGCTGTTTGGGCTGTATCCCCTCACGATGGCACAGGTCACGTAACAATTCGCCTGCCAAGGTACTGCTTTCCTCTTCAAACACCTGCCAACCCACGATCTTTCGGCTGAAAATATCCACAAACAGGTAAAGATAGAAAAACTGTCCACGGATTGCTGATGGCAGATAGGTAATATCCCAGCTATAAAGTTGGTTAGGTACGGTGGCACAGAGGGCACGCGGTTTAGTGCGGGATTGAGCAGGGCGTTCACTGCGACGGTGTGCCAATTGGTTTTCTGCTCGCAGTACGCGATAGAATGTCGATTCAGAAGCCAGATAGCGGCCTTGATCGGCCAGCCGAGGTACGATCTGACTCGGCGGCAGATGCCCAAATTCATCGGAATTGGCAACAGCCAACACCTCGGCTCGCTCCATGACGGTAAGCTTATGCGGCGGTTGATATTCACGTAATGGACGTTGATCACAATGAACGGTCTCACCGGTCTGCCAGCGCTGCAAGGTGCGTTCGCTTAAACCCAGCACTTCACAAGCTTGGGCTTGCCGCGCACCCGCTATTATCGATTCATTCAGTAAAACAATTACTTGCTTGCGCTCTTCGTGGGCAGTCATTCGACCTCTCCCCCCAAGAGCGCTCGGAACTTTTTTTGCAGAACCAACAGCGCGGCGGCTTCTGCTAAGGCTTTGTCTTTGCGTAACAACTCTCGCTCCAGGGTATGAATTTCCGCTTTTAGGGTATGCACTTCACCTTTTTCAGATACGCCACCCTGACGACAGAATTCAGCTTTCCACTGCTCAAGCTGATGAACGAATAACCCTTGTTCACGGCACCAGGCATTCAAGTCTTCCCCGTTCAAGCCATAAGATTTCTGTAACGCTGAGAGACGTTCTTCAGGACGCCAATCATCAGGGCGTTTCGATTTCGACGGTAGATCTCGGGAGTTATGCAATTTAGCTTTTTTCATCCATGTTTTTAGGGTTTGCCAGCAAACGTTCAAGTCCTTCGCAATATCCTGAATCGATTGGTCGTTTCCACGGTTGTAAACTTTTCTCAGAGCTTGCTCTTTGAAGTCTTCAGAATACCTTGTATATGTTTTCATCTCTAATCTCAAATTTTATTGGCTTTAAAAATTTGAGACGACAACTAGTCTGACGCGGGGGGTATATCAGTGAGTCGCTATTTTTGCGAAAGCTTGTTTAGGGGCATCCCAGCCCCAACAAGCGGCAAAAATTACGCGACCGCTAATGCCTCCGGCGGCCCCGATTCGTCCTCCTCACCTCGTTCCGACCCAACAAGGGGATCGGAACTTCGGCTCCAAGTGACTTGACGGCGTTTCGCGATGCCTTGCAGGTTTTCTCCGCTTCGCTTCGAAAACCCGCCCGGCGCTACGCCTATCGGGGACTAAAAATCTTCGCTCCACTTACGTTCCGCTTCCAAGATTTTCAGCGGATGAATAATGAGGACCGCTCTTTGCCTAGTTCAGAGTGGCTAAATTGGGCTTGTAAGGGTTGTGTTATATCGCGTAAAATGAACATGAATGAGGTCTTTTTATTTGTCTAATCAAAGCGTTAGGAACTTTCATTATACAGTAAAACTTGATCTCATTCACTATCAAAGTATTGTTTTTTAAGGAAAATAAACAATTAATGTCTAACGTATATGATTAGTCGACAAGCGCCTAACATCAAAAGCAATTCTTTATAAACACTCGCAAAGCCTTCTAACAATCTACAAATTTTTGGGAAACTTCAGATAAATTATTTTATGCGTTTTTCTATTATTACCGTTACTTCGTACCAGCAAAATTGTACATTATTAATTTGCGAACAGACCAATAAAGCCGCATTAGTCGATCCCGGTGGGGATATTCCTAAACTATTGAGCAAAGTTAAACAGGAAGGAGTGGAGCTTGAGTCTATTTTAATCACTCACGGTCATCTAGATCATGTAGGGGGCGTAGCCGAACTGGCTGAACTATTGGCATTGCCGATTTACGGGCCAAATCAGGCCGATGATTTTTGGATACAATCCTTGCCGGAACAATGCGAGTATTTTGGTTTTCCTTATTCTGCTGTGTTTACCCCGGATCGATGGCTCAATGATGGTGATACCGTTCAGGTTGGGGAAGAAGTATTGCAGGTAATCCATTGTCCGGGCCACACCCCTGGCCATGTGGTGTTTTTTAGTGAAACTCAGCGTTTGGCGCTGGTTGGGGATGTGTTATTCAAAGGCTCAATTGGCCGTACAGATTTCCCCCAAGGCGATCATCAGACTTTACTGAACTCAATCAGAGAAAAACTTTGGCCTTTGGGCAAAGATGTAGCGTTTATACCTGGTCATGGGCCTATGTCCACCTTTGGTGCAGAAATGCGTAGCAATCCTTATGTGGGTGGAGATGTGATATAGCGATAACTATTAGTCGACCAATCTTATTTAGACGGATCCGACGTAGGATGCGCTGAACGCAGTGATGCGCATCAATCGCGAACCATGCGCATCCACAGTCGTCATATCATCATAGCGCTGCCGTCAAAGTACTGTTGGTCAACCACTAGTCGCTAGATTAACAGTATAGCTCCGGTTTACTTGATTAGTATCACACCATGGGCTTTTTTCAACGCCTTACTGACGATCAAATAAGTATCTTTATCAAATACTGGTCGGCCCGTGGCTAATAGCTCATCAATTTCCGTCTGATCACGAGCCGTACCTAAATAACACCAGTGATCAAACACATGCAGTTCTTCCGCTTCCGGGATGCCTATGGCGCCCGGATACGGCCAGACTGCCAGCTTTAATTTTTGCATAGCGATTTGCAAACGCATAGCGTGTTGTAAGGGGGGTTCCAAACCCATACAAGCTCCCCGGCATTTTTTGATTTGATGGCCAAAACAAGGCCGGCCTTGCACCACCTTTTCCAAACCCAAGACAGCTAAACACAGTTGGTGTTGATCGGCCAGACTCCGCAATGCTTTGTGGGCCTCACGCACACTGTGATACAAACCGTATAAATTCTGCTGTGCACCAAAATCCAAATCATCAGCCCAGATCAGGGTAGGGGATACATGGGTTTGTTCTTGCTGCAACTGCCAAGCACATAGCGCATTTTTACGGCGTAAGCGCTGGTTATGGGTGGGCTGCATAGTCTTGATCAAGCGAGCTTCAGTTAATAAAGCGCCCAGTTCGCCTGCGGTTTCCTGCCATTCGATACGGCGCAATTGCTGCGATAAACTCATTTCCTTGTTGTGGCGGTGATCGGCAGAAAAATGCGCCAGCACTCGTTGCCGGATATTGATGCTTTTGCCGATATACAGCGGTAAATCATTCTCGCCAAAAAACAAATACACTCCAGGTGCTTCGGGCAAATCATAAATCAGCATTGGGTCTAACTGTGACGGCAAACTGGAACGGTTAATCAGTTTCTGTACGGTATCCAGCAAACCCTGCGCCGGAAAATCCCGGTTTATATGCATCCAGAACTGATGAATGGATTGAGCATCGGCCAAAGCCCGGTGTCGTTCCTTAGTCTGTAACTGATGCCGCTCGATCAAACTATCCAGATTATGTTGCCGATAGTGCGGATACAAGGTTCTGGACAATTTAACCGTACACAAAACCGTGGGCTGAAATGCCATACCCAAGCGCTTGAATTCGTTTTTCAGAAAACTGTAATCAAACCGGGCGTTATGGGCAATAAACAGCCGGCCTTGCAGTAACTGTTGCACTTCTTCGGCAATTTCGGCAAACAGTGGGGCACCGGCGACCATCTCATTACTGATGCCGGTGAGTTGTTCTATAAACAGTGGAATCCGGGTTTGGGGTTGGACTAACCGGCTCCATTCACGCACCCCGGTCTCATCCACCAGCACGATGCCAATTTCCGTGATACGGTACTTTAGTACTGGAAGCCCCAGTGGTTTCCAAATCCACAAAGGCCAAAGCTTGCATAGAAATAGTCAGAATAAATTCCCGGTAATGCCTAATCGCAAGGGCGAAAAGTGCAAGCTTAATATAGTGTTGGGTAGGCTGATTTTAAAGTCTGCAGCCGCTACACCGATTAAAATTTAGCTATTCCTGAGTAGCCAAGTACGAAATACCGATGGTGATTTGATAATGCGTATATGATGTCTGCGGAGGCTTTTGTTTCCACAACTCATATCTACTAAATCCAAGGATTGTTTCAACATCATGAATTCCATTAAAAAAACTACCTTAAGCATGATTGCGGTTATCGTTTTAGCTTTTACCAGCACTATTGCTGGCGCCGCAGAAGCTAACGTTACCGAAACCATCGGTCATATTGAAAAAGCCTTAGTCGAAATCAGCAAAAGTGATTTTAACAATGCTCAAATCCATTTGAAAGCAGCACGGGCCTTGTCCGAGCAACTGACAGGCGACGCCAAATTACTCAAAGAAGCCAACGCCGAAATCATTCAAGGCCAAATTCTGTCAAAAAGAGGCGATGTGGCTAAATCGACCGAAGAATTGAACAAAGCGATTGCTTTGTATAAAACGCTGTAAAGTTAAGCCGTCAGGCCAGAACGCCAAGCATGGTTTTCTGGCGCTGACATTTGCCTGATTGATGCTTAACAGAGCATATCCTGTTGTCATGCCTTACCGATGATTAACGTGATCGCGAAGATGATTTGATTTGGCGCATCCGCTGTGGGGATGACTAGCTGTATGTTTATCTGCTGCTGGAGTTTCAATCCAGTATTGATCATTTTATGGCTGTGCGGATTCTGGGATATCTTGCTTTACTTTATCAGGATTTGATTCGCAGTGAAAAACTGACTAAGTAGCATCTGCTGCATTTTCATGCTGTTTACGGTGAATTCAATAGTTTGTTTGATATAAACTGTCTGGAAATGTTCGAAGGTGATTTGCCGGATAGGGCAAGAAAATTAGTTTTGGAATGGGCGACTTTATACCAAACTGAGCTGTTAGCCATGTGGGAAAAACAGGAATTTAATAAACTTCCAGCCTTAAAGTAGAAGATAATGAAATATCCAAAAATATCGACAGTTTCTACCAAACCCCCTTACATGTTACTGGTTGAATTCGACAATCAGGAAAAAAGGGAATATGACGTAGCTAAGTTACTGAAAAATGAAATGTTTGCACCATTGCAAAATCCGGTATTTTTTAAGACCTGTAAAATTGACCCGACTGGTTACGCTGTTGTTTGGAATGAAGATATTGATATTAGCGAATATGAATTATGGCAAAACGGTAAGCCTATTGCTTGATTGGATGAATGTTTTACTAACTCGGCTTCCAACTTAAGCCGGGACAGTTTTCAAAAACAATGGGTTATGAATAGTCCGCTCCCGCCCCTTTCTTGGCAGCGGAAGCTCGCCCATTTCAGCAACCAACCATAAAAACAAATCAGGAAACGTTTGACCAAACAAGCGCATTGCCGCTGTTGTTCCATCAGTCCGTTTGAGTCCGTAGTTATGAATCACTGTCAATGCCCTCAGGCGTTTTTCGGTCAAGCCACGGCCATTGTGATACATCTGCGACAGATAACCATTACGCCCCTCGACGGCGGAAGAACTGCGATGAAAGTTCCGCGCCATCCACTCTGCCCATTCCAACCAGCGTTGCAATTCGCTTTCCGACAGGGTTGCTGTGAAAGCATCAGTCTGTAAATGCTGCGCGGCTTGCTGCCAAGCCTGACGGTATTTTTCCCTTTGCCTGGGGTTTTGGGTTTTGAGCAGTTGCTGATGCCAGTACACCGTTGGTAACAGGGCATGAATCAGCCAGTAGTGCGTTGCCTCATCCACCGAAAGACCGGCTAGAATTTCCATGACCCATAGCCACCAGGTTTCTACATTGGACGCTAAGTCATTCAATTGATTACGAAACTTATTTATGGTCTGTTTTATGTCAGCAATAGATTGCGATTGCGCGATTTTTTCAAACGCCTGAGCGCGTTTTTCCAGACTGAAAGTCACCTGTTCCGCCCGATTGATTTTCTGGGTTTCTAACGAAAACGGATGAACATCTTCGGCAATGCTGGCCAGATTTTCGTGATAATCGGCGCGTGTTTCCTGTATCTGTTTATAGGCTCGTTCTGCATCAACGACCTGCACCAATTCGGCGAGGTTGTTGTCCGGTTTCTTTTTCAATAGCGCCTCAGCCGTTTCCAGTTGAGTTTTCGCTTGTTCGTGCCGCCTTCCCAGCGTTGCACCCAACCATTTGCTGACATCCTGCTGTGCATGAAAAATATCGGCACCTGATTGACAGTCAAACCCGGTAATAGCCAGTTTGATCAAGGCTTTGGCTCGGTCGCTGACGGCGTGGTTGACGTCAATACCCAACTCTTTTAGGCGCGGTATCGCTTTCTCAAACCAAGTATCGAAGCGACGGTCATGGCTGATGTCTTCCAGAATCAAATAACCGGACGACAAGTCCATCAGCACCAGGATGAGAAAATCACCAAAAAATGTTTCATCCATGGCGACTACGGCTGAACGTGTTTGAGCTGAAACGCCGCTTTCACAACGCTGCTGAAATACGGGTAACAGGCTTTCCATCCGGCTCAATTGCTGACGCAATGCCGATGAAGATATGCCCACATGCGTGTCAATGCGAATCAGCTTGAAAAATCGCGACAACTTGTCGGCTCCAACATGGCACTCCATGCCAAAACTGTACAGAACCGCAACCATCAATAGTTTCAACCAGGCTTCGCCTGCTTCGGTTTCCCATAGGGCAGATTCGGGATATTGATGGCGTCGGGCTTGCGCTTTTTGGTGCCGATGGACGCTACTTTTGGATCGATTGACCAGCACCGCCAATTGTCTAAGACTTTTCTTGCCACGGGCTACCAGTTCATTGATAATCGAGCGGTTCGTTGCACGGATTCCTTGTGTCGTTTTGTTTTTTTAGTCATTAACTCATGATACAGGACTGTGCGGCGAACGCTTGATTTTGTCCCGGTTTAAGTGGGTAGCCCAAAACAGTAAGCGCGCAATTGGAATCTGCTACATTAAGTGCCTGTTGCGGAATGTATAGACAAGCATTTGTATCACTTAGACTAGCTTTAGAAATGGGCTTAGCAGCAGCCTATTTCTCAGCTCACAAACTCGAATTGCATGAATGGCTAGATGGCCGTAGTGATATTAAGTGGTCCTTGCTTATAGATGACGATAATGGAGTTATTTCTTCCCGATTCGCAAAAGCATTTTTCGAAGAATTTCAAAAAGATGTTGCTGCTTACAGAACAAAGGCTAAACAGACTTATAGAAAACTATCAGAGTTTGTTCATGGAAACCATGAAACATGGAAAAGCTCAGAGATTGAATTGTCTTTTAATAAAGAAAGACTGAAAACATATTTTGACAGGGTGAACGAGGTATCGGAAGTTATTTTGTTTGTTTTAAGTTGTCGCTATTTAAAATCATTCCCTGAGTCAACATTGGAAACATTAGAGTTTATTCCTGAGGAAATGAAACATATAGAATATGTAAGGGTTTATTTTGGAGGTCCTAAAGGGTAGTTATGGCTGAATTTTATTTGCGCACAGAAAGTATAAAACAATCAGATATAAAAAGATTGTCTGTTGTAAACTCGCAGGATATTAATCTTATACAAGCACTTAAGTCATCTGAGCCCTGTCTTCTTGAAGGATCACGAGGAACTGGAAAATCATTTCTGATGAAAGTCTCAGAGATTGAAATTGAAGAGGAAAACCCTAATTTCATCCCCGTTTTCGTCGCATTCAATAAAAGCTCACTTATAAATACTGATGATGGGCTCCAGTTTTATCATTGGATGCTTGCAAAAACCCTTAAGGCTCTGACAAATAAACTACGCAAAAAGGGTATAACTGTTTCTGATTATTCTGCGGGGCTGCTTAGTAACGACGAAAGTGATAATCCTGATTTAATAGAAAGCAACCTTAAAGAAATTGTCAAGATATTCGAGGAATCATATAAAGGTCAATCAAGCGTTGATATATCATCTCTACCAGACATAGAAGATGTTAAAGAAGCAATCGAGAATATATGTAATGAGAATTCAATTGAAAGGATATATTTTTTCTTTGACGAAGCAGCTCACGTATTTAGACCAGAACCTCTCAAGAAACAAATCACAACCAATTGATTATGTTGTGTTATTTTTTTTATTATGCGGAAACCAGTTTCATGCCCAATTGTTCGGCGCGTTTATTCAGCGAATTCACCACCCGTTGACGATAGCGTTCTTCATAATATTGTTGACCTTTGTCCACGAATTCTTCCCCCTTAGTCAATAGCGCATAAATTAAGCGCGCCAACTTATGGGCGCAGGCGGTGATCGCGCGTGGTTTATCCATACGAGCACAGAGTCTACGGTAATAGGCTCCCAACGCAGATTGACTGGCGCGTAAGTTAACCGCCGCCAACCTTAAGGCTTGAGCAGCACGGTTAGCCGTGCGCTTGGACTTGCCAGACAATACTTTGCCGCCTGATATTTTAGTACCCGGACATAAACCCAACCAGGATGTAAAATGTTTAACATTTTTAAATCGCGACATGTCAGCCCCGACTTCGGAAAGTACCGTAAACGCGGTAGTGACGTCAATGCCATCAATCCGTGTTAGATCGACGCCACATAATCTAAACAGGTGAAGACGCAAATCAAATTGCGGCGCATTTTTGTTTCGACTGCGACGCGTTATGGCTTGCGGCTCATGGGAATATTTAGCCAATTCTTGGAGCATTTCTTCCAATTTCAGGTCGCACTCCTCTAATTTTTCAGTATAATTGTCATACAAGTCAACCGCTTGTTTAAGCGCAAACAAATGTTCTTCACGCCAATTACCCTGTAAAGAGTAAGCGCTCAATTTTCCGCGTAATTCCCACCCCCCAGCCTACCATGTCAGAATTTCCCATCGATATTATTTTGGGGATTACCAATGGCATCAATAGAAAACAAGACCGGTCACGATTTTTGGCAAAGGCACGTCGCGCAATGGCAAGCGTCTGGCTTGTCCCAAGTAAACTACTGCCGCCAGCAAGCGCTGCATACCCACCAGTTGAGTTATTGGAAGCGCAAATTTTTGATCGATTGCGAACCGGTTGACACTGAACGTAAAGCGACTGGATTTACCCGTGTCCAAGTGGCTGCACCTATCGCCATGCCCTCATCGCCAAGTTTGTCATTGTGCTTCCGGGATGGTACACAATTGATTGGGATTTCTCAGAATAATATGGCTTTGATTCAGCAATTGATAGAGGTGTTACGGTGACTTGCATTATGCGCCCCTCTTTAGAGCTGACAGAGGTTTATCTTTACCGACAGGCCATTGATTTTCGTAAATCCCATCGCGGGTTGGCGGCAATTGTTGAGTGCGAACTCGGCCATAATCCGTTTGATGGCGGACTGTATGCGTTCACCAATAAGCAGCGTACTAAAATCAAATGCTTGTTCTGGGAAAATACGGGCTTTGTGCTTTATTACAAGACCTTGGTCGAGGATAAGTTCAAGTGGCCGAAGGGTGAAGAGGCATTGTTGACGTTAACGGGACAGCAATTGAATTGGCTGCTGGATGGCTACGATATTAGCGTGATGAAAGGCCATAAAAATCGGCATTATGAGTCTGTTTTTTAAGGAAAAACGCCTGCTTTTTGGCTTGAATTCAGGTATAATAAGCCTATGATTTTATCCCACTTTTCTAGCATAGAACACGATGAACACTCGGCTATTTTGTTGCCCGAGATGCTCGCCGAGTTGCTTGAAAAAGCGCAACGAGTGGATGAATTAACACAGGCCGTTGAGCTTAAATCAGAAGTGATTGCTACGCTCAATCAACGTATACAGTTGTTAGAAGAAGCGTTGCGTTTATCCAAAATCAAACGCTTTGCGCCCTCAAGTGAGCAGTCCGGGCAAACTTCATTATTTGATGAAGCCGAAGTCGAGGCCACGGTTGAGCTTGAAGCCGCAACGGATGCAGCCGTTGACACAGTAGAGGCTGTTGATTCGAGCGTTGAATCAGAAGCTTCTGAGCCCAATCCACCTAAGCCAAAACCTGGTCGCAAACCATTTGCCAGCCACTTACCGAGAAAGCAAATCTTTATCACACTGAGCGATGAAGAAAAAGCCGGTGCAATTACAACCTTCTTTACTAAAGTTAAAGAAGAATTAGACATCATCCCTGCCCAAGTGCGGGTTTTAGAATACATGCAGGAAAAAGCGGTGTTTCTGGAGCCTGCTCAAGCTGAAACACAACGCCGTATTATTGCCGCTGCTCTGCCCAAACATCCTGTTCCAGGCGCGATGGGCAGCATTGATTTAATGTGTAATGTAATCATCTACAAATACTGCGATGGCTTGCCGCTGTATCGGCTGGAAAACATCTTAGCCCGTTATGGCGGCGAACTCTCAAGAGCCACACTGGCCAACTGGGTCATCGCACTGGCTAGAACGCTGCAACCTTTGATTAACCTTATTCGGGATCATCAACTGGCTGGTAACATCATCATGGCCGATGAAACCCGAGTGCAGGTTCTTAAAGAACCGGGGCGACCGGCCACCTCGGATAAATTCATGTGGGTGACGCTGGGCGGCACGCCTGGTCAACCCAGTGTGTTATTTGAATATGATCCGACCCGCAGCCAGGAGGTGCCGTTGCGCTTGCTGGAGGGCTTTTCGGGTTATCTGCAAACCGATGGTTATGCCGCTTACAATGCCGCCTGTATTATCAATCATATCATCCAGCTCGGTTGTTGGGATCATGCGCGCCGTAAATTTAAAGAAGCTCAAGATGCGCAGCCCAAACCCAAGAAAGGCAAGCAGCATAAAGCCAGCAAAGCCGATCACATGCTGAGTTTAATCAATACACTCTATATGATTGAGCGGCAAATCAAAACTCTGAGTGCCGCTGAAAGATTCCAGCAACGCTGCAAAAGAAGCCTGCCGGTTTTGAAGAAACTGAGAGCGTACTTGGACGACAATCAACACAAAGTGCCTAAGGATAGTTTAACGGGCAAGGCCATGACTTACATGAGCAACCAATGGGATAAGCTGATGGTGTATTGCTCGAATGGGGAGCTGAACATTAGCAATATTCTTGCTGAAAACGCCATTCGCCCCTTTGTAATGGGTCGCAAAGCATGGCTCTTCTCTGATACTCCAAAAGGCGCACAGGCCAGCGCGATTCATTACAGCCTAATTGAAACAGCAAAAGCCAATGGCTTGGAACCCTGCGCCTATTTAACCCATGTACTCAAGGCATTGCCTTATGCCGATACCGTTGAAAAAATTGAAGCCCTGTTGCCTTGGAATTTAAAAAATACTGATTTTGCTAGATAGGGGGAGTACGCGCTTTATTAAGCGCTTACATTAAAGACGATAAAGAACAATATAAAGCATCGCTGAAGTCAATGCTTGAAAAGCCTATTGATGTGCTTTCCCTTCTTACTGAGTGGCAAAAAGGGAAACTAAAAAATGCTGGTATTTATACCATTGAAGATCTTCACTCAAAATCAGAAGAGAATTTAATTGAATCTATCTATAACGTAGGTCCAGTACGAGCAAGAATAATAAAGAATGCGGCTACTGCAGAATTATTGGAATATCTATCAGGATAAAATGTAACAAATGCGTCAAACAGGATGTTCCTTATATTGCGCCTGTAACGCAAACGTTGAATGGCGGCTAGCGGTGATGTACCGGCCATACATTTCAAATCTTGAATGTCGCAAAGTGGCCGAAGTTGTCCGTAATTGCCAAATCAAACTGAATCTGATTTTCTTAATTATCAGATTGAGTCTGCAATTTATGCTCAGGCAGCATTTATTTATAGGCTAAAAAACTAATCGCAAGTCTATAGTAATAGTTTGTATGCATTACTCAATGCAAATGCAACCAATTCTGCAATAACAAAGCCGCACTAATAATCAATGACCCAGACACCACCGCCCAAAAATGATTGAAGTTGTTTTTCTTCAGCTGTTTTCGCAGCAGAATGATTTCCTTGTTTTGCAGCTGTAATTGCTGTTGAACCTGAGCCGTGCTTTGCAGGGCGTGTAGGATCAAATTGGGGAATTCCGGCAGTTGTTCGGTGATTTCCGGAATTTTGCCGAGAAACTCTTTAATTTTGGCGGTTGGGCCTATGCGTTGTTTGAACCAGTTTTCCAGAAAGGGTTTGGCGGTTTGCCACAAGTCCAGATCAGGGTAAAGCTGGCGGCCCAGGCCTTCGATATTCAGTAGGGTTTTTTGCAGCAGCACCAGTTGTGGTTGTACTACCATATCAAAGCGGCGAGCGGTCTGAAACAGTCTTAGCAGCAGTAAACCAAAGGAAATATCTTTTAATGGCTTCTCAAAAATGGGTTCGCAAACACTGCGGATTGCGGCTTCAAACTCTTCCACGCGAGTGTTTTCGGCTACCCAGCCGGATTCGATATGCATTTTTGCCACGCGCCGGTAATCGTGGTTAAAAAACGCCAGGAAATTTTCCGCCAGATAGCGCTGATCGGTGTCAGACAGGCTACCGACGATGCCAAAATCCACAGCCAGATATTTGGCCGGTAGTTCGACAAAAATATTGCCGGGATGCATGTCGGCATGGAAAAAGTTATCGCGGAATACCTGGGTAAAAAAGATTTCCACGCCGCGTTCAGCCAGTAGCTTAAAATCGGCATTACCTTCCCGCAAAGCCTGAATATCACCCACCGGGATACCGCGCACCCGTTCCATCACCAGCACTTTACGCCGGGTCAGCGGCCAGTGAATTTCCGGGATATAGAGCATATCGGAATTTTTGAAATTGCTGCGGATGGCGCTGGCATTGGCGGCTTCCCTGACCAGATCCAGCTCATCCAGAATGGTTTTTTCAAATTCGGTGACGATATCAATTGCCCGCAGGCGGCGGGCATCGCTCCAGAATTTTTCACCCAGTTTGGCCAGTTCATGCAGCAGGGCCACATCTGAATGTATTTTGGACTCTATGTCGGGCCGCAGCACCTTGACAATGACTTCTTCGCCGCTATGCAAGGTGGCAGTGTGAACCTGAGCAATAGAAGCTGAAGCCAGCGGCTCGCTGCCGAATTCGGCAAAAGCTTCGCTGATGGACATGCCTAATTGCTGCTCTATTATTTTGCGGGCCAGTTCAGCGGAAAACGGCGGCACTTTGTCCTGTAATTTCACCAGTTCTTCGGCGATGTCATCCGGCAACAAGTCTTTACGGGTAGACAGCGTTTGACCAAATTTAACGTAAATCGGGCCCAAATCTTCCAGGGTGCGGCGGATGCGCACGCCGCGCGGATCACGGTTATTACGCAGCCAGTAACTGGGCGATAGCAGGGCCAGATAACGGATGGGTCTGAATAAAGGCGTTTTCAGCACAATTTCATCCAGGCCATGAAAGATCATGACCCAATTGATATGAATAAGACGCAAGAAAGTTTTAGGGCGTATCACAGCGAGGATCCAGTTTGAGGTTGATGCGCGTGGGTTTGTTCCAGAGTGGCGCTTATGCGCTGGATGCGGGCGTTAAGCCGGTCATAATCGCTCTGACAGGCATCAATATCTTGGAACAGGAGTTCGGCTTCCGGTTTGGCTGGCAGTTGCCGGGTTTCTTCCTGTAAAAATTCTTCCAGATTCAGTCGCAGAGTAGTCAGGCTGGCAGAGGCCCAATGCCGACTGCCGCCGACAAAACCAGCCACTTGCCGGGCAAAGTGGCTACCGGTATAGCGAGCCAATTTAGCTTCCAGGTTAATATCCAGTTTTTCAAACAATCTTTGCAGTTTTCTGGCTAATTGCATATCGCCATCCAGGCGCACTTCACCTTTAAAGAAGGCGCGCATCGGTGTGGCGCTCATTCCCATCAAGCCTAAAGCCGTTAAAGACCCGGTTAAACTGGCATCTGCTTCGCCATTGAATTGTTCCAGAATCTGAATATTATCCTGATTCGGGCAGACATAAAGTGTAGTATCCCAGCCGCTGATATGTACCGCGATCACTTTACCGGCCATTGGCGTTAACAATTGCTCGATATTGTCATCCAGCCGCAAATAACTGTTTAGTGCTGTTTCAATAA
The DNA here is from genome assembly GCF_018734325.1 of Methylomonas paludis. NCBI lineage: Bacteria > Pseudomonadati > Pseudomonadota > Gammaproteobacteria > Methylococcales > Methylococcaceae > Methylomonas > Methylomonas paludis. The sequence continues at coordinate 2,097,308 of NZ_CP073754.1, read as the reverse complement.
CACCAATTAACAAGGGTTTGATTGGGTTGTGCGTAGTCATTTCAGATAGGTGAGATATGGCCAGGTCAGTACTGCGACAACAGGGGTAGGCCGGTTAAGCCTTCAGAATTTATAGCCCCGGTGTATCGCCACGATGCCTTGCGTAAGATTGAAATACTCACAACGCTCCAGACCGGCGGCTTCCATCATGGTTTTTAGTTCTTCCTGTTTGGGATGCATACGAATGGATTCGGCCAGATATCGATAGCTATCTTCATCCTTGGCCACTACCGCACCGATTTTCGGCAGCAGATTAAATGAATAAAAATCATACACTTTCTCAGTAATCGGATCGATAGGATGGGAAAACTCCAGCACTATCGCACAGCCGCCCGGCTTTAATACCCGGTAAATAGAACGCAAAGCAGCATCTTTGTCGGTAACATTGCGTAAACCAAAACCTATGCACACGCAGTCAAATGTATTGTCGGCAAACGGCAAACATTCGGCGTTAACTTGCGCGTAGCGGATATTGCCGCTCAGGCCTTTGTTGATTAAGCGGTCCCTGCCGGTACGCAGCATTTCCGAATTAATATCCGCCAACACCACTTCACCGTGTTTGCCCACCCGTTTTTCAAACAGAATGGTCAGGTCACCGGTGCCGCCGGCCAGATCCAGCACATGATAGCCTTCGCGGATATTGGCCAACTGCACGGCGATGCGTTTCCAGATGCGGTGTATGCCCAGCGACATCAGGTCGTTCATCACATCATATTGGCTGGCAACCGAGTTGAAAACTCCGCGCACCAGTGCCACTTTTTCCTGCTTGGGAACCTGTTTAAAACCAAAATGGGTGGTATTGTCGTTAGTCATATTCAATGCTTAAAATTTTGTAAAGGTGATTTTCGGTTAATGCCGGCAGCCGTTAATTCTTCAAGATAGGCCGACCATAACAATGGAAAATCCGTGCCCAGCTTATACAGCAAATCCCAGGAATAAATGCCGGAATTGTGGCCATCGCTAAAAGTCAGAGCAATGGCATAATTGCCGACTGGCCGGATGTCGGTGATAGTGACATCTTCCTTACCGGTTTGCAGAATTTCCTGGCCGGGGCCATGGCCCACGGCTTCAGCGGACTGGGTATAAACCCGCAAATATTCACTAGGCAATTCAAAAATACTGCCATCGTCAAAATGTATTTCCAGTATGGCCGAAATTTTGTGCAACTTTATTTCGGTTGGGGTACAAAAATAAGGGGTAAAGTTCAGGCGCATAATTATAGAATGTAACGGCTTAAGTCTTCATCATAAGCCAATTCCAGCAGATGCGCATCTACATAAGCCGCATCTATGCTCACCGATTTATCACCCAGATCACTGGCGCTATAGGAAATGTCCTCCAACAGTTTTTCCAGGATAGTGTGCAGGCGCCGCGCACCTATGTTTTCAGTTTTTTCATTGACCTGCCAGCCCAGTTCGGCGATGCGTTTGATACCGTCAGCGGTAAATTGCAGACTGACGCCTTCAGTAGCCAACAAAGCCTGATATTGCTCAGTCAGGGACGCATTTGGCTCGGTGAGAATACGCACAAAATCTTCTGCACTCAGCGCATTAAGTTCCACCCGAATCGGGAAACGGCCTTGTAATTCCGGAATGAGATCAGATGGCTTGGTTAAATGAAAAGCCCCGGAAGCGATAAACAGGATGTGATCAGTTTTGATCATGCCGTATTTGGTACTGACGGTACTGCCTTCCACCAGTGGCAACAAATCGCGTTGTACACCTTCCCGTGACACTTCACCGCCGCCCATTTCCGAACGTTTACAAATTTTGTCAATTTCATCCAGAAACACAATGCCGTGTTGTTCTACAGCAAATAGCGCAGATTGTTTGATTTCATCTTCATTAATTAGTTTGGCGGCTTCTTCTTCCTGCAAAAGTTTCAGCGCGTCCTTGATTTTCAGTTTGCGGGATTTGGTGCGGTTGCTGTTCAGGTTTTGAAACATACTTTGCAACTGATTGGTCATTTCTTCCATGCCGGGCGGAGCCATGATTTCCACGCCAACAGCCGGAGCCGACAAATCCAGTTGAATCTCCCGTTCGTTCAAATCGCCTTCACGCAATTTTTTACGCATTTTTTGTCGAGTGGCAGCTTCACTTTCCGATAACATCCCGCCTTCTGCTCTGGGCAGCAATAAATCCAGGATACGTTCTTCACCGGCATCAGCCGCAAGATGCTGCACCTTTTCCATGGCCGATACCCTGGTCATTTTGACTGCGGTTTCCACCAGGTCGCGAATAATCGATTCCACATCGCGCCCGACATAACCCACTTCGGTAAATTTGGTGGCTTCTATCTTTATAAAGGGAGCATTGGCCAAGCGTGCCAAACGCCGGGCGATTTCGGTTTTACCTACCCCGGTGGGCCCTATCATCAAAATGTTTTTGGGTGTGATTTCATCACGTAACTCCGCGGCAACCTGACTGCGTCGCCAGCGGTTACGTAGCGCAATGGCTACTGAGCGTTTGGCGGCTGATTGGCCGATAATATGTTTATCCAGTTCGCTGACGATTTCTCGTGGGGTCATTTGACTCATGTGTTACTCTGCTGACTCGGTATCCAATTCTTCGATACGGAGATTATGGTTGGTATAAATGCAAATATCAGCGGCGATATGTAAAGATTTTTCGACAATATCCCGCGCAGTTAATTCAGTATTTTCCAGTAAGGCGCGCGCGGCACTTTGCGCATAAGCGCCACCAGAGCCGATGGCCATAAAATCATATTCCGGCTCAATAACATCACCAGTGCCGGAAATAATCAGCGAAGTTTTGGCATCGGCAATAATCAGTAAGGCCTCCAATTTGCGTAAAGCCCGATCGGTACGCCAGTCTTTAGCCATTTCCACGGCAGCTCGGGTCAAATTACCCCGATGCTTTTCCAGCTTACCTTCAAAATGTTCAAACAAGGTAAAAGCATCAGCGGTAGCCCCGGCGAAACCGGCGATAACCTTGTCGTGATACAGCCGTCTGACTTTACGGGCATTGCTTTTCATCACCGTATTGCCTAACGTGACCTGACCGTCACCACCTATCACCACCTTGTTTCCGCGTCGGACGGAAAGAATGGTCGTGCCTTCAAGTTGTATGCTCATGGACTTCTAATCTATAGGGAAAGGCGCGAATTCTACAATAGTTTCAGAAAACAAAAAATTATAGATGCATATATAACATCAACTAGCCTCAGGCAACTTGCTAACCGGCTTGGAAAGCAGTAATAGTAAACAGTGCCGTCTGCAGTTTTTGGCAAAATTGCCTGATCAACAGCTTACCAGTCAAAAAACCTTATGATGGAAAATTAAATTATTTTCAGGCAAGATTATCCTCGTTCACCTGCATAAAAATAGGTGTGTTATGGGTACTGCACAGTGTTTAGCTGAATTACGCGCGGATATAAATCTGACCTTTCTGAGTGCAGAAGCAGATAGCTTGGCGGAGTTGCGCAATCTGCTGCTGGATTATGATGCCCGGCAAATAACCCAGTCTGCCCAACAACTGGTAGCAAAAGTGCGGGGCAGTAACATCGGCACTGCCCCGATACTGGCATTTTTACATGAATATGGTTTGCACAGTGCCGAAGGCATTGCCGTGCTGAATATAGCCGAAGCCTTGCTGCGGATTCCCGACCGCCGCACCCGGCAAGAATTTCTGCGTGAACAATTGGCAGACGCGGGTTGGTATAGTCATCATCAGCACAGTCCAAGGCTGTTGATCAATCTCACCACATTGGGTCTGACACTTGCCGGCAAAATGTCAGCACAGATTCTCCAGGGCGGTTCAGCCCTGACTCCACGCCTGCTGAGCCAGTTGACTGAGCCGCTGCTGGGCATCGTGATGGAACAAATACTGCAGCAATTGGCTACCGGTTTTGTGATTGCCGAAAATATCGGCACTGCCGTACAGCGCAGCTTAACGGCTTCATCCGGCTACCGATATTCCTTTGACATGCTGGGCGAAGCCGCCATCACCAGCGCAGATGCCGATCATTACTATCAGGCTTATGCCCAGGCTATCCAGACCCTGGCTAAAGTGGCAACCGATGCCGATCTAATGTCTAACCCCGGCATCTCCATCAAATTATCGGCACTTTACCCACGCTATGAGGCATTACAATACCGTACTGCCGGCCCGGAACTCTGTGCCAAACTCAGCAGTCTGGCACTACAAGCCAAAGCCGCCAATATCAGCCTGACGGTAGATGCCGAAGAAGCCGGGCGCTTGCAACTTAGTTTGGATATATTCGCCCAAGTTAGTTCATCGCCGGAATTGGCGGGCTGGCCGGGCTTGGGTTTGGCAGTACAGGCCTATCACAAATCAGCTCTGGCGGTAATTCGCTGGTTGGCCGCTTTAGCGGCAGCTCAAGGTCGGCGTATTCCGTTACGGCTGGTGAAAGGTGCCTATTGGGACACCGAGATTAAACGTGCCCAAGAAAATGGCTGGAATGACTATCCGGTTTTTACCAGCAAAGCCGCCACTGATGTCAGTTATCTGGCTTGCGCCAGAACAATCCTGGCTGATCCTCAGGTGTTTTATCCGCAATTTGCCACCCACAACGCCCATACCGTTGCCGCTATCTGTGAATTTGGCCGAGATCACCCGGGTTTTGAATTCCAAAGGCTGTACGGCATGGGCGAAGCTTTATACCAGCAGTTATCCGGAGCAATACCCTGCAGAGTATATGCACCGGTCGGCGGTCACCGCGAGTTATTACCTTATCTGGTCAGGCGTTTGCTGGAAAACGGCAGCAATAATTCATTTATCAACCAATTGGAAAATCCGGCACTGGCCGCTGAAGTATTATGCCGCGATCCACTGGCTGAGCTGCCGGCTAATCAGAAGAGAGCCATTGCCGCTCCACCGCAATTATTTGGAAAGCAGCGCCGTAACTCTCACGGTCTGAATCTGACTGATCCAGAATTAATAAGTCAATTGCAACAAATGCTGGATAACCTGGCATTCCGGCACTGGAGCGCAGCCCCCTTGCTGAGTGGCAGGCAACCCGCAGGAGTCGCCCAGCCGGTTTATTGCCCCTATCAGCAAAACCAAATAGTCGGCAGTGTCATCAACAGTAAGGCTGTTGATGCAGAACAAGCCCTGTCTGCCGCCTGGCAGGCTTATCCCAACTGGCGATTAACTGCGGTGGCTGCACGGGCCGGGTATTTGCAGCGGGCGGCAGACATGCTGGAGGCCAGACACCTGGAACTGATAGCCTTGTGTATCCGAGAAGGTGGCCGGACATTGCCAGATGCACTGGCGGAAGTCAGGGAAGCGGTCGATTATTGTCGCTACTATGCTGTCAATGCCATGCAACTGTTTAGCGAACCCCAAATATTACCTGGGCCGGTTGGCGAAACCAATCAATTAGGCTACTTTGGTCGTGGTGTGTTCGTCTGCATCAGTCCATGGAATTTTCCGGCAGCTATTTTTATCGGCCAGATAGTCGCCGCACTGGTAGCCGGCAATACCGTAATCGCCAAACCGGCGGCACAGACAGCTTTGACTGCCATGTTTTGTGTTCAATTGCTACATGAAGCCGGAGTGCCGGTACAAGTCTTGCATTTATTGCCCGGAGACGGCCCGAGTCTGGGCCGGATTTTATTAAATGATGTGCGAATAGCTGGCGTCGCTTTTACAGGGTCCACCACCACGGCACACGTAATCAATCAACAATTGGCAGCGCGGGAATCAGCTATCGGTGTTTTAATTGCCGAAACCGGTGGCCAGAATGTGCTGATAGCCGACACCAGCGCTCATCAAGAACAACTAATCGCTGATGTCCTGCAATCCGCTTTCAATAGTGCCGGTCAGCGCTGTTCGGCCTTGCGGGTACTGTTTCTGCCGGAGCAGAGCGCGGAGCCAATAATTGCCAGGCTGATAGCCGCCATGCAATTATTGCGAGTAGGTGCGCCGACAGATATCGGCGTGGATATCGGCCCGCTCATAGACCGGCAGGCCGTAGCCAAATTGCACAAGCATGTAGAGCAACTGTGTAGTCGTGCCAAGCAAATTTTTCAGATAGATTTAGCCGATGAATTGCAGCAAGGCTGTTTCTTTGCCCCGACCCTGTTGCAAATAGACAATTTAGCCTTGCTGAACAGCGAAGTATTTGGCCCGGTGCTGCATGTAATTACCTACGGCAGTGGACAATTACCGCAAGTGATAGCCACCATCAACGCCAGTGCTTACGGATTGACTTTAGGCGTGCATACCCGCTTGCAGACGGTTAGCCGTTACGTTCAGCAACATGCCCAAGTGGGCAATGTATATATAAACCGTAATATGATAGGGGCAGTAGTGGGCGTGCAGCCCTTCGGCGGCATGGGGCTGTCCGGAACCGGGCCCAAAGCCGGCGGGCCAGACTATTTGCGGCGTTTTGCCGTAGAACAGACCGTTAGCACCAATATTGCAGCAATTGGTGCCAACCCCGGCCTGTTTGATAATTTTCAAGTGACATAAAGGTATTATGGCAAAATTAGTAATTTATAATCACGGTAAAGACAGCATACCCTGGGGAGAGAAACCCCTGGCGCTGGCCCAGGCCGCCAAACAGCAGGGTTTTGAATTTATCAGCCCGGATTACCGGCCCGGCAATGAGCCGGATATCCGAGTTCGGCAACTATTGGCAATAGATGTGTCGGCCTATCAAACAGTGGTGCTGGCTGGTTCCAGTATGGGCGGATATGTCGCCACCGTGGCTGCAGAAAATATTCAGCCCCAAGGCCTGTTTTTGATTGCCCCGGCTTTTTATCTGCCGGGCTATGCCAGAACCACATTTAATCCCGCAGCAGCCGATATAGAAGTATTTCACGGCTGGCAGGATAATGTAGTGCCGCCGGAAAATGTCTGGCGATTTTGCCAGACCCATCATGCCCGGTTAAATATGCGTGATGCCGATCATCGTTTATTGAGCATCTTGCCGGAAATGCAGCAGAATTTTGCCGACTTTCTGCAACGCTATTGACTAAGGGCGAGAATCCGATAGGGTTTTAATGCCATCAGTGTTAAAATTTTAAGGCCTGTAGTGGAGATAATTATTGATGTCGTCAATCCTTAATCCATCAGCATGGCCAGCATTTACTCAGTTATTACAAGAAGTTGTTGATGAACCATAAAATCTTATTGGCGGTATTGCCCGTTTTATTTCTTACCAGTGCGTGCAGTTTTTTCGGTTCCGAACCCCCGGCTCCGGTCAAGGTGGCACCCAAAGTCACCAGTGCAAAAAAACCGATACTGCCCAGCAAACCCAATATCAGCAAAACCACGCCAGGCACCGCCACCTATGCGATAGAGCCACCGCACAACAGTTTTAAAGTCGAGTCCAGCACGTCGAGTTTTCATGCAGAACCCATGACTTTGCCCACACCGGTTGAAACGCCCACTGTGCCGGTCACCCCGGCAATAACGCCGCCGGTAGCCGGCCAAGCTGGAGCGGTTGCAGCAACTGCAGCAACATCCGGGTTAATAGCCGCAGCAAACCCCAGCCCCAGCGCACCGCCGCCTTTACAGATAGCACTGGAAGATGCTGCCATACCGGCCGGAACATCACCAGCTGTGGTGGCGTTAATTACTCAATCCGATCGTGAGAGCAACAAAGGTGATTTGGATGGCGCCGTAGTCGTCATGGAGCGGGCTTTACGCATTGATTCCCGCAATCCCACGTTAACCTACAAACTCGCCCAATTGCGTATCAAGCAGGCCAAACCCCAACTGGCGGAAGAACTGGCTGGAAAAGCGGCCTTACTGGCCGGCAATAACCTTGATTTAAAACGTAAAAGCTGGTTATTAATTGCCGAATCCAGACAAATGCAACACGATTATCCCGGAGCTAAAGCAGCCAAGCTCAAAGCAGACAGCTTTTTCGGCCATTAAGCCTATCGCCGCCGGGTAGATAATGTGAGTCAGCTTGCCGATGTCTTTAATAGTGACGGCGCATTGGCCAAGGTAGTCAACGGCTATATTCCCCGCGCCGGTCAGCAGGAAATGGCAGAAAAAATTGCCGCCGCCATCGGTAATCAGCAGCACCTGATTGCCGAAGCCGGCACCGGCACCGGTAAAACCTTTGCCTATCTGATTCCGGCAATCTTATCGCTTAAAAAAGTCATCGTCTCTACCGGCACCAAAAACCTGCAGGATCAATTATTTAACAAAGATATTCCCATTATTCGCAAAGCCCTGCCAAATCGGCCATTCAAAGCCAGTTTACTGAAAGGCCGCGCCAATTATCTGTGTATTTACCGGCTGGATCAGGCTCTGAACACCGCATTCGGCTACGCACAAGAAGAAGCCGCTGCGCTGGCCCAAATCAAAGCCTGGTCGCAACGCACAGTAAACGGCGATATTTCCGAAGCCGCCGATGTACAGGATAACGATCCTGTCTGGTATCACGCTACCTCGACTACCGATAACTGCCTGGGTCAGGAATGCCCTGTGTATGCCGACTGCTTTTTGACTAAAGCCCGCAAACAGGCTCAAGAATCCGACATCATCGTGGTCAACCACCACCTATTATGTGCCGACTGGTCTATCCGCGAAACCGGGTTTGGCGAACTATTACCCAACGCCGAAGTAGTAGTGATAGATGAAGCCCACCAACTCTCCGATGTGGCATCCAATTTTTTAGGCGTAAATCTCAGCGGCAAGCAACTGGCCGATCTGGCCAGTGATACCCTGGCCGAATTTCTCACCGATGCCAAAGATATGCCGGATCTGCGTCAGGCCAGCGAAGACCTGCAACATCAAATCAAAGAATTGCGCCTGGCGTTTGATCTGGAAATACGCCGAGGCGACTGGCAGGATATAGTCGGCAATCCCAAAATCACTGGAGCCTTGATCGACCTGCAAACCCAGCTCAAGCGCCTGACGGCAGCGCTGGCGCCGGCAGCAGTGCGCAGCAAAGGTCTGGAATCCTGCTATGACCGCGCTGCAGCTCTGGACGAACAGCTCTATACCCTGATTCACGATCAGGATGGACAGTGGATCAAATGGTACGAAACCTTCAGTAAGTCGTTTACCCTAAGCCGTACCCCGTTGGATATAGCTAAAGCCTTTCGCAGCTTTATGCAACTACACAAAGCCACCTGGATATTTACCTCAGCCACCTTAAGCGTCGCCAACAATTTTCGGCATTTTTCCAGCAACTTAGGCTTGAATGGCGCAGAGTGTCAAAGCTGGGACAGCCCGTTTGACTATCCACAGCAAAGCCTGTTTTATCATCCCAAAGGCTTACCGTCACCCAGTGATCCCGAATTTACCGATAAGATCATTCAGTTTGTCATACCGGTACTGGAGGCCAGCCGTGGCCGGGCCTTTTTTCTATTTACCAGCCATAAAGCCCTGCAACGCACCGCCAAATTGCTGGAAGGTAAAATCAGCTATCCTCTGCTGGTGCAAGGCACTCGTTCCAAAGGCTTGTTGCTGGAACAATTCAAAGAAATGGGGCACGCAGTATTACTGGCAACCGCCAGTTTCTGGGAGGGTGTGGATGTACGCGGTGATGCCTTATCCTGCGTCATAATCGATAAATTGCCGTTTGCCTCGCCCGGCGACCCGGTACTCAAAGCACGCATGCAGGCTATGGAACAACAGGGCCGCAATCCGTTTTTTGAATATCAACTACCCAATGCCATCATCATGTTGCGTCAAGGCGTCGGCAGATTGATACGCGACGTCAACGATCGCGGCGTATTAATGGTCTGTGACCCACGGCTGCTCAAACGCAGTTATGGGCAGATGTTTCTGGATAGCGTACCCGCCATGCAACGTAGTCGCGATATTGAAGACGTCAGACGTTTTTTTGCCGTAGAGAATCAATCTTGAAAATATTAGCAGTAGAAACCTCCACAGACGCCTGTTCGGCAGCCTTATTTGTGGATGGCAGCATCCAGGAAAAATTTACTGTTCAACCCAGAGCCCATACCAAACTGATATTGGCGATGATAGATCAATTACTGGCTGATGCCCAAATTAACCCCCAGCAACTGGATGCACTGGCCTTAAGTCGCGGCCCCGGCTCATTTACCGGAGTACGCATTGCCGCAGGTGTCGTGCAGGGCATAGCTTATGGCGCAGACTTGCCGGTAGTCCCGGTATCCACCCTGGCAGCAATGGCCCAGGACTGCTTTAACAGACATCCTCTCGTGCAGATGGCTTACACCGCTCTGGATGCGCGTATGGATGAAATTTTTTGGGGGGTCTATTCACGTAACAGTCTGGGTATGGCAGAATTAACCGGACTGGAAGCAGTTACCCCAGTCACTGCACTGATTTTCCCGGATGCTCCCGGTTATGGGGTAGGCTCAGGCTGGCTGGCACATAGATCGGCCTTGACGGACAATCTGGGGCAGCGTATTCTGGCTGTGGAGGCAGAAGTTTATCCAAGAGCCGCCGCCGTAGCTCAATTAGGCGCTTATGGTTATGCCCAAGGTCAGGCCGTGAATGTTGAACAGGCCATGCCGGTATACTTGCGCGACAAAGTGGCCAGTACCCAGGCCGAGAGAAGTCTGGCAGCAAAACCCCAGTAGTCGACCAAGCTTATTTTTACGGATACGGCGTAGGATGCGCTGAACCCAGTGTGCGCATCAATGGCAAACGTACGCCTCCAGAGTAGGCGCATCCTCGTGCTACCGTCAAAGTAATGTTGCTCAACCACTGGTTGCCAGTCGGATTGGGGTTTGATAAGTGTCCGATCAAGCAACACAGCTCTTCAAATATCCTCCATATAGGCCGCCGCACCGTTTCACCGGCACTAGTGTCCTCACAAAGCTAAGTCTCTCAGTGTTGCTTATTTCAGCAGCTAAGCAGCAGCTTATGTTGATATATCAACAGCTCATTAGTGGCTATGGCTATAAATCATGGCTTTAGCTCATCTTTTTTATGGCACGATATGTGCTGACTATATTGTGAGTGTTAGGGAAGCCATTGCGCCGCCAACTCAATTCGCACTATACGTGCTATTTAATCAAACTGAAATATTTAGTCGTTATGCTATGTGCAGATAGCTGCATTTCCGATGGCATTAGTACTGCTAATATTCTTATTCTGCATAAGTTTTTTGCGGTAAGCAGTTTTGATTTGAGTGAAATGAAAATCGGCAATAGACGCAATTTTTTGGCAGCACTGTGTTAAATAACTCAGTTTATTTAATCCAGTCAGGCTTTCTGATTGATAACACGGACGTGTATTAGGTATTACGCCACTTACCGGCGTAAATTGGCAAATGGCATAAAACTTGTACATGTAGTTTGATTGGTTAAACCGCAGGCAGTTGCGGAGTATTCAACCTATGAAATTATCTCAGGAATATACGAAATGAATACCCACAAAAAACTCGTATCAGCATTTTGGATGCTACCAAGCTTTTGGGTCTATCCATCATTGGTTCAGGCCAGCAAGGTAATGGAAGGAAAGTCCTTTAATGACAGTCTGGTACTCCGTTATGCAGACAATATCGCCTTTGAAAAGCCGGCTGTGAGCTTGCGCACCACCAAAACCGGTAAGGCCACACCAGAAATTCAAGATATTCTGGGTACCAAGTTCCCGATAATGAGTTATGAAAAATTATTAACCATTTTCCAAGGTTGGATCAATGCTGCCGGCTCCCATCAAGTTTGCATAGCCAATGTCCATACAGTAGTAACCTGCCTGACCGATAAAAACCTGCGCAGCATCTGCAATAATGCCTTAACTACCATGGATGGTCAGCCCTTGGTTTGGTATGCCAACCTCATCAATAAATCTGCAGTAGAAGGCCGGGTATGTGGGCCCGACCTGATGGAAAAATGCCTGGATGAAGGTCGCCAGCAAAACTGGAAGCATTTCTTCTTGGGGGGTAAGGATTATGTGCTTAACGATTTGCTTGAAGCCACCCGGCAACGTTTTCCCGGTGTTGATATAGTAGGCTGGAATTCACCACCGTTCCGGGCCTTAACTGCCGAAGAAGATCAGCAACTGGTCGATCAAATCAACGCAGCTAAACCGGATTTCTTATGGGTGGGTCTGGGTGCCCCAAAACAGGAAAAATGGATAGCCGAGCATCTGGATCGGATTAATGTACCGGTACAGATAGGCGTAGGCGCAGCTTTTGCCTTTCATTCCGGCCATGTAGTGCGTGCCCCCGATTGGATGCAAAAATACGGTCTGGAATGGTTGTATCGCATGTTCAAAGAAAGACGCTTGGTCAAACGGTATCTGAGTACCAATCCAACATTCTTATTATTGTTTGCCAGAGATCTTCTGCTGAAAAGATTGTTTAGATCAAGATCGACGCGTGCTTAAAACTCTGCCGTAGATCTGCTGAGCAGGACGCATCGGTAGCTTAGCTTAAGCTCGCTACCTTACCAGATGGAGTTTGTAATCCGCTTTGGTTCGGCATTATTGTCTGCAATGGTAAGGCGTATTACACCACCAGATCGCCAATATTTATTCCATTGTAACTATTAAGCGTCCAATTATCACTTTAAAAAACAGGCAGTTGTAGGATGTGCTAAATGCAGTGCAGCCCATTATTCGAGGCTAATTGCTTGTTAAAAAGGATTATTTAAAACTTACGCAGAATAATTACATTCCATTTTGCGCATCAGCCGTTTTGCTTAGCGCAAACATATTCTTAAATCTGTTCGGATGCTCCAAATTTTGGCCGGGCACCCAATCCAGATAGCTTAAGAATCGTCTACAGCTTCAGCCAGTAAGCGCAGCTTTTCCAGAGTTTCCGCATAAATAATCCCATCATCGCTGCGCACTGTGGCATGCGCCACTTTACGGCCTTTACGTGGTTCTTTATCGTAAAGATGTAAATGGCTATCCGCCAGAGCCAGCACAGCCGGGTCTGGAGCCAAACCACCAATAAAATTAACCATAGCCGCCAATCCGCGTGGTTTGGTAGAGCCTAGCGGCAAATCCAGAATGGCCCGTAAATGATTTTCAAACTGACTGGTTTCAGCGCCTTCTATCGTCCAATGTCCGGAATTATGGACTCTGGGAGCAAACTCGTTGGCCAGCAGCTCTCCATCTACATCAAACAATTCCAGCGCGACAACGCCAACATAGCCCAGCCTTTCCAGCAACAGCCGGACATGATTCTCAGCCTGGGCCTGCAGCGCATCATTGTTGCGGCATTCAGCAATCCGCAAAATGCCGCCTTTGTGACGATTCTCAGAGAGCGGATAAAACACAATATGTCCGGAAGGGCTGCGGGCGGCAATAATCGAAACTTCGCGGCTGAAACCGACAAAACCTTCCACAATACAGGGCACTCCAGCCACACTTTCCCAGGCAGCAGCAAGATCTTGCGCCGAATGCAATAAAGCCTGGCCTTTACCGTCATAACCCATGCGCCGGCTTTTTAAAATGGCTGGATAACCAATCTCAGGCATGGCTTGCTCTAAATCTGCAAGGCTATCGATAGCACGGTAAGGCGCAGTGCCTATGCCCAATTCCCGAAAGAAATTCTTCTCCAACAACCTGTCCTGAGCAACAGCCAAAGCATTGGCTGGTGGATAAACAGTGGTATGACTGCTTAAAAAGGCCGCAACATCAGCTGGCACATTTTCAAACTCATAAGTAACAATATCGGCTTTCTCGGCGAGCTCAGCCAATAGCTGCGGATCGTCATATGCACCGTGCAAGTGTTCACTCAAGCCACCGGCTCCTGCATTTGGATCGGGATCCAGCACTATGAATTTCAATCCTAGCGGATAGCCGGCCAAAGCGATCATTCTGGCGAGCTGACCGCCACCTAAAATACCTATTTTCATAATTACACCTGTCTGGGATCTGGGCTAGCCAAAACGGTTTCAGTTTGCTGGCGGCGATAATTATCCAGTGCGGCCCGGAACTGCGGGTGTTTATTACTGACAATGGCGGCAGCCAACAAAGCCGCGTTAATCGCGCCCGGCTTGCCGATTGCCAAAGTACCCACCGGGATTCCGGCCGGCATTTGTACAATGGATAATAAAGAATCCATGCCGTTTAACGCCTTGGATTGTACTGGCACACCCAGTACCGGCAAAACAGTTTTTGCGGCAGTCATGCCCGGCAAATGCGCGGCACCACCGGCACCGGCAATAATCACCTCCAGACCTAGGTCTGCGGCATTTTCGGCATACTGAAATAATTTGTCCGGAGTCCGGTGAGCGGATATGACCTCGACCTCATGCGGTATACCAAGATGTTCCAGGGTTTGCGCAGCATGCTGCATTGTTTCCCAGTCGCTTGAGGAACCCATGATAATGCCTATCAATGCGGTCATCCAAAATCTCCATTACGGCTAAAATAAAACTCGTTATTATCTCATAAAAACACTAAAAAACCCTGCAGCTATTGTCTTGTTCTGGCTTAGTAAGCGTCATCGGTACTTGACTTATGGCATTGGGCTGGTATTTTTAACGCAATAAACTGTCAAAGCAGTGCTGAATCTGCAATCAGGATAGCTAATAGTTACTAAATGTTGCCTAAAGTTTCCAGATCAGTCCGCTTGCTGGCTTTGCCGTAACATTTACTGATTTAATGAGTACTCAACCAATCTTATTTTGCCGGATACGACGTAGGATGCGCTGAACGCAGTGATGCGCATCAATTGCGAACCATGCGCCTCCAGAGTCGGCACAACTATAATATTGGTCAACCACTAGGAGTTTAAGGTTCACATGCTTCCATCAAGCCAAAAATAATAGCTGATTTAGGCATTGAAATGTTTGAGAAAACTGATTAAAGTGACCAGCCAGTTTGCAATAATTACAATAATAATCAAGAGGCCGACTATGAAAACACCTATCAACTGGAAGCGTATTATTCTGATCAGCACCCTCATATTCAGCAGTACCGCATGGGCAGTAACACCCGACGAAGAAGATGAGAAAGTTTGTAAAAAGCCCAAGTTTCGCGATGCCAATCCAGGCCATCTGGCTGAGGTAGCACCGGAATCGCAAATTTCCTTTCATGCCAGCCGTGGCACCGATCCAGGCAGTGTTACCGCAGAAGCCAAAGGTGAAAAACTCACGGTAACCGTCACCAACAAAGTCACCTTTCTGCTGGTCAACGCCAAGCTGCCGGCCACCTTACGCGATGGTTTTGCCCGGGTACACGTCACAGCCAAAGCGGCGGATGGCGGTTGCTTAGGTCAGGATGGCTGGTTGTTAAAAATCAAGGATCCGGCTCAGCTTGCTGAGGCCAAATAATTTTTTATTTGGTTCAGGCGTATTGTTAGTGTCTGGGGGTAAGTTTTTTGCCCCCTTATCATAAAATCGGCTATTGTCCGGCAGGTAGTCAGTTCCCGACTAAATTTTTGACAATCCTGATCTTGGTGTCTAAGCTGAATAAGCGATTGATTTTATAGGTCTATTGCTGGGATTGTCGCGCCTGTTTAAAATTCCAGTCGAATCTAAGCAACATATCGTCGATAATAACTTATTATTTATCAATTCCGGGCCTGTTCAGCCAGTCATGAAGCTGGAAAAAATCAAACTTGCGGGTTTTAAATCCTTCGTCGATCCCACCACCATACCGATAAACGGCAACCTGACTGCAATAGTTGGCCCCAACGGTTGCGGTAAGTCGAACATTATTGATGCGGTGCGCTGGGTAATGGGCGAGAGCTCTGCCAAACATTTGCGCGGCGGCAATATGGCAGATGTGATATTCAACGGCTCATCCGGGCGCAAACCAGTCAGCGTGGCTTCTGTGGAACTGGTGTTCGATAATAGCGAAGGCAAGGCCGCCGGTGAATACGCCAAATACCAGAGCATCTCCATCAAACGCCAAGTCAGCCGCGATGGTCAGTCGCTATTCATGCTGAATGGCGCCCGCTGCCGACGCAAAGATATTACCGATTTGTTTCTGGGCACTGGCCTGGGTTCGCGCAGTTATGCCATCATCGAACAAGGCACCATCTCACGGATGGTGGAAGCCAAACCCGAAGAGCTGCGGGTACATATCGAAGAAGCCGCCGGCATATCCAAATACAAAGAACGCCGCTCGGAAACCGAAACCCGGATGCGTCATACCCGCGAAAACCTGGAACGTCTCGACGATCTGCGCGAAGAAGTGGACAAACAGATTAAAAATCTGGCCAAGCAAGCCCAAAAAGCCGAAAAGTATACCGAACTCAAAAAACGCGAACGTCTGTTAAAACAGCAATTACTGGCTATGCGCTGGCAGAGCTTCCAGGCTGCTGCCAGCGGTTTGGAAGCCAAATTGCAACAAGTAGCCGCAGAACATAATCGACTGTTCGTGTTACTGCGTGAGCTGGACGCCGGCATTAACAGCAAGCGCGATGCCCAGAAACACCAGCAACAGCATCTGGACAGCCTGCAGGCAGAATATTACAGCGTGGTCTCGGCTGCCGGTCGTCTGGAACAATCCATCCAGCATCATCAAAACTCCCACGCCGAAACCCTCACCGAAATCAGCCGCTTACAGGAACAGGCTCAACTAGCCAAGCTACAATGTCAGGAGGATAGTCAGCAGCTCGAAGAAATTCGCCAAACCTTGTTGGAAGCGGAAGAAACCATGCTGATTGCCAAGGAACGCGAAGAAGATGCCCTGATCCAGCAAGAAGATACCCAAACCCAGAAGCAGCGCTGGCAGCAACAATGGGAAACCTTTCTGGCAGAAAATGCCAAATACCGCGAACAAGCCGAAGTACAACGCGTCAGATTGCTACAGATGGATAGTCAGCAACGCCAGTACCAGCAGCGTCTGGAAAAATTACACAGCGAGCGCAGCCAGTTGCAGGACAGCCAGTTACAGTTTGAACTGGAAACCTTGGACAGCACCCTGGAAATGCTGGAAACCGAACGCAGCGCCCTGCAGCAGCAATTACAGGCCGAACTGCAACAGATCAGCCTGCTCAGACCGACCATTAAACAAACCCAGGATACCCTGCATCAGCGTCGCGCCGAATTGCAGGGCATCAACGGCAAAATCGCCGCACTGGAATTATTGCAGCAACATGCCATGGGCAAGGATAAAAAAGATTTAACGGTCTGGCTGGAACAGGTCGGCATATTACAACAACCCCGATTGGCCGAATTTCTGGAAGTGGAAACCGGTTGGGAAACGGCGTTGGAAACAGTATTAGGCAGTTATCTGGAAGCCATTTGTCTGGATAGCGCCGATGACATTCTGCATGAATTGCACAAACTCAGCCGCCAGTCCCTGACCGTTTTTGAAACTGCCGCAGCCCCACAGTCCCAGTCCGGCGGTAGCGATCTGCTCAGCAAAGTCCGGTGTCGCTGGGATTTGTCCGGCCTGTTAAACGGCATTTATTGTGCCGAAACCATTCCCCAAGCCAGAGCCATGCAACTGGCCGGACATGAATCCGTGATAGTGGCCGATGGTACCTGGCTGGGCCGGCATTGGATCAGAATCAGCCGTGGCAGTGACAGTAAAGCCGGGGTATTGCATCGCGAAAAAGAATTAAGAGACTTAAAACAGGCTCAGCAGACCCTGCAACTGGCGATAGAGGCTGACGAAGAACAATTGGCTGTTGCTGAACAGGCTTTGCACGCCGCAGAAGCGGGTCGGGAGCAATACCAGCGCCAGGAAAAGCTTTTGAGTGGCGAGTATGCCGCCAAAACAGCCGAACATAGCGCCCAATCGGCACGTCTGGAACAGCAGCAGCAACGCTTAAACCAACTTGCGCATGAAATAGCTGAAATCAGCGCCGAAGCCCAAGAAAATGCTGAACTAAGCGCCGCCGCAGAACTGCAGAAACAGGATGCAGAACAGGCTTTGGCCGAAATGGTGGCGGAAAAATCCGCACTGGAACAACTTAACCAGCAACTGCAGAATCGCCAGCAGGACAGCAATGCCGGTCTGGATGAAGCCCGCCGCCATCTGCATCGATTACACGCCCAAATCGAATCACTTAAATCATCTGAAATTCTCACGGTCAAACAGCTTGAGCGCCTGCAATTGCAAAATCAGCAGGCGGCTGATCGTATCAGCGAGCTCCAGCAAAAACTTCAGGTGCATGTCGCGCCGCTGGATGAGGAAAAACAGGAACTGGCAGCTTTACTGGAGCAAAAACAGCAGTTCGAGACCCGATTGCAAGCCAGCCGCCAATCCCAAACCCTGAATGAAAATAATGTCGACGAATTAAGCCGGCAATATGCCCAAGCCCAAACCGATCTGGAAAAACAGAAAGCAGCGCTGGATAGCTTGCGTTTTGAACAGCAGGATAGCCGGGTGCGTCAGCAAACCGTGGAAGAACAGCTCAAAGAAGTCAATGCCGATGTCGCCGCCATTCTCGCCAATCTGCCGGACGATGCCGCAGAACCCAGTTGGAAACGTGCGCTGGATGAATTAAGCACAGAGATCGAAAAACTCGGCTCTATCAATTTAACCGCCATTGAGGAATACCAGACTCAATCGGAACGCATGGCGTTTTTGAATGAGCAGCATCTGGATTTAACCCAAGCCTTGCTTACCCTGGATCAGGCCATTAGTAAAATTGATAAAGAAAGCCGCCAACGTTTCCAGGAAACCTTCGATAAAATTAATAGCGGCCTCAAAGAAAAGTTTCCGCGTTTGTTTGGTGGCGGTCAGGCTTATCTGGAATTAAGCGAACCGGATGTGTTGGAAGCCGGTGTCAACATCATTGCCCGGCCACCCGGCAAACGCAACAGCTCCATCCATTTATTATCCGGTGGCGAGAAGGCCCTCACAGCAGTGGCACTGGTGTTTTCCATCTTTGAACTTAATCCCGCTCCGTTTTGCCTGCTGGACGAGGTCGATGCGCCGCTGGATGATGCCAATGTGGTACGCTTCTCAAAGATGGTGGAAGACATGGCAGCCACAGTACAGTTTTTATATATTTCACACAATAAAGTCACAATGGAAATTGCAAAACATTTGGCAGGTGTTACCATGAAGGAGCCTGGCGTGTCCAGAATGGTAGCAGTTGATATTGAAGAAGCGGTTAGCATGGCAGAAAACTAATGGATAAAGAATTATTAAGAGTCGTGATAATTTTAATCGGTGTGCTGGTAATACTCGGCATCCTGATTTTGCATTTTTTTAAAACCCTGCGCGATCGCGGCGAGGTGGATGATTATGATGAAGCTGATCTCGACAACCCGGATGATGACAGCGGCTATGATGAGCCGGCTGAATCGGTTTCAGTAGATCACCTGATTGATGGCGATGCCCTACTGGATGATAATGCCATAAGGCCCCCCAGCCTCAAACAGCGCTCTGAATTGCCGAAATTACTTAAATTCAGCATTATTGCCCGGGCAGATGAGGGTTTTAATGGTGAGACCCTGTTTGCCGCCTTCGAACGGGCCGGATTGCAATACGGCAGCGTTCAGGTGTTTGAGCGGCTGGATAAAAACCGCGTCGTCCATTTTACAGTGGCTTCACTTAGTCAGCCCGGTACTTTTCCGGATAAACATCTGGATGAATTCTATTGCCCCGGCATCGCGTTTTACATGGAGCCGCGTGAGCTGGAAAACCCGGTTGCGGTGTTCGACGATCTGATCGAAACCATCGATATTCTGGCCGAAGAGTTGGATGGCGAAGTGTGGGATAATCTGCGCCAGGCTTTGACAGCCGAAACCATAGCCGAGCTTAGACAGTTATTGCACTAAGCCCTTGCCTGCTATTTTTGCGGATGTCCGGCTACATCCGCCTTGTTAAACAACATAAACAATTTAAGTGGATCAAAAACATATAAGAAATTTTTCCATCATCGCCCATATCGATCATGGAAAATCGACATTAGCGGATCGTTTTATTCAAATTTGTGGAGGCCTCACGGCTCGGGAAATGGAATCGCAGGTGCTGGATTCCATGGATTTGGAACGGGAACGCGGCATTACCATCAAGGCGCAAAGTGTGACGCTGGAGTACAAGGCGAGTGATGGCGAAACCTATCAGCTTAATTTTATCGACACCCCCGGCCATGTAGACTTTTCCTATGAAGTGTCACGTTCGCTGGCGGCCTGTGAAGGTGCCCTGCTGGTAGTGGATGCCGCCCAGGGCGTAGAAGCGCAAAGTGTTGCCAATTGCTATACCGCTCTGGAACAAGGCCTGGAAGTGGTGCCGGTCTTGAACAAGGTTGATCTGCCTTCCGCCGAGCCGGAACGGGTCATGAGCGAAATTGAGGATGTAATCGGCATTCCCGCCGATGAAGCACTGAAAATCAGCGCCAAAACCGGTTTGGGTGTAGAAGCGGTACTGGATCAACTGATTCAAAAAATCCCGCCGCCCAGCGGTAAGGAAGATGGCCCATTGCAGGCCTTGATCATCGACTCCTGGTTTGACAATTATCTGGGCGTGGTCTCTCTGGTACGCATAGTCAACGGTAGCCTGCGCCGCAAACAAAAAATTACCGTGATGTCCACCGGCAAATCGTTTCCGGTGGACAAACTGGGGGTTTATACTCCCAAACAGTTGGAAAAACAGGAATTGCAGACCGGCGAAGTCGGCTTTATCGTCGCCGGTATCAAAGATATTTTTGGTGCGCCGGTGGGGGATACCATTACTTCCACCGATAATCCGGCCACAGAAGTTTTGCCCGGCTTTGAAAAAGTTCAGCCCAGGGTATTTGCCGGTTTATACCCGGTCAGTTCCGATGATTTCGGCACGATGCGCGAGGCCTTGGATAAATTGCGCTTAAACGATTCAGCGCTGAATTACGAGCCGGAAACCTCCCAGGCCCTGGGCTTTGGTTTCCGCTGCGGCTTTCTGGGCATGTTGCATATGGAGATAGTCCAGGAACGCCTGGAACGCGAATATAATATAGACCTGATCACCACGGCGCCGACCGTGGTTTATGAGGTTGAAACTCATGGCGGCACAGTGGTGCTGGTGGATAACCCGGCCAAGCTGCCGGATGTGGGCACCATCCTGGAAATACGCGAACCCATTATTCTGGCCAATATACTGGTGCCGCAAGCCTATCTGGGTAATGTCATCAACTTATGTATCGAAAAACGCGGCGTGCAGAAAAATATGCAATACGCCGGCAGTCAGGTATCGCTGAGTTACGAACTGCCAATGAGCGAAGTGGTACTGGATTTCTTTGACCGCCTGAAATCGGTGAGCCGGGGCTATGCCTCGTTTGATTATGAATTTTTACGTTTTGAACCGGCTCCGCTGGTAAAACTGGATGTACTGATCAATGGCGATAAAGTGGATGCCTTATCAATTATCGTGCATCGCGACTTAAGCCAGAACCGTGGCCGGGATCTGGTGGAAAAAATGCAGGAACTGATTCCGCGCCAAATGTACGAAGTAGCGATACAGGCAGCCATTGGCGCTAAAGTGATCGCCCGTTCCACCGTCAAAGCCATGCGCAAAAATGTCACCGCCAAATGTTATGGTGGCGATATTACCCGTAAGAAAAAATTGCTGGAAAAACAGAAAGCCGGTAAAAAGCGCATGAAACAGGTAGGCAGCATCGAAATTCCGCAGGAAGCATTTCTGGCGGTGTTGCAGGTTAATAAAGACTAAGCCAATTACAATAAGATAATATTTATGGATTACGATTTTTCATTTTTTTTGGTAGCCGCCACCTTTGTTACCGGTGTGATATGGGGTAGTTACTACCTGTATTTAAAATCCAGTAACTTACCGTATCCGACAGAAAAAGAACCGATATTGGTGGAATACGCCCGGTCATTTTTTCCGGTGGTATTCATTGTGCTGATATTGCGCTCCTTTCTGTTCGAGCCGTTTCGCATTCCATCAGGCTCCATGATGCCGACCTTGCTGGTAGGGGACTTTATACTGGTCAACAAATTCAGCTACGGTGTGCGCTTACCGGTGCTTAACACCAAAATTGTCGAACTGGAAGAGCCAAAACGTGGCGATATCGTGGTGTTCAGATTTCCCAAACAACCTGAAGTAGACTATATCAAACGGGTCATCGGCTTGCCCGGCGACCGTATCGCCTATTTTAACCGCAAACTGTATATCAACGGCCAGCCTGCCCCTCAAGTCAGTCTGGGGCGCTATCAGGGAGTAGGGCAGGGTACTAATATGACGGGGGCAGAGCATTTGACTGAAGACTTGCTCGGCATAGAACATAGCATTCTGGTAAATGCCAAGGTCTCATCAGTGGAAGATGTGTTTGTGGTGCCGGAAGGCCAGTATTTTGTGATGGGCGATAATCGCGATAACAGCAATGACAGCCGTTATTGGGGTACTGTGCCGGAAGCAAATCTGGTGGGTAAGGCATTTTTTATCTGGATGAACTGGGACTGGCAAAATCATGGGATTGCTTTTAACCGGATTGGCACTCTGCTCAAATAAGGTGTTGACGATGGGTAACAGGTGAATAGACAACCGGAAATTCTGGCTAAAAAGCTGGGACTGAGTTTCAAACAACCCCAGCTTTTTATCCTGGCTTTAACCCATCGCAGCATGGGGGCCGGTAACAACGAGCGTCTGGAATATCTGGGTGATGCCATTCTTGGCTTTGTCATCGCCCGGCATTTATACGAATTATTTCCCAGTGCCGGTGAAGGCGCATTAAGTCGATTACGCGCCAGTCTGGTCAATCAAAGTTCGCTGGCGGATTTGGCCAAAATCCACCATATCGGCGATTATCTGATCCTGGGTTCCGGCGAATTGAAAAGCGGCGGATTCCGCCGCGAATCCATCCTCTCCGATGCCATGGAAGCCATCATTGGGGCATTATTACTGGATCAAGGCTTTGATGTCTGCCAGGGCTGGGTTTTAACCCTGTTCGCGGAAAAACTGGCCGCATTGCAAGCCGACAACTGGCATAAAGATCCAAAAACCCGTTTGCAGGAATTAATGCAGGCCAAACGCAAAGAGCTGCCGGTTTATGAACTGGTCAGCATGTCCGGTGTCGATCATGCCCAAACCTTTCAGGTTAAATGCATCGTCGCACTCAGTCAGGAACACAGTATCGGTATGGGGATTTCCCGTAAAAAAGCCGAACAGGCAGCAGCAGAAAATATGTTAAAAATTTTGGAAAATAATAGTCAATGAAGTGCGGATATGTGGCCTTAATCGGTAGACCCAATGTCGGCAAATCCACGCTGATGAATCATATCCTGGGCCAAAAACTCAGCATCACCTGCCGTAAACCCCAAACTACCCGGCATCGCATCCAGGGCATTAAAACCACGCCGGTGGGCCAGGCCATTTTTATGGATACCCCCGGTATGCATCAGGATGAAAAGAAAGTCCTGAACCGCTATCTGAACAAAACCGCCGACAGCACATTATTGGGCGTCAATGTCGTGGTGTGGTTGCTGGATGGATTGTACTGGCACGTCTATGACGAACAAATTTTCAAAAAACTGGACTATGCCGGACTGCCGGTGATACTGGTGGTGAATAAATGCGACAAGATCAAGGATAAGCAAGCCATGCTGGCGTTTTTTGCCGAGGCCAGACAAAAATATCCGTTTGCCGCCATCGTCCCGGTTTCCGCCTTAAAAAGCACCAATCTGGATATCCTGGAACAGGAGATCATGGCGTTACTGCCGGAAGCCGCAGCCATTTATCCGGAAGATCAAATCACCGACCGTCCAGAGCGGTTTTTTGCCGCTGAAATTGTCCGGGAAAAACTGACTAGGCGCCTGGGCGATGAGCTGCCTTATGCCCTGACGGTGGAAATAGAGCGTTATGAAGAACATTCAGAGCTCAGCAAAATTTATGCGGCCATCTGGGTTGAACGCAGCAGTCAAAAAAGTATCGTCATCGGCAAGCAGGGTGAGATGCTGAAAAACATCGGCACCGAAGCCCGCCTGGATATCGAAAAACTCATAGGCCAAAAAGTTTATCTGCAACTCTGGGTGAAAGTCAAAAAAGGCTGGTCGGATAGTGAGCGGGCCTTACAAAGCCTGGGCTTTGTCGACAACTGTGACTAAACAATGATGGCCGCGCCAGTTTATCTACAGCCGGCCATCATCCTGCAACTAAAGCCCTACCGGGAAACCAGCTTACTGCTGGATGTATTTACCCGCGACTTCGGCATTGTTCCCATGCTGGCCAAGGCTGTACGCCAACCCAAATCCAAACTGGCCGGCGTTTTACAGCCGTTTTTGCTTTTGCAATTATCCTATCTGGATAACAAAGAATTAAAACTACTGACTGGAGCCGAACTGCAGCAAACCTATTCATTGCAGCAGCTTGGCCTGTATTGCGGTTTTTATGTCAACGAATTACTGCAAAAACTCCTGCACAAACACGATCCATATCCAGAACTGTTTGCAGATTATCAACACTGTTTACAGGCTTTAGCCGTAAACCAGTCTGTTGAAGCCAGTCTACGTTATTTTGAGTTGAATCTATTGTTGCAAACCGGATATCAACTAGAACTCGATTGGGACAATCACCACCAGCATTCCGTACAAACCCAGTTACGCTATGATTTTATCGCCGGAGTGGGCATGATGGCAGCGGCAGAAGGCATGGTTTCCGGCCATACCTTATTAAAATTATCCCAGCACCAGGAGCTGGATAGTCTGGCCCTGGCAGAGTCCAAACGACTATTAAGAACCATCCTGGATGCGTATTTACAGGGCCAGTCTCTACACAGTCGGGAAGTGCTGGCCAAAATGCGGAAATATTTGTGATTTCTGCCATTAAAGTCACAGTTTGAATGGCACTTGCTTAATACCATATACTGACAAATCAATTTGTTGATCCGGTTTGCCGGGTTAACCCGTAGGCTGGCTTCGCCGCCAGACAAGCCACCAAAACTTCGTGGGTGTTAGCTATCCCAAAAACACCCAGCGCAACAGGCTACCATACCCTGCATCATCGCGACCCGTAGCCTCGATGCAACGCAGTGGAATCGAGGAATTCGCAGCGTAGTCTTAATCAAACCAGCGTCAGCGGTATTCAACACTATCCTGTACCCGCTATCAACACAAACACAGCCTCAATCAAAGCGACCCTTAGCCTCGATGCAACGCAGTGGAATCGAGGAATTCACCGCGCAGCCTAAATCAAACCAGCGTCAGCGGTATTCAACACTATCCTGTACCCGCTATCAACACAAACACAGCCTCAATCAAAGCGACCCGTAGCCTCGATGCAACGCAGTGGAATCGAGGAATTCACCGCGCAGCCTAAATCAAACCAGCGTCAGTGGGATTCAACACTATCCTGTACCCGCTATCAACCCAAACACAGCCTCAATCAAAGCGACCCGTAGCCTCGATGCAACGCAGTGGAATCGAGGAATTCGCAGCGTAGCCTTAATCAAACCAGGGTCAGCGGGATTCAACACTATCCTGTACCACTTGAACCAAATCGATTATTAACGCAAACATAGCCAAAATTAAGCGAGTTATGGTTCAATACCCTTAATTCATGTAATTAATTTAAGGTATATCTCATGGCTACAATGAAAGTCGGCAACTGGCTCATACGGATTAGCAGTGTAATTGCGCTGGTATTTCCCCCAATCGGCTTGGTCACAGCCCAAGACGCAACTACCACCCGGCAAGCCGAGGTCGTGCAACGCGGCAGCCACATCATGCCGTTTGACTTGGAAAAAACCCAACATCAGTTTACCGCCAACCCCGATGGCGGCGTGCAGCGCGTGATAGCCAAAGATCCTGCTGACCAGCAGCAGATTGCTTTGATCCGCCGGCATTTGCAGGACATGGCGCAAAAATTTCAAAACGGTGATTTCTCAGGGCCGGCTTTTATTCATGGTGCCGATATGCCGGGTCTGGCGGTATTGCAGCATGCCGGGCCAGAACAATTGTCCATAATCTATGCCGATGAACCTGCTGGGGCCAGTCTCAGTTACCTCAGTCGTAATCAGCAGATAATAGCCGCCGTACATGACTGGTTTACTGCCCAGTTACACGATCATGGCCACCATGCCATGCATCACCAACACATGCAACACCGGCACGACCCTGTTTCGCCATGACTGAAATTGTCTCGCGCAGCAGACGTCAAATCTATTAATGCCACTCAGTACAGATTATAGAAAGTCAAAACTGCTCATATATCAACAGCAAATCAGCAGACGTTGCTTATTAACCAGCATGTATTAATAGCAATAGATTAAATTCCCTTGTAAAACAATATCGTATAAGTTGGCATGGTAACTGCTTTATATGTAAGCGTGAAGGTTCGGAAGCATACCGCCTCACAGAGTTGTTTTTTAATCACACTTACTGAGAGTTATCAATTATGAGAAACGTAAACAAACTAGCAGCAGCAATTACGCTGGCTTTGGCTGCAGGTACCGCATCGGCGGCTGTAGTGACCCCAGGTGATACGGCCAACGTTCAAAACTTTTCCTCGATCGTATTATCTGGTGTGGACAATAACGTCAACAGCGCAGAGTACAAACATACTTTTATCTATGATTTGGCCCTGGGTGATACCGGTCTGAACTACGGCAGCTTTGTCAATGGTACCCAAGGTACTTCATCTGGCTTGAGCTGGAATTTAAGCGCTGTCAGCCAGTTCGCCCCTTTTCTGAGCGACCTGAGCAGTTTTAAATGGTCTGTCATCGGTGGTTATCAAAAAGATGGCGCCGCTTTCACCAACTTGGACAGCACTGGTTCACAAGCTACCTATACAGCGTCCGCTCAATGGGGTTTGTTGTCAACCGCGACTATCGCCGGAGACTTCAAGGCCAATGGTGCGTTGAACATTAGCAACACTTTGAGCGCAACAGGTTCAATTGGTGCTTGGCTAAATCATCTCAACAATTTCAGCTTGGCTGGACAAGCCAGCAATGTTGTAGACGACGCACCATACAGTGCAACCCAAAGTACTCTTGATAAATTTTATAGCGGTCTGGGGCAGGATGCAGCCCCTGTTAGCGGTGGTGCCAGCGGCAAAGGCGCATTTGGTACAGGTGCGACTACAGAAGGTTTCTTCTGGGCTACCAACCCAAGTCTGACAACATCATCACCTAATACCACCACTGAATTGGGTTCGTTCACATTAAGTTCAGCCGGCGTACTGACTTATACACCTACTGCCAGCGCAGTGCCAGTACCAGCATCTGTATGGCTGTTTGCATCTGGTCTGTTCGGCGCACTGGGTCTGAAACGTCGTTCACAAAAAGCGGCTATCTAATCTATTGGGCAATTCAGGTATGAATTGCCTTTCCTAAATTTGGAGATAAAAAATGAATTTTTCTAACCAACTCAAAACACTGGCAAGTGCAGTTGCATTACTGGCCGGCTCACAAGCCGCTCACGCGATCACCCCATGGCAAGCCAATGACGCAAATGCCAGCAACTACGGTACTCCTGATTATGTCATCTACACTTCTGGTGGTGCTGCTCAGGATCTGGCTTATCAACAAGTGGTGCTGGACGCTTTGTCTGTGCCAGGCAGTGTGGATATCTTCCAAGATATTTCCGCTACTTCCACCTCTAACGGTTCACGCTTTACCTCATTTTACTTTATCGGTGCCAGCACGCTGACTGATGCAGCCTTGCGCGGTAAAAAAATCCTGCTGGAAAAACGCTCACTGGGTGCGGCTGGTTACGGTGTAGTGCCTATTCTGGCGCACTTGCCGCTGGATCATCTGGATATTTTCCATACAGCAACCAGCAAACTGCAAGCGACCTGGACTAACACCACTCAAAGCTTGGTGGTTAATGGCGTATCCGGTGTTTCAGTACCGTTCCATGCGGCTTCTATCACCACAGCCAATGCCAGTACCTTCCTGACTTCTACCCAGTCACACGGTGGTTTTGCCGGTGTTGATACTGCGGCATTGTTGGCTCAAGGTTCAAGCAACTACCCAGATCCAGTTAAAGAAGTGTCTACCAACGCTACTACTGCCGGCTGGACTTATGCTTTAACTCCAGACAACCTGAGTGCTGTTAACCGGATTTCAACTGGTGGTCTGGTATACGGTATCGGTGTAACCCTGGATTTCTATAAAGTGTTACAAGCTGCCCAAATCGCCACTGGCGACTTGCCGGCCACTGTCACAGTTGGTGCTTATGATCAAGCCAGCCTGCCATCCATCAGCCGCAACTTCCTGGCTTCAATTCTGTCGGGTAATATCACCGACTGGTCTAACGTTAAATTGAACGTTGGCGGTACTACAAAATCGTTGACTGATGCTTCTATCCGTACTGCTGCCGGCGTTAGCGCGCCAACCAGCACTAAAGTGGCAGTTGGTTTGCGTAATACCGGTGCTGCTATCGGCGCAGTGGCATACGCCAAAATCTTGAACTATCCATACGTTGACCAAGCAGCAACTCCTGCCGCACTTGTTCCTAATACAAGCGCAGCAGAAAGTTCTGCGGCTCCTTTGGTTAAGGGTCCGACTGGTGCTTCTGCAACTCAGGATTTGCTGCTGGACTGGCAAGGTGGTACCAACAACAGCGGTTTGAACAATGTTAGCGGCGCCAAATACTGGGGTATCGCTGTTAACAGTGCTGACCGTAACAACACTGTTACTACAGCTGGCACCGGCGGTAAAAACTGGCGTTATGTCAAAATTGACGGCTATGCGCCGACTATCGAAAACGTAGCAGCCGGCAATTACCCTTATTGGGCAGAAGGCGAGATTATTGTTGATCCTAGCGTTGGTACCTCACATGAACAATCTCTGTTCACTGATTTTGGTAACCATCTGGGTAGTGTTGCAGTTGCCAGCGTAGTTAACGCTGCGGTGATTCAACCTTGGGGTAGCACCGGTATCTTCGCTACCACAGCAACTGATTCCGGCGCTATTGATGTACCTTATGTCACCACTCACCCTATCGTGGGTCTGACTCACTTAGGTTCTGACGGTTATACCCACCTGGGTATCGTGCCTTATGCTTACGACAACGGCAATGGCAACACCATTGAGTTGCAATAAGCGCTAAAGAATTGTCTGGCAGGCAATTTGGAGCCAGGGACGGCACCATCCAAGGATGAGGATGGGACAAGGATAAAGTACAGTAAATGGATTCGGCAGGCGGTAGCGCAACTGCTACCGCCTTTTTTAAAACAGCTTTGCTGGGTTTAAAAACATTGGCCTGAACAGATGGCAAGTAAGGAACTCCACCTGACGGAATAGGTGACAAGGATACAGGAAAGACCGGCAGGAATTGATGGAGCGGTCGCGACGGATTAGGGAAACGGATGCTGATGCAAGCGCATCAGCCTGGACTGGATGGTTCAAACAGGATGTAACTACCCACTGGAGTGGGAAAACGGATTTTGGGAATGATCGAAGGGAGTTAAGGAGCGATCGCAAAGGATAAGGAGGATGGGGGCTCTGATTAAGTTGTTTCAGCCGCAGGCTGGGTTTCGAAAAGAAATCTTGACCGGCTTTTTCAGAGTCTGCTTTCCATTTTGAGTAGTAGCTTAGCTAAAAACTTTACCGCAAAGTTTTTAGCTAAGCTGGGACTCCTGACATGGGCTTAAAAACTCGGCTTGGGTGTATACCTGAGTCGGGTTTTCTTTTTTTACACTCAGGCCAGATATGGACTTAATTGGGATTTAACCGGCGACAGATTAAAAATCCCGGCGATTTTGCGTAGCCTCGATGAAACGCAGTGGAATCGAGGATCATCGAAGCTGATGGCCCGAAAATCACGCTTGGATGTTGTGTAGACCTTGGGTCAACTCTCTTAACAGTCATGTAGGGTGGCTTAGCCGCCAGGCAAGCCACCAAAACTTCGCAGGTGTTTGGAGTTTAGCTATCGCGAAAACACCCTGCGCAATGAGCTACGATAGTCTGTGTCATCGCGGCCCTTAGCCTCGATGCAACGTAGTGGAATCGATGGATTCGCAACTTGGCCTTAATTTTCATACCCGCTCAGGCGGGAAAGATAAGCTGGTTTTAAAACCAGTTACCAGTGGTATAACCTTTACTTAAGTAGTGCGGGCCATTTGAGTCAGCCGCTCAAATGCTAATAAGTTAAAATATCATCTATAAATCTATAGGTACTTTGCTACATGTCATCCAGTCGTTTTACTATGTTCCCATCGCCCATTTCTCAACCCAAACCCCTGGTATTAGCCATTCGGGCCTTAATTGCCAGCGGAGTGATGGCCGGAGCAGGGATCACGGCAGCGCGGGCAGAATTACCCATACCCGAGAGTCAGGTTGGAGTGACCCTGGATCATGCCACAGCCAGTAATCCTGCCCATATCGGCACGGGTGTCACCGCCTGGGAGAGCGCTAATCAACATACCTTGAATATTGACGAAGCTAAGGACTATAAATCAGCGACGGTAGACTGGAGCAGTTTTAACATCAGCGCCGGCGATAAGGTGGCTATTAATCAGGAAGCCGGCAATTCGGCAATACTGATCAATAATATTCACGACAGCAACGCCAGTAATATTCTTGGCTCATTGACCGCCAACGGTCAGGTTTATTTAATCAATGAAAACGGCTTTTTATTCGGCAAAGACTCGCAAGTCAATGTCAATTCCCTGGTGGCCAGTACCCTGGGTCTAACGGCCGAAAGCTTGCAATATGGTATCGCCGGCGCCTATAACTCAGGCAATGGCGCAGCATCTCTTAGCGGCAACGGGCAGATTTATCTGCATGACGCCAACGGTAACGTGGTGTTGGGCAGCGATAACAAGCCGGTATCAATTAAGATTACTCTGGATGGTGATAGCAGTAGTCATCGTGCCAAAATCACCACCGCTTCCGGCGGCTTGGTCTTACTGGCAGCGCCCACTATTATCAATAAAGGCGACATAGAATCACCCAACGGCCAAACCATATTGGCGGCGGCAACCGACAAAGTCTATTTACAGCAGGCCGGCAGTAGTTCGGATATCCGTGGTTTCCTGGTTGAAGTCGGCACCGGCGGGACGGTTACTAACGACAGCATTGGTAAAATACTGGCCGAAACCGGCAATGTCAGCATCATGGGTTTTGCCGTCAATCAGGACGGTATTGCTTCGGCAACCACTTCGGTGCTGTTGAATGGTTCGGTGCGCTTATTGGCCAGGGAGGGCGTGAATAGTTTTAATTCTGCCACACCTCTATTGACGGGCAAAACCACAGTGCGTAGCGATGTTAGTGGTATTGCGGCTATTGAAGGTATTGACCCCTCTCAAGTGGCCACCAGCGCCAAAGTCATTCTAGGTACCCACAGTACCACCAGTGTGGATTTGGTCAGCGATAAAACCACCACTGCGCTGGCGGCCCAAAGCCAGCCCCAATCCTCAATAGAAATCAGTGGTCATGAGGTAAATTTATTATCAGGTTCACTGGTACAGGCCCACAGTGGCAATGTTGCTATTAATGCTTTTGAGGACCCGCAGGCTCCGACCACACAAGGCACTGGCCGAGTTTATCTGGAAACTGGTAGCACAGTTGATGTTTCCGGTATCAAGAATGTGGCTGAGGCCATGAGCCGCAATATCGTCAGCCTGAAACTGCAATCTAATGAATTGCGCGATGCGCCCCTGCAACGCAAAGGCATTTTATTCGGCAAGACAGTGCAAGTGGATGTACGTGACGCCACCCTGAGTTATGACAGCAGCGGCAATCTGCTCAGCGCCAGTGTGCCAATTGCCGATATTACCGGCGCCGTGCAGCGCATTGCCGAAAATATAGACGAACGCAGCACCACTGCCGGCACCATCAATCTGACTTCAACCGGTGATGTCATCGTCAAGAGCGGCAGCACCCTGGATGTGTCGGGTGGCTCTCTGGCTTATCAAGCCGGCTATATTCAGACTACCGGGCTGGTTTCCAACGGCTCAATTTTTGATATCGGTACCGCCCCCGCCAATCGCAGCTATAGCAGCATCATCACTTTAAATACTTATCAGGCCGGCTATGTGGAAGGTAAAGCCGGTGGTACCGTCAATATTACCGGCTATGCTGCCCTACTGGACGGCACCTTGAAAGGCCAAGTCATCGCCGGGGATTTACAGCGCCAAAGTGCAGACTGGGCGGCCGGCAGCAGTTTGAATATTAATCTGGTCCCGGACGGAAGTCACGGTCAGCAGAATGTGGTGTTCAGCACTAGCGATAGTGGTCGAACTTTGGGGGCAGCCGATGCGCTGCCAACCGATGCGAACGGCAACCCCGTCGCCTTAAATCTCAACGTCAACAATTTGCATAACGCCGGATTGCTGAATACCAGCATTAAAACCGGTGGCTCATTAACCCTGTTCCAAGATACCAAGCTGCAACTGGCACCCGGCGGCAAACTGAATATCAATGCCGAAACCAGCAATATCCTGGGCAGTATTGTGATTCCCTCCGGCACCGTGAGCATCAAGCCCTTGACCAACGATACAGCCAGCGCGATTACCCTGGGTAGTTCGGCACTGATTGATGTCAGCGGTTGGTGGGTGAATGATGCGCAGGACATCCAAAGTGGTAACGCTTTGAGCCCGGTGGCCATTACAGGCGGCAGTGTTAATCTGGTTAGCGAGCAGGCCAATCTGAATTTGAAAACAGGCAGCAAAATTGATGTCAGCGGCGGCGGCTGGTTGCAAACCAATGGTAATCTCACGCAAGGCAGCGCCGGATCTATTTCCCTGATTGCCAATAGCCACGTTACTAATATAGCCGCTAATTTGCTGCTAAACGGTGAGCTGGATGCCTGGGGGTTAGCCCAGAACGGTAGTTTAACCCTGGCCAGCAGCGAGGTGTTGATAGGCAATAGTAGTGATGCCGCCAAAGCGGCCAGTAACCCACAGGCTTTGGTGCTGGATCCTGGTATATTAGCGCAGGGCGGTTTTCAAAAAGGCGGTTTTTCCAGCTATAACATCACCGCTAATCAATATGCGCCACAAGTATTAAAAAATACTGAACTTGATTTGGGTCAGGTGCTGCGCCAATTAAGTCCGACAGCCAGTCAAACCGCCACCGGCAGCCATTTGACTGATCTGACCAGTACGCCGGATTTAAGCAATTATATTTATAAACCGGTCAATTTTACTTTAACGTATGCAGAAACTGCCGATCAAAAAGCCCAGGAAGCCCTCAAGATAGGTGAAGGGGCCAAGCTCAATGAATTGGCCGCCGGCGGCAATATCACCCTGAACTCGGATATTGCCATTTGGGTCGATGGCAGTGTTATTGCGCCGGCAGGTAATATTAATCTGAATATCACTACCCCTACTGGCTCTACCGATGCTGGCTACCTGGCTTCACAATACATCTGGCTGGGGGCCAACAGTCAGCTACTGGCCGGAGGCGTGTTTGTGCCCCAATACACCAGCAATGGTCTAACCACTGGTGATGTGAAAGCTGGCGGTAGTGTCAGTCTAACCGCCAATCGCGGCTATATTGTCACTAATAAAGGTTCGTTGATTGATGTCTCGGGCACTTCCAAGACCTTGGATTTCCTGGAAACCGGTAAACATGGTACTCATGTCATCAGCAGGAATATTGCTTCATCAGGTGGCAGTATTTCGCTTGCTGCCGCAGAAGGCATACTGGCTGATGGCGGTTTTGCTGCAAAAAGTGGTGGCAATGGGGCAGCTGGCGGTAGTCTGCAACTTACTCTGGATAAAACCACGCGGGACAACTCGTCACCTGTTGGGTATATCAATCCATTCCCTGACACCATTGACCCTAGCTTAACCAGCACCCTCTATATCAGTGCCACTGATAAGACGTACCTGCCGAGCGGTTTGACCGAGAGCAATGAAATTGCTAATCAATATGCTCAAAAAGCCTATGTCAACGCCAGCCAAATCAATACCGCCGGTTTTGATTCAATTAGTTTAAAAACCGATGCCCAAGTGACAAATGGCGGCTTAAATAGTGCCATTGTGTTTGATGGTGATGTGGCTTTAACAGCCGGCAGGCAAATAATTTTGGATAGTCCCAATCTGCAGGCCAGCAACGCGAATACCGTGACGCTGAACGCGGCTTATGTGGGTTTGGGCTCCAGTTTAACCAGAACCAATGGTTCCGCTTTGCTGGCACCTGATGCGGTTGCCGGTGCTGCGACGCTAAACGTAACCGCTCAGGGTATTGATTTAATCGGCGGCCTGGGTTTTAACGGTTTTAATCAGGTTAATCTGAATAGTAGCGGTGATGTTCGCTTGCGTGGCATCGGTTCACCCAACAATAAAGATTTTCTGGGTGAACTGAATCTGGCCGGTAATCTGGATATTAAAGCCCAGCAGGTTTATCCCGCCACTTTGAGCAATTACACCATTTATGCCGGCGGTGATGTCAGCATAGAGCGTAACCCCGGTGCACCCAGCACCATCTATTCGGCTGGCGGGGTGCTGACTATTAATGCCAATAATATTTACCAGTCCGGTAAGCTGGCGGCACCGTTTGGCGAACTGATCTTAACTGCGGCTGATACACTCAGGCTGGCTGACGGCAGCTTGACCAGCGTCTCGGGGGCTGGCGCTATTATTCCGTTTGGCCTTGGTTCCGGCGGCACCGAATGGTTATATCCGGTATCCGGTGGCAATATAGTAGTGAATGCCGATAACTTGCCGCAAAAAAGCCTGCAATTGCAGGCTAAAACCATAGACTTACAAAAAGGTGCCAACATAGATTTGTCCGGCGGCGGTAATCTGTATGCCTATGAGTTTGTTACCGGGGTAGGCGGTAGTAATGACGTGCTGGATCCAACCTCCACCGGTTATAGCCAAAAATTTGCCGTGATCCCTGGCTATTATAATGCCTTGGGCGCTTACGACCCGGCGCAATCGCCTACATCCGGTCTGACGGTTGGTGAAAGCGTTTATCTGAATGGCGGCTCCGGTCTGGCGGCCGGCTGGTATACCTTGTTACCCGCTCATTATGCCTTATTGCCGGGCGCTTATCTGATTACCCCGCAAGCCGGTACCCAGGATCAGTTTCAAACCATTACCAATAGTGCTGGTATCAAAGTGGTGTCCGGCTATTACGGTGTCGCCGGTACCAGTATTGCCGACAATCGTACCCAGGGTTTTGCCGTGCAATCCGGCTCCCTGTTTACCGGTTCCCTGTCGTATAACAAGTCGGGTAATCTGGTGGTTAACAGCAATACTAAAAGCCCATCCCAATTTACCGCCTATCTGGCTGACAGTTTTTTTAGCGCCCAGGCCAGTCAAAATGGCACAGTGGTGCCACAATTACCTGAAGATGCCGGAACCCTGGGTATTATTGCCAATGCCAATTTGACTTTGGCCGCCACCTTGTTGGCGATGCCTGGGGTAAATGGTCTGGGTGGTCAGGTGGATATCGGCGGTACTTCCTTGACGGTAGTTGGTAACAGTAAAGATTTAGCCAGTCTGGGTAGTAATACTGTGGGTTTGCTGTCCAGTCAGTTGACGGCGCTGAAAGCACCTAGCCTGTTATTGGGTGGTAAGCGTTATAAAGACTCCAGCGGTCAACATTTGATTATCGAAACCAGCGATTTGACAGTGGCGAGTGATGTGGCTGGTAAAGCCAATGCACTAAGTGGGCAGGAAATTTTACTGGCCGCCAGCAACACTCTGCATATTGCCAGTGGTGCTGAAATCACAGCCACGGGTACAGCCAGCGATACCAGCACCGGCACAGTGAAGTTGGAAGACAACAATGGTACCAGTAGTGACGGTGCTTTATTGCGGGTCTCCACAGCTGGGCAGCTAAGCGTTAACCGGGATCTGCCGCTGGCCGGCAGCGGCGGGGTATTAACGGTGGAGGATGCTGCGGTATTATCTGCCAATGGTTCCATGTTGCTGGACTCCAGCCAGGATACGGTGTTTAAAGGCAGTATTAACATTAATGGCGGGGCGCTGGCTTTGAATTCCAGCAGCATTAGTATCGGTGCAGCTCCGGACAATACCCCTGGTCTGGTATTGTCCGATGCATTATTAACTTCCAGCGGCTTTAATCCCAGCGTTTTGAGTTTGCATAGCGCCAGCGATCTAAATATCTACGCAGGAGCGAATTTAAGCGGTAAAGATCTGACTGTGGATGCTGCCGCGATCAATGGCTTTAATGCGGGTGAGACGGCCAAAATTACCGCCAGCGGCACCCTGACCTTCACTAACACCAATAGCACTTCCCAGCAGACCGGTACCGGCACCGGTACTTTGCAACTGAGTGGGCAAAATATCGTGCTGGGCAGTGGTCAATATGGTATTACCGGTTTTAATACAGTTGATATCAATGCAGATCAGGCTATTAATGGTCAGGGGCAAATCATAGACGCCACCACTGGTGTTAGTTCGCTGGCCTCACCGGGCGTGTTGACTGTGGCTGGCGATGTTAATTTGTCCGCGCAGCTTTTAAGCGGCGGTAACGGTGCTACGACCACCATTAATGCCGGCGATCATCTGCTTACGATTAACTACAATAATAAGACTGTAAAAGACCTGCCGGTAGGTCTGGGTGTCAGTTGGACTATTAACGCCGGGAGCATTACCAGCAATGCCCTGTTTGATTTACCCTCCGGGCGTTTAAGCCTGAATGCCGGCCAGGGCGATATTAATATCAACAGCGGCAGTAATATCGATTTAAGTGGCCGGGAAGTGGTGTACAGCACTACCAGTAAATATTCACCTGCCGGCAGTTTGACGCTGAGTGCAGCCCAAGGCAATGTTGAAATCGCCAAGAATGCGACCGTAAACCTGGCCGGTGTGGTAAAAACGGTTAGTGGTGCCAAGCAGTTGTTAAGCAATGGCGGTACGCTGAATGTCAATACGCCCAACGGCCAGTTTGGCTGGGATGGCAGTATTGATACGCTGGGCGGCAGCACTACGACCGCCTCAGGTGTCAGTCACGGTAGTTTTACCCTGGATGTGCATGATCTCAATAACACGAGTTATACAACCCTGAATGTCGTCTTAAATAGTGCCGGATTTTCCGCCGGGCAAAGCCTGGAAATTGCCAATGGCGATATCAGCATTGATAGCGGTGCAGTGATTAACGCCCAGCAGTATGTATTAAATGTAGATCAGGGTATTGTCACTATTAACGGTACCATTAATGCCACTGCCGCCAGTGGCGGCAGTGTAACGGTTTATGGCCGCAACGGCATTACTCTCGGCAGTTCCGGTAAAATAGATGCCAGTTCCACTACGGCCGGCAATACCGGCGGCAGTGTGACGCTGGACACCGTACATAGAGACGATAACGGCACAGGGCTGCTGGATTTGTCCGCTAAGGACGGTAGCAAGGTCGGTGTGATTAATGTCAGTGGCGGCAGCGGCGGCAGCGTACATTTACGCACAGGCCGGGATGACAGCACCGACAGCGTGGCGGTTACAGCCATTTATGCCAAAATCATCGGTGCCAATGCCAGTCATACTGCCCTGGAAGCTACCCGGATTTATGATAATGTTACCAATATTAGCAGTGACAATATCAATACCTGGTTACAGGACACCAGCAGTTTTATGAATGCCAAACCGGTATTGACGGATAATTCCGGTGCCAACTTGCAGATTTTGCCGGGTATTGAGATCCGCAGCAGCAGCGATTTAACTTTGTCCAGTGTCTGGGATTTCATGAACGGCAACTGGCGTTATGCCGACAGCACAGGTGCTTTGAGTCTGCCCGGCTTTCTAACCCTACGGGCTGCCGATAATCTGAATATTAACGCCAGTATTTCAGATGGTGTGGCGACCACGCAGATTCTTGGTCAGGACACTGGTTCTCTGGCTCAAAATGTGATACAGCCGGGTTTGTCCTGGAGTTATCATCTAGTGGCTGGCGGTACAGTGAATTTGGCTGCTGATTATTTGGGGCCTGATCCGTCTGGACATCTTCACGGCAATACAACACTTACTCAAGTGGTAGTGAGAACCGGCACCGGCAGCATAGATGTTCAGGCTGGTCAGGATATTGTGTTGAATAAGGATTCTTCTAAAAAGTTGACTTCTTCGAATAACGCTTCAGCTATTTATACCTTTGGTACTACAGAGCTTTACACCCTGACTGATTTGCTGGCCGGTACGATTCCAGGTTTGCCGGCGCAACAAGCCGGCCAAAGTCTGGAAAGCTATATCAGTTCTTTAAGCCAAACCCAGCTTAATCAGGTATTGCGTTATGGTTTGTTTAGTCAGGGTACTTTGGGTTTAAGCAGCTATCCTTATGCCGAATATCCCAGCAATGGCGGTAATATCAGTTTAACTGCCGGCGGCAACATCCAGGGTCAACAGACAGGTCAACAAATCACTGACTGGTTGGTTCGCAGTGCTAGTTCTGGCTCTGCCTCTGGTCTGCAATCCACGGCTTGGGGTATCAATATCAGCGGTAACCTTGGAACTCCATCCAATATTACTAATATTTATCCACAAGGATCACGCAACTTTAATCAGAATGTGGGGGCCTTGGGTGGTGGTAATGTCACAGTGACTGCTGGTGGCGATGTGAATAATTTATCGGTGATGATACCAACTACCGGTAAGCCGCTGGGTGTGATTAGTGATGTTAATACTTGGACGCAGACCTCTACCTATGTGAATGGCGGTGGCAATTTGCAGGTCACAGCCGGACATAATATTGTTAGTGGCGAATATTATGTGGCAAACGGCAGCGGCAGTTTGACAGCGGGAGACAGTATTTCGCAAAGCCCGATAGCTGGCAGCACCAATACTATTGGTGTTATTCTGGATTTGGGCACCAGCAATTTTAATTTACAGGCACGTCAGGATGTGGATGTGGCCACGGCCATGAATCCAACAGTGCTTAAGGGTAGCAAATCTTTAGAACCTGAATTTTTTTCCTATGGTGACAATAGCAGCCTGAATATACAGGCAGTGGCCGGCAATGTGGCGTTTTTAAATTCCAACAGCAGCATTGCGGCGCTGAAGAAACTCGGAAGTGCAAGTAGCGCCGGTTTTGAATACTTTGTATATCCATCCACTTTGAAAGCTACGGCTTTATCCGGGGATATCCAAATTGATAATGCAATGACTTTATATCCGTCGGTAAACGGTACGCTGGAATTACTGGCAAACCGTAATATTGGTATGGATACCGGCTTGTTAACCAGTCAAACTGTGGCGGTTATTATGTCGGATGAAGATCCTGCCTTGTTACCCAGCATTTTAAATCCGGTAACAGATTTACAAACTCATGCCACTGCGTATCAAAAATTGATCAATACAAGCCATGCCAGTACGCTTCAGTATTTGAACAACCCTAACAAACCCCTGATTATGGCCAGACTGGGCGACATCAGTTTTCCAACCTTGGCTAACGCCAGTTTTAATTTGCCGGAAGCGGCAAATATAATTGCCGGAGGTAATATCAGCGACACCAGTGTCTACACCCAAAATCTGACTACCAACGATGTGACTTTGGTGCAGGCTGGTAAAAATATCAGTTTCGATACTAGTTATGATAGCAATGGCAGCGTCATGTCGAATACCCAGGTGATTCAGGTGGCAGGTCCTGGCCAATTGCAGGTAATTGCCGGTGGTAATATTAATCTGGGTGCCGCAACCGGTATCCAGACTGTGGGCAATGTGTCCAATTCGGCTTTACCCAGCAACGGCGCCAGTATCGAAGTGCTGGCCGGTTTATCCAGCACTATCGATTATGCCGGTTTTGTCACCAAGTATCAGGCGGTGGGGGCTTATCTGGGTCAATTACAAAATTTGGCCGGTTTAACCGCCGATCAACAGAAACAGCAGAATACCGCACTGACCAATAGTTTTCAAAGAATTATCCAGTTAAAATCTCTGACCAGTCTGGATAATGCCCAGCAGCAAGAGTTAAGCGGTTTATTGGTGCAATTGGCGCAAACCGTAAATAAACTGGAAGTCGCGGCAAACATGACGGCTAGCCAAAAAACCAGTGTTAATCAATTGTTGACCAGTTTGCTGGATGATATTGTGCAAATGCAACTTCCCGAGGCTAGCACCAATCAGATTTTAGCCACTTTGTTTGAGGAGTTTAAAGTTTCCACCTTTGCCGCCGCCATAGAACCCAACAAGCGCGCCGCCTTGTATAAATTTGGCACCGATGCGATTGACACTCTGTTTCCGGGTAGTAAATATGCCGGTGATGTGAGTCTGGTGTTTAGTCAAATCGAAACAGCAGCAGGGGGAGATATTAATATTCTTACCCCTGGTGGCAAAGTCGATGTCGGCTTGGCCGGAACTTTTTCCGGTATTAGCAAAACTGCCGATCAATTGGGTATTGTGGTGGCGGATCAGGGTGGCTTGAATATTCTGTCCAACGGTAACGTCAATGTCAATCAGTCGCGGGTATTCAGCCTGGGGGGCGGCGATATTACCGCCTGGAGCACCACCGGTAACATAGATGCGGGTAAAGGTGCTAAAGCCGCGATTTCTGCCCCAGCGCCGGTTACAACCGTAGATCCGTTAACCGGTACTGTAACCACAACCTTCCCACCGGTGATATCCGGTAGTGGTATTCAGGCTATCGGTGGCGGCAATGTCTATCTGGCTGCACCGTTTGGTATTATAGATGCAGGCGAAGCCGGGATTACCGGCGGACAGGTAGTACTTGCGGCTAATGCAGTGGTAGGGGCGCAAAATATCAGCTCAACGGTCGCCACCATCGGGGTGCCGACTGCAGTGGTGGTGCCTGTAGTGGGCGGGGCAGATAGTGCCGCAGCTTCCGCCAGCAAAACCGCCACCCAAAGTACTATGGCCGACAATAATAACAATAATGATGAATCCACCAAGCGCAAAACAGCCAGCAGTCTGTTCAGTTCTGATGTGATTGGTTACGGTAAATGTAGTATTGCCGATGTCCGGGAAGGTAAGAGTGGTTGTGGTGCTTAGCTAAGGACTGTTTTTAATGAAAGATTGCTTGTTTTGGAACAAGTTAATATTTAGGCGTGCGCATCGCTGTTGATTTTGTAGGTATATTTGTTGATATATCAACAGTAGATCAGCAGTTTCTGCTGAAATAGCAGCATTTATTATTAGGTTCACAGATAAGCTTATGATATTTGGTGGCTTTATTTGTGGCCTATTTCTTGCTTTACTTTGAATTAACGATGTGTGATTATTTCACCTGTGATGTGCCAATCTTATTTTGACGGATAGGGCGTAGGATGCGCTGAACGCAGTGATGCGCACCAATCGCGAACGATACCCCTCAAGAATCGGCACATCCTCTGGCTTTTCCGTCAAAGTAATGTTGGGCAACCACTAGAACTCGACCAATCTTATTTTGACGGATACAGAGTAGGATGCGCTGAACGCAGTGATGCATATCAATCGCGAACGATATGCCTCAAGAGTCGGCACATCCTCTGGCGTTTCCGACAAAGTAATGTTGGTCAACCAGCAGTAGTTGATCCAGTGTATTTTGACATACAGGCTAAATAGGATGTGCCGAGGTAAGGACGCGCATCAATCGCGATGGACGCGTTCCACTGATGCGATTTTCAAGCTGCTGTGTTCAGGCATCCTATGTTTTTTAGTTGCTTTGCAGGCACGACTAACGAGATTTTTGTGCAGTTTTGACTGTGTATAACGGTTTATTAATTTTCCTTTGCTTAAATTATCCATGAAAAAAAGATATTACCTGACCGGGTTGGTGGCGTTGTTGTTTCCTTTAATAGCGCTGGCCTGGTGGAATGATGAATGGAGTTCCCGGCGGCAGATCAGTGTGGATGCAGCTGCCACTGGCGCCGACATTCAGGAGACCTTAACTGATTTTCCGGTGTTGATCAGATTGCATGCTGGTAATTTTGGGTATTTTGCCGAACTGGCCGAGAATGGCCGTGATGTGCGGTTTTTGCAGGACGATAAAACCCCCTTGCATTATCAGGTCGAGCAGGTGGATGCGCTGAGTGAAATCGGTTTGGTCTGGGTACGCTTACCACAGGTGCGGGGTGGGGTGGATACCGATAATTTCTGGTTATATTACGGCAATAATAATGCGCCGGATGGTTCAGACGGTAAAAATTTATACGATACCGCTCAAAGTCTGGTGTTTCACTTTAAGGAAGGCGAGTCTCTGCCTTTAGACACCACGGCTTATTTAAGCCATGCGGTGGATTCCAAAGCGCAGATTTTGCCGGCCGGCTGGATAGGGGCGGCGGCTCAGTTTAATGGCAGTGGCGCAATTACCGTCAATCCTGCTCCACAATTGGCGATTACCCCGGAAAAAGGCTGGACCTTTTCCACCTGGATCAAGATTGATCAACCCCAAACTGCTGCCAATGTACTGTCTGCAGTGGATGGTGAAAACCGTTTGACCTTAACGCTGCAGGGCACTGCACTGAGTGCCGGTTTGGGCGCAACCGTCACTCCGGCGGCCAACCTGACCCCAGGACGCTGGCAATATGTGGCCTTAACCGCGCGGGCGGACAAATTAGAGTTGTTTGTTGATGGCCTATCGGTAGGCAGTGCGCCGCTGAGTTTGCCGGCCTTGAATCCGCTGATCCATATTGGTGATAATTTCACCGGTTTGCTGGATGAGGTGCAGATTGCTGCCACGGTGCGCAGCAACGATTGGATCAAGCTAGCGTTTCGCAGTCAAAGCCCGGATTTTTCGGTGCTGAATTTTGGTGAAGATGAGTCTAACGCCAGCAGCGATAGCCATTTCCTGGTGATAGTCCAAAACGTGACAATCGACGGCTGGGTGGTCATCGGTTTGACTCTGCTGATGCTGGTGGTGGCGATTATCGTCATGGTGACCAAAACCCTGGTCATTAACCGGATTACCAAGGATAACAAGCTGTTTCTGGAAAAATACCGGCAACTGGATCCCAGTAAGCTGGGTGAGCTGGATCAGGATGAGACCCCTGATGAGCAGGAACTGGCAGACTCTGATTTGCTGACGGCTCTGGTGGGCAAGCATGACCATTTCCAAAGTTCTACTCTGTATCATATTTATCATACGGTTATCCATGAGCTGAAAA
Organism: Methylomonas paludis; assembly: GCF_018734325.1. NCBI lineage: Bacteria > Pseudomonadati > Pseudomonadota > Gammaproteobacteria > Methylococcales > Methylococcaceae > Methylomonas > Methylomonas paludis. The sequence goes on along the minus strand of NZ_CP073754.1, from coordinate 2,054,584 downwards.
ACCTGCAGGGCGATGCCGATAGTGCGGTGTCTGCCGAAGCCTGGAATTATCTGCATGTCAAACTCGATTCCCAAATTGTGCTGGAAAGTCAGCGTCTGAATAAAAATATGGTGCTGTTGACTATTGCCATTGCCGGGGGGCCGTTTCTTGGCCTGCTGGGTACGGTAGTAGGGGTTATGATTACCTTTGCCGCGATTGCCGCAACCGGCGACGTCAATATCAACTCGATTGCGCCGGGTATTGCTGCGGCTTTGCTGGCGACAGTGGCGGGTCTGGCCGTAGCGATTCCGGCACTGTTTGCCTATAACTATCTGTTGACCCAAATCAAAGATATTACCGCCAGTATGCGGGTATTTTCCGATGAATTTCTGGCTTTACTGTCGATGCGCACGGCATCGCGCTCACGTGGAAATTAGACCATGAAAGTCGAGTCGGAAGAGAAGGTTTACGATGATATCAATATCACCCCAATGCTGGATGTGGCCTATGTACTGCTGCTGATTTTTATCATTATGACCACTGCCACAGTACAGGGTATTACCGTTAATTTACCTAAGGCCAGCAGTACGCCATCTTTATCCAAGCCTAAAACCAAAGCGATTTCAATCACACCGGATGGCACCATTTATCTGGATACCTATCCGGTTTCGGTTCAGGAGTTGGAAACCCGGTTGGCGCAGTTTAAGGCGGCAGTTCCGGATTTGCCGGTGGTGGTCAAGGCGGATGCCAGTGTCCAATATCAGAAAGTGATAGATGTGTTGGATGTGGTAACGCGTTTACAGATCAGTCAGTTGGGTCTGGTTACCCAGAAATTGGTGAAGTAGCCGGTATTTTATGAGAAATAAGTATGCGTGGTTGCGCCGGTTGCCGGTGCTGCTGGGAATTGCGGCTGCATTGTTGGTGTTTGTGGCAGTGTATTTATTGAAAGATTTTTTTCATAAAGGGCCGCAAACCAAAAAAGTGGTGCAGCAGATTACCATGATCCAGCCGCCGCCTCCGCCACCGCCGCCGCCTGAACAGAAGCCGCCTGAGCCGGAAGTGAAGGAAGAAAAGATAGAAGAACCTCAGCCTGAGCAGGAACCGGAGCCCACCCCGGAACAAGCGGATGAGCCGCCGGCGGCCGAACTGGGGCTGGATGCCGAAGGTGCCGCCGGTTCCGATGCTTTTGGTTTGGCTGCGCACAAGGGTGGCCGTTCCATTTTAGGTGGCGGCGGCGGTAATTCAATCATTTGGTACGGCGGTCAGGTTAAGCGGCAGCTTGAAGACAGTTTGCAGGATTTGCTAGCCGATACGCCGGCAGCCAAATCCAGTTATACCGTGGAAATTGATGTCTGGGTGGATGCAGAAGGGCATTTTCAACGCAGTGAGTTATCGTCCGGTAGCGGTAAGGCCGATGTCGATCAGGCTATCCGTGCGGCATTACCCAGGATCAAGGCCAGTATCGGTAAGCTGCCGCCTGAAAATATGCCGCAGCCGATCAGGATACGTTTAACGGCGCGGATTTAATTGCTACCCAAAAATACCCATTCCGTTGGCTGCCGGGTTGCACACGGAATCAAGCATGTCAGTCTGGCTATCATGCTTTTTAGGTTAATAGTTATCCCATTTTTTTCGTTTTTTAAGTAAATACATGAAAACTGTAAGTAAAACTCTGCTGTTGCTGGCCGCCGGCACCTGGTTGGCAAATGCTAACGCTGAGCAGGCCGAGGAAATTCTCAAAGTCAAAAAATCGACTTTTGTTAATCTGGTTGATCTGCTGGTGCAGCGCGGCGTGATTAATCAACAAGAAGCTTCCGGCTTGGTGACTGCGGCTCAACAGGAGGCGGCCAGCACGGAGGACGCCAGCCAGTCGCCGCAAGCAGCCAATGCTAAACCGGGTTTGGCGCCTGAGGCTGCTGGTGTTGAAGGAGTTGACGCGGCTGGGCAGCCTAAAAATGCTCTAAAAAGCAAGCACGTCAGTTATATACCTGAGTTTGTAAAAAAAGAGATTCGCGATCAGGTTCGAGCCGAGCTGAAAAGTGAAGTTGTGCAGGAGGTTAAACAGGACGCCAAATCTGAAGGTTGGGGCGTACCGGGCGCATTACCGGAATGGGTGTCTGCAATTCATCCCACCTTTGATGCCAGAGTGCGTTTCCAAAACAATTTTTTTGACAACAATAATGCTCCGGCCTATAACTATCTGAATATTAATGCATTTGGCTTGAATAGCAATAATGGTCAGGGTTTGACTACGGCTATCAGTCGTTCGCCTAATGGGCCTAATTACGGTTATCTGAACAATACTAAAAATCAGTTACTGATTCGGGAACGCTTACGGCTGGGTTTTGAGGCCAATATCGCGGATGGTCTGAAAGCTGGAGTACGGTTTGCCACCAGTAATATTTATAACCCGGTATCTAACGACCAGACTTTGGGTAATACCGGTCAGTCTTATCAGTTTGCAATTGACCGTTCCTATTTACAATACGATTATCTGGATAGCAATAAAACCAGCTGGTTCAGTTTGTACGGTGGCCGGATTATTAACCCATTTTTATCCACTGATGTGGTGTTTGACCCCGATTTGAGTTTTGAAGGGGTGGCAGGCAGTTTCCGTTTCCATATGAACGAAAACGATCCGGTGGTGCGTGGCTATAAAGCTGCCAATCCAACAGGTAGGGTAGGGATTAATCAGGGTCAGCAAACCCCGGACAGCGTATTTTTGACTTTGGGTGTATTCCCGATTCAAAGCGTGAATTTTGCCAGTACCTCCAAATGGTTGTACGCAGGTCAGCTGGGTGCGGATTGGTTGGTGTTTGGTGGTTCGCGTTTCAATATTGCCGGTTCCTATTACGATTTTGAAAATATTAGCGGTCGTTACAATTCGGCAACCGGGACTGGCCATGAGTTTGACTGGACGGCACCACAGTTTATGCAACGCGGTAACTCTATGGTGGCGATTACCGATATCAACTCGGCACATGGTACGGTTTGTACCGATTCGGTAGGCTGTTTGTTTGGTCTGGCTTCCGGCTTCAAGATTTTTAATGCCACGGCTGTTTACGATTATACCTATAGTGGTCAAACCCATGTACTGCTCACCGCAGATTATGCCAACAACCTGGGCTTTAATCAGCAGCAGATTTATGCACAATTCCATAAAAATATTGCGCCTAGAACCTCAGCGTTTCAGGTACGGCTGGATGTAGGTCGTCAGCAGATTATGCGCTTTGGCGACTGGAATATGAATTTTGCTTACCGGTATATTCAGCGCGATGCAGTGCTGGATGCCTTTACTGATTCGCAGTTCCATAATGGCGGTACTGATGCCAAAGGTTGGGTTGTGGGTACTCAATATGGCTTGGCCAAGAATACTTGGGTGAATATGCAATGGTATAGCACTGAGGCTATTGATGGGCCAAAGTATACGGTTGATACCTTGAATCTCGATGTGAATGCGCGTTTCTGAGGCCAGGTATGATATTTAATCATGTTTGTTTGAGACCAGTTATCTGGCTGTTACTGCTGGCAAATACCACTGCTTTTGCCGGTGAACCCAAATCCGGTGATGGTGGCGCGGCAATTAAGAAAGCCCAGGGGCTGATTCGCCAGTTAAGTCAGGAAAAAACGGCTCTGGAAGCCGAAAAAACCGCCTTGCTGGCCGATAAAAATCAGTTGGAAGATAAGCTCAAAGCCTTGGAAAGCACAGTAAAAAAACTCGAGCCTTTGCAGGGCGAAGTAGAACGCTATAAATCAGGTCTGGAGTCGGTAAAAACCAGTCTGGAATCACAACTTGGTCAGGAGCGCCAGCGCCAGCAGGCCTTGTTACAGAAGCATAATGATGTGGTTGGCAAGGCAAATTCAATTTTTGCTGATAATCAGTTGCTGGTACAGGCTGTTAAAGAGCGCGAGGCCTGGATTAATCAATGTTCCAGCCGTAATCAGGAATTACGTCAGCTGAATCAGGATTTACTGGCTCGTTATAAAGATAAAGGTCTGTGGCAGCATGTGCTTGAACTGGATTCAGTGACCGGTATCGGCAAAATTGAAGCAGAGTCTGTGGCTGAGGAATACCGTTATAAATTGCAGCAATTGAAGATTACTCCATTCAAAGCAGCCGAAGACAAGAGTGCTGCAGATGCCCCTGCGGAGCAGCCGGTTGAGACGCCAGCGGCTGCGGAGGCTAATCCATGAAGTTGAAGTGTTTGCCGGCTGCCTTGGCATTACTCTGCTTGAATCATACCCCGGCTATGGCTGCTGATAATGCGGTACCACCTGCTGCACCGGCCGCTGCCGCAAACCCGGTGTTTGATGTGCTGGATTTTCAGATAGACGGTAATACCGTACTGGATGATGAAACCCTGGAACGTACGGTATATCCATTTTTAGGTCCGGAAAAAACCGTTGATGATGTCGAGAAAGCACGGGTGGCGTTGGAAGAAGCCTATCGTAAAGCCGGTTATCCTACAGTAGTGGTAGCGATTCCAGAGCAGGATATCAATGCTGAGGGCAGGGTACAGATCAATGTGCTGGAAGGCCGCATTGAGACTCAGCATATTACCGGTGCCCGCTATTATGCACTGGGTAAAATCCGTGAGTCGGTGCCGGCTTTGGCTGAAGGTGTGGTGCCGCATATGCCGACCGTACAAAATCAAATGACCACTTTAGCTCAGCAGGCTCCTGATCGCACTGTCACTCCGGTATTCCGGGCCGGATCTACGCCGGGCCAGATGGAGGTAGAACTCAAAGTTAAGGATGCTGTGCCTTTACATGGTAGTGTGGAGATGAACAGCCGCAATACCAGCAATACTTCTTACACCCGCTTAATAGGTTCGTTACGTTATGATAATCTTTGGCAAAAATATCATAGCGCCTCAGTGCAATATCAGCTCGCACCCGAGGTCAGCAATCAATTAGATGTCTGGTCTGGTACTTATGTTTTGCCCACCGGTTTTTTTGACACCCGATTGGCTTTATACGGCATTAACATTAGTTCCAATACCCAGTTAGGTGCCAGTGTTGGCGGCACCACTGTGGTTGGTACTGGTTCGATTATCGGCGCCAGACTGGTTAAGCCATTGTTTAGTGAAGGTGGTGTTACTCATTCTTTGACAGCGGGTCTTGATTATAAGGATTTCGATCAGGCTGTGAATTTATTGGGTCAGGATACCGGTAAGACCAAAATTCAATATACCCGTTTTGTCACCGGATTTGACGGCAGTTGGCGAGACGAGGTTTCCACAACGACATTGAATCTGACCGCTAATTATGGCTTGCGGATATTGGGTAACGATCCCAATGAATTCAATATAAAGCGTACCGGCGCTACACCTGACTTTTTCTATCTGACCGGTGATTTTCGCCATCAACATGTGTTGCCGCTGGATTTCCGGCTGCAGACCCGCGCTCAGGGCCAGGGTAGTATGTCGCGTCTGATCAGTAATGAACAGTTCTCGGCTGGTGGTCCGTTGAGTGTACGTGGTTATCATCAAACTCAGGTGTTGGCTGATCAGGGTGTCAATCTGTCGATCGAACTGCATAGTCCCAAGCTGTTGGCCAAAGACTGGGAGTCTGCTCAGAACTTACGTGTGCTGACATTCTTTGACTGGGCAAATTTGTGGACCATGGCCCCGATTGCCCCCACATCATCCACCACCCATCTGGCATCTACCGGGGTAGGTTTGCGTACCCAGTGGTTTAAACATCTGCTGGGCGAGTTTGATTGGAGTTATCCTATTTACCAGCAAGGCAGCCCAACATCATCGGGCCATGTATTGGTTGGCCAGCAACGGGTGGATTTCCGTGTAGTGTATGAGTTCTAATGGATAAGCATTCGTATGGAGTACTCACTCCATACGAATAAAAATTACTTGGATTATCTACGGAAAATTTATCATCCCGGTCTTTCGCCCACGTCCTTCGTCTGTTTCACTATTAGTTTTTTCGGGCTTTTTTTGGCCTTCGGTTCATCGTTAACATTATGTAAGGGTAGGGCGTTTATAGTATTTGCCAGCATCTTAACATCTAGTTGTTCCATAGCTTGCTGCATGCCCTCGATTTTCCCGGCTAGATTAGCGGTTTCTAGTCTGGTCTGATCTCTTTCTGCCCGGCATTGTTTCAGTTCCAGCTCAATATCCTCATTGATTTTATTTTTATTTTGTAATTCATCGTTTAAATTCGCAATAGATTGCTTCATTCCCTCAATTTTTCCGCTTAGCTTAGCGGTTTCTAGTCTCGCCTGATCTCCATCTTCCCGGCATTGTTTTAATTCCTGTTCGATATCGGCAATTATTTTAGTTCTATTGGCTGCCTCATCTTTTGAATTCGATAACATGCTCAATAAATCCTTTCGATCATTCTTTAAGTTCTCAATTTCCAAAATCAGACTTTCTTGTGCTATTTTTTCAGCATCTGCAAAATGTTCATGTTTTTCGAGTAGCAGCTGAATTTGGTTTTCTAAATCATGATTAGCGGTTACCAATCGTTCAACTTCGGTTTCCTGCAGCTCATAGGCGGTCGCTAGTTCCTCGCGCATGAATTCCATTTCAGCTCTTTCAACATGCCAAGCGCTTTCTGCCGCTCTTATAGCCTCGTTGGCTAGCGCCTGGGCTTTACACCATAGCTCACTAATCAAATTTGTAGACGCACTATTCAATCCTTCCGGAATTGATACTGTCACTGTTTTCACCTCGCCAAGCAGATTGCGGCGCCATTCCCTCATTAACGCACTTGCCGCATTCATATCCACTCGCGCAGATCGGCGCACCTGGTCAACCGTAGGAAGCTTTGATTTTCCGTTCCCCTCATAAATTGCAGTTGCTGTTTCAAAAACCCGTGTTCGGGCTTCGCTGGCAATGTCATGGTCAATCATGGTGTTAACTCCGTATTTCTTGATAGACGCCCTATAAGATTTAATAATATGATAACGTATTATTGACATTATTTTAAATAATAATATTATTATTTTATTTATTAAGTTCGGCTATCGGAATACATTTACCCCATCACAATCAGCTTCGATCTTCTTGGCAGGTTAAGCGGCAGTTTGAATTTTACGCAAGCCTCAATCATTCGCAGCAATAGCTTCGTCTTAGGAACATCATGGCAGGCGAAAGCCAGATCCGCCTTAGGTTATGGCTATTCCTGACGCACTACTTTTATGTGCTTAAATTTACTTTTTTATACTATTTAAAGCTTGATGTTTCGTGTTAGCTGAAATATACTTTATTTAAAGCACTAGAGAGTTTATAAGCATGAAAACCTATATTTCAGTACCAATTCCCACTCATCAATTTCTTGATTTGGCTGATTTTCTTCAAAATAACCAAGACCCACGCGATCCAGTGGATATGGTGGCTTTGGCTATTGACTACTGGATGGATAATGCCAGTTGGAAGCCGGAACTTTTAATGGCGACAGATGGCCGTGGCTATCAATGGAAGAGTTTGTTCCTACCAGAGAAAACCCAAATTCGCATGCAGTACAGAGGCACTTATTTTTATGCCAAAGTGGAAAGTGATGCAATTATTTACCAGGGTAAATCAATTTCTCCTGGGCAGTTGGCAAACACAATTACTCAAAGCAATCGCAATGCTTGGCGAGACTTGTGGATCAAAAGACCTGTCGATCATGAATGGAAACTGGCCGATGATTGTCGGCGTGAACAGCTTGATTCCGGTCATCAAACTGTGGTTTGATTTGGAGATTTATGGCGAGTGGATGCATGCGGCAAAGGCATGGTGTCGGTTTGGAATGTATCAATGACTTCGCATAATGTATATTATGTTAAATAATCGATAGCTTAATCAAAAACAGCATTGGCGCAGCAATGCTGTTTTTTTCTGCAATCAGCCAATTTGGCTAAGCCATATATTTGAACGGCAAATGTTTAGCTTGCCAGGAATGGGCTTTGACATAACTTTCCAGATCAATGCCGTTTAAATCCTGACGAGTGGCAGAACCATCTTCCAGTGCCTTGGCCAGCACTCGGGTGGTCACTTGCAAACTGACATCTTTAAGTTTCGCTACAGGTGGAAATATCAGACCATGTGCCAAGCAGTTTTCGCTAACATAATCCGTCAGCGCATAAGCAGATTCCAGCACCATGGCATCGCTGATACGGCTACATTCACCCAGTACCGCAGCAAAACCCAACCCGGGAAAGATAAAAGCGTTATTGCCTTGGCCGATTGGATAGGTTTTGCCCTGGTATTCCTGATCGGCAAACGGACTACCCGTGGCGATGATCGCCCTGCCCTCAGTCCAATTCAAAATATCTTGGGGAGTAGCTTCGCAATTAGCGGTCGGATTCGATAAGGGGAAAATAATGGGTTGGGAATGGTTTTTTGCCATTGATCTGATCATTGCTTCCGTAAATAAGCCTGCCACGCCAGTCAAGCCCAGTAAGATACTCGGTCGGCAATGATTCATAACTTCCATTAAGCTTGGCACCCTACCCTCGGCTATACTCCAGTCACTATAACTTTCCACCGAGTGTGCCAAAGGTAGTTTATATACATCATGGGTGTGCTCGGTAACTACAAGGCCGTGCTCATCAACCACATATATTCTCATCAGGGCCTGTTCTTCACTAAGTCCGGCGGCCTGCAGTCCGGCTTTAATGGCCGATGCCACACCAATGCCGCCGGCGCCGGCGCCGACCACGACTATGGTCTGTTCGATGAGTATTTCACCCTTTAGACGGCAAGCCGATAGTAAACCGGCCAGCGCCACCGCCCCAGTGCCTTGAATATCATCGTTAAAACAGGGTATTTTGTGTCGGTATCTTTCCAGCACATCAAAAGCCACATTTTTGGTAAAGTCCTCCCATTGCACGATGGCTTTCGGCCATTTTTTCTGAATGCCCGCCACGAATTTGTCCATCAGGGCAAAATAAGGTTCGCCTTGCAAACGTTTTTCACGCAAGCCCAGATAATGCGGATCATCCAATAGCTCATCGCGATTGGTGCCTACATCCAGATTGACCGGTAATGCCTGGAACGGACATAAGCCCCCCCCTGCCGTATAGAGGGCCAGTTTGCCGATACAGATAGCCAGACCGCCCATGCCCTGATCGCCAATCCCCAGTATGGCTGAGGCATCGGTTACCACAATCAGGCGTATGTCATGCCATGGGTATTTGGCCAGGATAGTGTCGGTTTGATCTATGTTGCCCGCGGAAAAGGTTAAGCCTCTGGCTGTGGTATACAGCGAACTGAATTGTTGTACCGCCACGCCTATGGTTGGGGTATAGACTATGGGTACCATTTCCTGCAGGTGTTTTTCCAGTAAGGCGTAGAACTGGGTTTCCGAACGATCCTGGAGCGAGCGCAGAAATTGATATTTTAGAATATCATTTTGCTGTTTTTGGTAATTGGCGTAGAGTCGCTGGAGCTGTTGCGGCAGATCGGTTACCTGCGGTGGTAAAAAACCATCCAAATCCAGATCGGTACGTTCCTGTTCAGTAAATGCAGTACCTTTATTGGTAGAGGGTAACCGTAGTAGCAGGTTGCCCCTGATAAAAACTTCTAAAAATCTATTGCCGTCGGCGTCAAGTTTGTAATCGAAATAATCACATATTTTGGTCATTGAAATCCCATTAAATATCCCATTGCAGGGTATAAATCATTGGCTGCAGGGCGAATAATAACCCACCGGGTTAAAACAGTGTTGAATAATTTCCTCTGTACTTTGTCTAAGCCCACAAACATCAGAAACAGGTGGGGAAATTTTCCCTATAATGGTCTCAACAGCACGCTGCACGGATGGTTAGGGTATGGTTATGGCTGATTGAATACCGCTGATGATTACCTTAAATAACATGAATGGGTTCATACATGAAAGCCAGTGATCTGTTTGTAAAATGTCTGGAAAATGAAGGTGTTGAATATATTTTTGGTATCCCTGGCGAAGAGAATCTCGATGTTCTGGAGTCTCTGTGCCATTCTTCGATCCGGCTGATATTAACCCGGCATGAACAGGCTGCCGGGTTTATGGCCGCCACGGTGGGACGTTTGACCGGCAAACCCGGCGTATGTTTGTCCACGCTCGGCCCTGGTGCCACCAATTTTTTTACTTCTGCCGCTTATGCCCAGCTTGGGGCCATGCCCATGTGTATGGTTACCGGCCAGAAACCGATACACGCCAGCAAGCAGGGTCAGTTTCAAATGATAGACACGGTCGATATGATGCGGCCTATCACTAAATTCACCCGGCAACTGGTGCGCGGTAATCAAATTGCCTCGGCGGTACGCGAGGCTTTTAAAACTGCCCAGGAAGAGCGTCCTGGTGCTGTACATCTGGAGCTGCCGGAGGATGTGGCGGCTGAACAGACTCAGGTATTGCCTATTCCCATCCAGAAAGTGCGCCGACCGGATGCCAATATCAAAGCCGTGGATATCGCCATTAAACGCATCGAAGCCGCCAAGTCACCTTTGCTGCTGATAGGTGCTGGTGCCAATCGCAAGCGTATAGCCAATATGTTGCAAGTATTTATCGATACCACCGGAATTCCGTTTTTTAATACTCAGATGGGTAAAGGTGTTATTCCGGAAAATCATCCTTTGTTTCTCGGCACTGCGGCATTGTCCGATCATGATTATCTGCATTGTGCCATCGAAAAAGCCGATCTTATTATCAATGTCGGTCATGATGTGATCGAAAAGCCACCATTTTTCATGAAGTCTAACGGTATCAGTGTTATCGATATCAATTTTGTGGCTTCATCTGTCGATGAAATTTATTTTCCGCAACTGGATGTGGTGGGTGATATTGCCAATGCCTTATGGCAAATGTCGGAAAGAATCCGGGTGCCTAGCTATTGGGATTTCAGCTATTTTTTAAAAGTAAAAGCTACCGTGGACAGTAAAATTGCCGAACGCGCCGATGCCAATGATTTCCCACTGATTCCGCAACGGGTGGTGGCCGATGTGCGTCAGGTTATGCGGGCAGAAGACATTATTGCGTTGGATAACGGTATGTATAAACTCTGGTTTGCCCGCAATTACCGCGCCTTATCCGCCAACACTATTTTGCTGGACAATGCACTGGCAACCATGGGGGCTGGGCTGCCTTCGGCAATTGCCGCCAAAATCATCCATCCCGAGCTGAATGTGCTGGCTATCTGCGGTGATGGCGGCTTTATGATGAATAGTCAGGAACTGGAAACTGCTGTACGTTTGAGACTTAATCTGACGGTGCTGATCCTTAACGATAACGGCTTTGGCATGATTAAATGGAAGCAGCAGAGTTCCGATTTTACCGACTTCGGTCTGGATTTTAATAATCCTGACTTCGTCAAATATGCTGAAGCCTATGGGGCATTCGGCCACCGGGTACAGACGGCTGGACAATTACAGGTGTTGCTGGCGGACTGTCTGAAAACCCCGGGGGTACATGTCATAGAAGTGCCAATCGATTACACCGAAAACAATCGGGTGTTTACCCGGGAGTTGCTGGATAAGTCCTGCATTATTTAACCGGCTTTCCGCTCTGCTCAGGAGTTTATATGACCACTTTTCCTATCTATCTGGCCGGAGAGTTTTGCACCACTGCCCAGTCGCTTGCTGTCATCAGCCCTTATTCTGGGCAATGTGTCTATCAAACCTATAGTGCTGGGATCGCTGAATTTGAAATTGCCGTACAGGCTGCCCAGGCCGTGCAAGCAGAACTGGCGGTTATGCCGGTATATCAACGCTATCAAATATTGCAAAATATAGCTGCCGGTATTTTGGCGCAGCGCGAGGCCTTTGCGCTGATCATGGCCCGTGAAGCCGCCAAGCCTTACACCACGGCCCTGGCTGAAGTGGAAAGAGCTGCCCAAACCTTTCTGATTGCCGCCGAAGAAGCCAAACGCTTGCCCGGTGAAGTGCTGAGTATCGACTGGCATGTATCAGCCGCCAATAAGCAGGCTATTGTCAAATATTTTCCGGTGGGTTTGGTAGCGGGAATATCGCCCTTCAATTTCCCGCTTAATCTGGTTGCCCATAAACTGGCCCCAGCGATTGCCGCGGGTTGTCCCATGGTCTTGAAACCGGCCTCAAAAACCCCGATTAGCGCCCTGCTGCTGGCAAAAGTGATAGCCGAGGCCGGTTTGCCGGGTGGTGCATTGTCGGTGCTGCCGATGGACAGACAAGTTGGCAATCTGTTGGTCACCGATTCGCGTTTTAATCTACTGAGTTTTACCGGTTCACCTGATATCGGCTGGCAAATGAAACGTGACGCCGGCAAAAAAAAGGTCGTGCTGGAATTGGGTGGCAATGCCGCCTTATTGGTGGATCAGGATGCCGATCTGGAGCGGGTGACCAGTAAAGCAGTGATTGGGGCTTTTGCCTTTGCCGGCCAATCCTGTATCCACACCCAGCGGATTTATGTGGAGGCCGGTTTGTATCCGGCCTTTATTGAATTGTTTTGCCAAAAACTCGCCCGCTTGAAAATCGGTGATCCGGAACTAGCGGAAACTGAGTTTTCGACTATGATAGATGAGGCAAATGCCCGGCGTATTGAACACTGGGTTGACGAAGCAGTGGCCGATGGTGCCAGGTTGCTGGCTGGTGGACAGCGTCAGGGGGCTTTGTACTCCCCTACCGTGCTGACTAATACCAGACAAACCATGAAAGTCTGTAATCTTGAGGCGTTTGCACCTATTGTAGTGATTGAAGCCTATACTGATTTTAAACAAGCAGTGACAACCATTAATGACTCCAGTTTCGGCCTGCAAGCCGGCTTGTTCAGCTTTGATAGCCGCAAGATAAATTACGCTTTCCAGCACTTGCATGTGGGGGGCTTAATTGTTAACGATGTGCCGACCTTTAGGGCCGATCACATGCCTTATGGTGGCGTAAAGGATTCAGGGCTGGGTCGTGAAGGGCCAAAATACGCCATTTTTGATATGCTGGAACCAAAATTGCTGGTAACAGACCATAGTAACGACGGGTTTTGACGAATAGCTTGATAATGTCTTTACGAATTAAGCTATTTGCCAATCTTGTCGAAAACGTCGGTAGAAACCTGGATCCGCCGGGGTAGCGCCGCGTTGGCCAATCAGGCTTGCGGCAAAATCCTGGGCGCGATGCATAGTCAGGGCTAATGGCCAGCTATGATATATGCCCAGTAAAGAAATAGCCGAAAAAGCATCTCCAGCGCCTACACAATCCACTACAGAAATTGCGTGTGCCGGGCTGACGCAAACTAATTCGCCATTCGCCTGCAAGGCTGATGCCCCGGCAGCACCTCGCGTGACTATCAAGCCGCTTAATTGGTATGCCCGCAATATGTCTTGCATTTGCTGTTCCAATCCTTTTCCGCTGGGATGCAATTGTTGTAATTCGGTCTCATTGAGTTTTACCCAATCGGCACCCGCCAGCCATAGTTGCAGATCATCTGCCCGCCACCAGGGTGCGCGCAGATTCACATCCAGAAATATTGGGCCTTGATACCGGCTGGAAAGCTGACTAAAGCTGGCCCGAGAGACAGGTTGACGTAATGCCAGGCTGCCATGATATAGAATCCGGCAATTCGGCAAAACGGGATCATCGTCATGAATAAAATCATAGGCCTGATTGGCCAGAATTTCATAACTGGGTTCACCGCCGTTTAATTTAACCTCAACAGCTCCGGTAGGGTATTGGTGGTCGAGTTGCAAACCGGTGGTGTCCATGCCCCAGTTTTGCATAGCCTGTCGAATTTGCTCGCCAGCGGCATCATCACCAACCCGACTGATAAATAGTGGAGCTAATCCCAGGGCCTGTAGATGCCAGGCAACATTAAAGGGGGCGCCGCCCAAAACCTGATAGCCATCGCTGAAACGGTCAAACAGCACTTCGCCGAATACAGTAAATGCAGATTTACCGGTCATTAGCGCAACCAGCCTTTACGCCGAAAATACAGATAAGGCAATAATACCGAAGTTATCATCAGCCCCAGAGCAAACGGATAACCCAACATCCATTGCAATTCCGGCATATTTTCAAAATTCATCCCATAAATACTGGCAATCAAGGTTGGCGGCAGTAAGGCTACTGATGCAACTGAGAAAATCTTGATGACCTTATTCTGGTTAATATTAATAAAACCTACGGTGGCATCCATCAAGAAGTTGATCTTGCCAAATAAAAACGCGGTATGGCTGTTCAGTGATTCAATATCACGCAAAATCTGTTGGGCATCTTCAAGCTGGGTAGAGGTTAACAGTTTACGTCTGAGCAGAAACGATACTGCCCGCTGGGTATCAAGAATATTACGCCGGATACGGCCGTTTAAATCTTCCTGTTCGGCAATATCAGCCAAAATCTGGGCAGCATCTTCATCACTCATACTGTGGCTAAGCACTTTCTTACTGACGTTTTCCAGTTCTGTGTAGATATTTTCCAGAGAGTCCGCTGAATATTCAGCCTCGGCACCATACAAGTCTAATAACATATCCCGGCTGTCAGAAACAAATCCGGGCTGGGTACGGGCTCGTAAGCGTTGCAGACGAAATACCGGCAATTCTTCATCGCGCACCGAAAACAGAATGTCGCCGCGTAAAATAAAAGCCACCGGTACACTGCGGGCAATATCGTCGCGATCCAGCAGGAAGTCGGAATGGATATGAATTTCGTCCTGCTCGACATAAAAGCGAGCGCTGGCCTCCAGATCAGTCAACTCCTGAGGATCGGGCAATTCCAGGCCGTAATGCTGGCCTATCAGTACCCGTTGGGCTTTGGTGGGAGCCAATAAATCAATCCAGATGGGTTTTATTGAATTAAGATCATGACGACAGGTAATGGCCACTTTTGACAGACGTCCATTGACCAGTTCAAAGGCACTCATCTGACCTTCTCCGCAATGCGGTTCCCTATCCCCTACCAATTGTTCACGCAAGGTGTCAGATATTTCCCATAACACATCGTCCTGTCTGGTTACTTCAATTTGTTCCCAAACCAGAGTGGCATCTTCCAATTCCAGTGAAGCCAGAATTTGACCAATTTCCAATGCAGACAAGCGTTTCAATAAGATATGCAACTCAACCATGTGCTGTTTTTGCACAAGGGTGGTGACAAGTTTGCGGCGTTGCATGGGTTGATTCAGCAACATGCTTTCGACTAGCCGGTGTTTTTTCAGCAGGTCATTAACGGTTTGCAGAGACACTGATGCTCCAGAAAAAAGCGGGTTGTTCTAAACTTTATGACCAACTTTTGAGCAGAGCGATGCGCCGTCAATGGAATGTCAATAATTTTTGCCACATTATACGCTTTGCACCAAAATGTTTTATGGTTCGTAACCAATACCCACCATACCAAGCTGAACTGCTAGGTATTAATATTTGGGTCTGCCTCTGTGTACTGGATAATTTACCCTGAATAATTACGACAATTTTAGATCAGCCTGGATTTTGACATGACGAACATCAATGCCTTTGATCATCAATATCATATATTCAGCGATATTGCGGCAACATTCCAGGCAATGTTCAAGAGATTTCATCATTTGCATGATATTCAGGCCTAGACTGATCATGCGAGAGTCACGAATAATGAAATTGAGTTGATGTTTGATACCGTCTTCTAATGCCTGTTCACTCTCCTTGTCATACGCTAATAAGTTGTAAGCTACTTCGGCATCATGATTTTCCACTAGCATTGATAGATTGTTAAGCATCACCTTTAGCGAATCGCCCATTTTCAGCATGTCCAGCATTAATCTAGGGTTGGGAATATTGGTTTTCGATGAAAACATCAGCAACCCAAATTTAGCAACCTCGACTATCTGGTCACCTATTTTTTCCAGTTCCACCGCAATCTTAGATGTGGCGATAATAGTGCGTAAATCATTGGCAACCGGTGCCTGCCTGGCGATAACTATCAGCACTTCGGCATCAATTTCAAGTTCGTATTGATTTACCTGTCGATCGCGCAAAATTACGTTTTCGGCTTTGATTATATCTCCTTCATGGAGGGCCTGTAAGGTCTGATCAAGTTGAAATGTCACCAGCTCAACCAATTGTTTCAGCAGAGTCTGTAACTGATGTAACTCGCCATCATAAATATGCAAGGTATGCGGAGTCTGATTTTCAGTTTGAATATTCATAACTGTTGTCTATGAAAGTTCAAAGCCGGGAAACTCCCTTTCCGGCTTTGAATCATTAAATATCATACACGCCCGTAATTATCTTCATAACGGACGATATCGTCTTCCCCCAAATAACTTCCAGATTGTACTTCAACCATTTCCAAAGGGATAACGCCGGGATTTGCCAGGCTATGCACTGAGCCTAGAGGAATGTAAATTGATTCATTTTCGGATACCAAAAAGCTGTCACCGTCTTTTTGCACCAGAGCAGTCCCTCTGACGACTACCCAGTGTTCAGCGCGATGATGATGTTTTTGCACAGATAATTTGGCACCTGGTTTAACCACAATGCGTTTAGTCTGATGACGATCGCCAATATCCACCGAGTCATAATGGCCCCAGGGCCGATAAACTTTGCGATGCATATGGGCTTCCGATCGTTTACTGGCTTTTAATTGATCAACGATGGCTTTGACATCCTGGACACGATCTTTGGCAACCACCATAATGGCATCATCGGTATCAACAATGATCAGACTATCTATCCCTACTACGGCCACTAATCGGCCACTGGAATGGATAAAAGAGTTGGTGCTGTCTACTGTCAACACATCACCCTTGATTGCATTGCCGGCATGATCTTTTGATGTGACATCCCAAAGTGCTGACCAGGAACCGACATCATTCCAGCCGGCATCCAGGGGGATCACTGCAGCTGCATCAGTTTTTTCCATGACAGCATAGTCTATGGAGTCGGATGGGCATTGCGAAAACACTTCTTTATCCAGCCGCACAAAATCCAGATCGGTTTGAGCTGTCTGCAAGGCCTCGCGGCAAATTTGCAACATTTTCGGATTGAATTTTTCCAGTTCGCGCAAAAATACCCCGGCTTTGAAGGCAAACATCCCGCTGTTCCAGTAATATTCTCCGGTAGCTAGATATTCCTTGGCTGTCTGCAGATCGGGTTTTTCCACAAAAGCTGCTACATCAAAGGCTTTAAATGCTTTGTCCTGAATAGGGGTGCCGGCTTTTATGTAGCCGTATCCGGTTTCAGGCTCGTTAGGTACTATGCCAAAAGTCACCAATTTGTCTTGTTCGGCCAATTTTCGGGCGTGTTCAACGGCGAGCTGAAAAGCTGGTTGGTCATCAACCACATGGTCAGCCGGTAAAATCAGCAAAATATCATCGGCCGATTTTGCGGTTAAGGCCGCCATAGCCACGGCAGGAGCGGTATTTTTACCCACTGGTTCCAGGATTATGGCTGCAGGCTTGACTCCGATTTGCCAAAGTTGATCGGCCATCATAAAGCGATGATCTTCGTTACAGACGGCTATTGGTGGTTGCAGATTGGGTACGCCTTGCAGCCTGAGCAGTGTTTCCTGCACCATGGTATTACCGGTCACCAGGCATAAAAACTGTTTGGGGTATTGACCACGAGAAAGCGGCCAAAGTCTGGTACCGGAGCCGCCCGATAAAATGACAGGTATCATCTGAAGTGTCCTTGTAGGGTTTTAATTCAGCTATTAGTCTAACATTAACTAGTCAAGTAGCGTCAAGGCTTGAATTGTATGATCAGCCTAATGAAATTGCCAGACCAAAGTGAGGTTACAGCTATATTTTATAGATTTTTTGGTGTAAATTTTGATGCAACTCAATAATTATTTCGACTCCTCTTAAATAATCAGGCGATTATTAGTTAATTGATTGATTTAAAAATAATTTATTCATAAGCAAGCCAATGCTGGATGTAATGGCTCTAAAATGACAGACCAGCATAAAAAAGATGATGGCTGGTTTATTTGGGATGTCACTAACGGATGGTTGAGTAAAAACTCTTTATTTCGTCATAGAGCTGTCACATAGGCAGATGAGAATAGAGTGATTCGCAAAGACTTAATCACCAGCATAGCCTTATGAATAGCCTTGTTTACCGCACCATCTGGATTTCCGACCTACATATCGGCTCGACCCAATGTCAAGCAGATACCTTATTGGATTTTTTAAAACACAATAATAGTGACAAACTTTATTTGGTAGGCGACATTATTGATTTTTGGGCGCTATCCAAAAAAATGTACTGGCCAGCCAATCACAATACCATTATTCAGAAAATCCTGCGTAAGGCCAGACAAGGTACGCAAATTATTTATATTCCCGGCAATCATGACGAAAACGTGCGTGATTACGATAACTATATATTTGGTGATATCGTCGTCAAAAAATCTGATATTCATACCACCCTGCAGGGCAAGCGTTTTCTCATCGTGCATGGCGATGAATACGATACCATAGCCAAACATCATAAATGGATAGCCAAGTTGGGTAGCGTCGGATATGACTGGCTAATCGAAATCAATCGGGTCATTCGTATTTTTAGGTCATGGTTTGGTCTGCGCTCAAACTTTTCGCTGGCTGCCTATGTTAAATTCAAAGTTAAAAATGTGGTGCAATTTATTTCCGACTATGAAATCAGCATCGTGCACAGTCTAAAAAATGCTAATGTTGATGGAGTGATTTGTGGGCATATTCATCATGCCGAAATCAAAAACATTGAAGATTTTCTGTATGTCAATACTGGCGATTTTGTGGAAAGCTGTACTGCTATTGTGGAGCATCAGGATGGTAGTCTGGAGTTGATAAAATGGCAAAAGTGCGAACAGGCGCTTTTGGCGGCACCAATCCCAGCTAATTAAGCTTCTCTACCGCCCTCTTATTTGCTATAAAGTTTAGGCAACCTCGATTAACTAATAAAGCTGTTGTTCAGGCATTTAGCAGAGGGAATGCTAACACCTCATCAATATGGTGACTGGCGCTGATTATCATTAATAATCTGTCCAGTCCCAAAGCCACCCCGCTGCAATCGGGCAGTCCGGCTTGCAGAGCAGCCAAAAACAAAGCGTCTTTTTTCACTTCCTGTTTAGCGTGATGGTGGCGATAATCAATTTCCCGATCAAACCGGGCTTCCTGTTCGGTGGCATCTGCCAATTCATAAAAACCGTTGCCCAATTCTATGCCGTTGATGAACACTTCAAAGCGTTCAGTCAGACGCTGATCATTAGTTTTGATTCGGGCCAATGAGGGCAACAATGCCGGATAATCGTGTAAAAGATATATACAATTATGAGTCATAGCGGGTTGGACGCAGTGGCTGAAGATAAAATCCAGCCATAAGTCGTGCTGATCTGCGCATAAATCCTCGGCTTCGGGCAATCCCTGGTTTTTTACATAGTCAATATAAGCAGCATGGTCAAATACCAGCGGGTCCAGACCGGTAAGCTGGATAAATAACTGCTGGTAGCTGATGGTGTGGGTTTTTGTGGATATAAATTCCGGGGCCAGCAGAAATTGCAGCAGACTGATGACTTCGCTCATCAGTTGCTGTAAATTAAAGTCGATTCGATACCATTCCAGGATGGTGAATTCGGGATTATGCAGGCGACCGGATTCGGCATTTCTGAAGGCTTTGCAAATTTGATAAATGCTGCCGGAACCGGCGGCCAGCAGGCGTTTCATGGCAAATTCCGGGGAAGTTTGCAAATACAATTGCTGAACAGGCCCTGCTAAATGCAAAGTGGTACTGAAAAAATCCAGTTGCGGATCGGTGCCGGTGCTGCGACACAATAAGGGGGTTTCGACTTCTAGAACCTGACGATCCTGAAAAAATTGTCTGATGGCGGCCAACATTTGCGCACGACGGCGCAAATGTTGGCTATCACAGACCGGTTGCCAATTATCGGACACTATTCTTTAACGCGTGATACGTATTCGCCGGTACGGGTGTCAACTTTAATGATCTCGCCGATCTGGACAAACAAGGGTACCCGCACTACCGCACCGGTTTCCAGGGTGGCCGGTTTGCCGCCGCCGCCGGAAGTATCGCCTTTCAGGCCGGGATCGGTATCGGTGATGGTTAATATCACAAAATTAGGCGGAGTGACAGATAAGGGAGCATCGTTCCACAGGGTCATGGTGCAAATATCCTGTTCTTTCAGCCATTTGACGGCTTCAGCCACAGCGTTTTTTTCGGCCTGATATTGTTCAAAGGTATCGGGTACCATGAAGTGCCAAAACTCACCATCGCTATACAGATATTGCATTTCCACATCAACCACATCGGCACCTTCTACGGTATCACCGGATTTAAAGGTTCTTTCGATGACGCGACCGGTTTTCAGATTGCGGATTCTTACCCGATTAAAAGCTTGGCCCTTGCCTGGCTTGACAAATTCGTTCTCAATAATTGAACAAGGGTCGTTGTCCAGCATGATTTTCAATCCGCCCTTAAATTCATTGGTGCTGTAAATTGCCATTTTTTCCTCGTGAAACAAATAATAGTCTGACGATTATAATGGATATGAATTTTAATCGGAAACCGGAGCAGCATTGAATACCCAAAAACTCACTTGGCAGCAGAGCCTGACTCAGGCTTTTACCGACATGGACGCACTGTGCGAGTATTTACAGCTGGATATTAATAAACTGTCGGTACTAACTGATTTTAAAGACTTCCCATTGCTGGTGCCACGTGGATTTGCCCAGTGTATGCAGATTGGCAATCCGGATGATCCCCTGCTGAGACAAGTGTTGCTGGCCAGTGCCGAGTTGCTGGATTTTCCCGGCTACAGCCATGATCCGGTCGGTGATTTACAAGCTATCGGTGTACCTGGGGTGATTCATAAATATCATGGCCGGGTATTATTGATTGCTACCGGGGCTTGTGCCATCCATTGCCGTTATTGTTTTCGTCGACATTTTCCCTACGGTGAATTGCAACTCTCCAGTCAGAAATTACAGCAGGCGATAGCTTATATTGCCCAGCGTCCGGAAATTACCGAGGTGATTTTTAGCGGTGGCGATCCTTTGCTGCTAAGTGATGCAAAACTGGCGCATATTCTTGAGCAACTGAATGAGATTTCGCATGTAAAACGGATTCGTTTTCACAGTCGGGTGCCGGTAGTGCTGCCGGAACGCATTACGCCGGAGTTGCTGGCAATCTTTGCCGCTATCACCAAACCCTGTGTGCTGGTCATCCATGCCAATCATGCCCACGAATTGACTGCCGAGTTTGGCCGGGGCTGCGCTGAATTAAAAAAACGCAATATTACCCTGCTGAATCAAAGCGTGTTGCTAAAGCAAGTCAATGACAGTGCCGATGTATTACTGGAGTTGAGCGAGCATTTATTTGAATTTGGGGTACTGCCCTATTATCTGCATTTGCTGGATCGTACCAGTGGCGCAGCGCATTTTGCAGTCAGTGAAACGGATGCTTTGCTGATGCTGCAACAATTGCGTGAGCAGTTACCCGGCTACCTGGTTCCGATACTGGTCAAGGAACAGGCCGGCGCCGCACATAAAATTGTGATCAATTAAGCGTATTATGAAGGTTGACGCCCTATAAATAGGGTTTTGCCTTATCAAGTAAGTTATAATTGCCTAATACTGTTTCCCTGACGTAATGTTTGATGCACCTATACCTTGATCTAAACGCTTCCTATCTGACTGCCGTACTGATGGGGCTGTTCAGCAGCCTGCACTGTATCGGCATGTGTGGTTCTATTATCGGTACGTTGACGTTTAGCCTGAGCTCTGAACTAAGGAATAACAAGGCCAGATTATTCGGCATAGTGTTTAACTATAATCTGGGGCGGATACTCAGCTATGGTATGGCCGGGGTAGTGGTAGGCTTGGTGGAAAGCTTTTTGACCATGCCGTTTGCCGAAGGCCAGGCTCACCGGGTGTTGCAAGTGGTTTCCGCCTTGATTATGGCTGGCGCAGGCTTATATCTGGCCGGCTGGTTTCCCTATTTTGCCTATATAGAAAAAACCGGGGTGTATTTCTGGAAAATTGTCGAGCCGTTTGGCCGCAAGCTGATTCCGGTAAAAACCCGCACCCAGGCATTACTGTTTGGTATGATTTGGGGCTGGCTGCCCTGCGGGCTGATTTATACTGCCTTGGCGCTGGCCGCCAGCAGCGGAAATATTGTGCATAGCGGCATTACCATGCTGGCATTTGGAATTGGTACTTTACCTGCGGTAATGGGCGTGGGTATAATAACGCCATTACTTACCCGGCTATCCAAAGCGCAGCGCTTTAAACGGTTTGTCGGTATTTTGTTTATTGCTTTTGCTTTGTTGGCGGCGTTTCCATCGTTGAACCCCATGCGCGTCCAGCATATCATGACATTTTGAGAGGTTTATATGGATAATTTCAATACTATTATTGGAAAATCTCCGGCACTGGAGGCATTGATCCGTAGCGCACAAATTGTTGCCGCCACCGATGTTACGGTATTGATCAAGGGCGAAACCGGCACCGGCAAAGAGGTGTTGGCCAAAGCTATCCAACGTAACAGTCCACGTGCCGACAAACCATTTATTACCCTGAATTGCGCAGCCTTACCGGAAGGTCTGGTGGAATCGGAAATCTTTGGTCATAAAAAAGGTTCTTTTACCGGTGCGATTTCTGACAAACAGGGTTTGTTCCATGCAGCAGATGGTGGCACCTTGTTTCTGGACGAGATTAACTCCCTGCCCCTGTCCATCCAATCCAAATTATTGCGCTTTCTAGAGTCTGGTGAATGCCAGGCGGTAGGTGCAACCAAACCGTACAAAGTCAATGTGCGGGTAATTGCCGCTACCAATACCGACCTGAATTCTCTAATTGATGCCGGCGAGTTCCGTAGCGACTTATATTTTCGCTTAAGTGTGGTGCCGCTGGAATTGCCGGCCTTGCATGAGCGCCGGGAAGACATCGAACTGTTGGCAGAGCATTTCTTTAGCCATTTTGCCAAAACCCATGATTTGCAGATGCCGACTTTGAGTCGGGGAACTGTCAAAACCATGCGCGCCTATCAATGGCCGGGCAATATCCGCGAATTGCGTAATTTGTGTGAACGTCTGTGCATACTGTTGGCCGGTCGTTTGATTGAGCCGGAAAATCTGCCGCGCGAATTTACCCGTCAAGCCAGTGCTGTACCCGCTAACCAGTTTATCTTGCCCGAGTTTGGGGTGCAGCTTGATGCCCTGGAAGCCGACATTATCTACCAAGCTTTGGTCAGAACTAACGGTAACCGCAGTAAATCCGCACGTTTGCTGGGTATTTCCCGAGATACACTGTTGTATCGGATTCAGAAACACGGTATTGCCACGCATTAAACTGCGCTAGCCTGCTGGTGAGAGCCAGCGCTCAGCAGCGATAGTTGAGCAGTGTGCCAAATAAGTAAATGTTGGCTTAACAGCTTAATCACCTCGTCCCAGTCATTAAAGTCTGTTTGACGAAATAGTCTGGCGGTCGGATACCACGGACTATCTTCTGTATCAGCCAGCCAGCGGTAATCGGCGGCAAACGGCAGTAATATCCAGACTGGCTTAGCCATTGCTCCGGCCAGATGAGCTACTGAAGTGTCAACACTGATCACCAAATCCAATTCGGCAATCAAGGCAGCGGTATCAGAAAAATCCTGCAAATACTGTTGATGCTGGTGTAATCCAGCCAGTTGGTTTAGCACCGCCAAATCTTCGCTTCTAATTTGATTTTGCAAACAATGGAACTCAAATGCCAGATCCAGCAATGGTGCCAGCGTAAGCAGCGGCAAACTACGGTTATGATCATTCTTGTGCATAGGCGCACCTGACCAGACCAGACCGATTCTGGTTATGGTTTTAAGGCCCAGTCGGGTACGCCAGCTTTGCCTTTTGCTCTGATCGGCAAATAAATAGGGTATATTGGCAGGCACAGTGGCTAAACTGGTTTTGAAGGCCAGCGGTAAACTCAGCAGCGGACATTGCAGATCAAAAGCTGGTAAACTATGTCCCTGGACGACTATTTCGAAACTTCCTGATAGTGTTTGCAGCAAGGAAACCAGAGGTATTGGGGTTTCTATCACTACATGAGCCCCCAACTCCGCCAATAATGGTGCGTAACGGCAAAACTGGATAAAATCGCCCAAGCCCTGTTCCGGGTAAATCAGGATGGTTTTGCCGGCCAGATCAACATCACCCAGCCACAGAGCCTGACTAAAAATTCGAACTTTATCCATTTGTCTCTCTCGCCAGCGCCACTCATATAAACGCCAACCGGTTTCATAATCACCGGTGAGGAGTTTAAGCAAAGCTTTGTTCCAATTGGTAGAGGCATCCTCTGGATTGATGACCAGCGCCTGATCATAATTGGCATCTGCTTCGCTAAATCGCTTTAATTCTTTGAGCGTTGTACCGCGATTATTATAAGCTTCGGCAAAATCCGGGCTTAGGATTAAGGCCTGCTGGTAACTGACTAGAGCTTCCTGGTGGCGATTCAGATTTTGCAGGGCTAAGCCACGATTATTATGGGCCCCGGCAAAATCAGGCTGGATTGCCAGCGCGGTCTCAAAACAGCTTAAGGCCGCCTGATACTGGCCAAGTTCATTGAAAACATTGCCGCGATTAATTATCGCCTCAATAAAATCCGGCTGGAGCAGCAGGGCCTGAGCGCAACTGTCCAGAGCTTCTGGGTAGCGTTTCAGATCGCTCAACACTTTACACCGGCTATTATAGGCCTCGACATTATCCGGCTGTATGGCCAGTACTCGATCTATACTGACCAGAGCTGACTCATTTTGTCTGAGCTGATTTAAAGTTAATGCATAATTGAAATGGGCTTCAGCATCATTGGGTTGTATTGCTACAACTCGTGCGAAGCACTTTAAGGCCGCCTCATGCTTATGCAAAGCGGCAAGAGCCATACCCTGACTGGTGTATGCATCGGCATAATCGGGGTTTAGCATAATGGCGCGAGCCAGATACTGAACTGCCTCAGCATAGCGTTTGAGCGACAATAAAGCGTTTCCCAAATTATAACAAGCTTTGGCATGATCAGGATTTAATGCAAGCGCCTGCTGATAACTGCAGATGGCTTCGGTATAGTGCCCCAACTGCTGCAGGGCATTGCCCTGATTATTCCAGGCTTCGACAAATTCGGGATTCAGGCTTATCGCTTGTTGATAGCAGGCCAGTTCTTGCTTGAACAGTCCTAGTTCATGAAAAACCAGGCCCTGATTATTATAGGCATTGGCATAATCAGGTTTGATGGTAATAGCCAGGGCAAAATTTGTCAGTGCAGCGTCATATCGCTTAAGTTTTTGCAAGGCAATACCCAGATTATTATATGCTTGAGCATAATCAGATTTACAGCGTATGGCTTGCTGATAGCTGCTGGCAGCAGCCTGATAATCCAGCAGGTTGAACCAAGCGTTACCGGATTTCCAGTAGGCCTCGGCATAATTCGGTTGCAGAGCCAGCGCCTGTGCATAGCTGGCCAGCGCTGCCTGATACAGTCTGAGTTCCAGTCTGCTGTTACCCAGATTAAAATAGTCTTCAGCAGTCAGCAGTAGTTGTTGGTTATGAGTAGGCAAAACATGATTCAAAAACATCGCAACACTCTCCAGTGAACCTGATAACAGGCATAAGGCTTTACCAAAATTGTTCTGGCGGCATGGTTAGCTTTATCCATTGGAATATTTACAGCATAATTTATGCCATACGTGTTCTTGAATTTAACTTAAGGCAATTTAGGCAACAGAACCCAGAATTAAACATGTGTATGGGTAAACCAGGCGAATGTCTTGGTATACCATCTCAAATTCGACACTGACTTAGCGATTAGTCGGCATGGATTAGTTGCCCATATCGGTGGGAGGTCATAATATAGGCTATGACCCCGATATAGTGTTTCGGGTTGCTGAATCGAGGTTAAAAATAGCTTTTTATAAACAGTGTGTGATACCAATAACTCATTTTTTTTATTTCCCGGCGGATTATATTTATGAATACTAAACTTTCAGCTATTTTGCCAGTAAGCTTATTGGCGCTAAGCCTGAGCGCTTGTTCATTTTCGACAAGCTCGGAAAGTTCGTCTTACAGTGCCAATAAAATTCTGGATGTAGCTTCCAGCCCATTTAAATCCAGTTCCGATTCTTCCAGAACTGAGCAAGAAAAATTCGAGACGGATGTAGCTGATTACACAGCGGAATTTGCTACCGGCTCAACCGGTACGCTGGACCAATTTCGTGCCCATCTCAGCCAATTGGCGCAAAGTCATGGTATCAGCAACTGGGAGGCGGATCGTACAACCTATGTGGGTATTGGCCGTGGACTAAAAAAGGCTAAACTGGGTGGCGGACAAATTTCAGCATTTACGGAAAGTTTAAGCAATAACGATCCTTTGAAAAAACAAGCCATTGAAGACGGTTTGAAAAAATAAACTGTTATGGGCTACCCCGGCCGGTCGCGGTCATTAGTCTGGGCGGTATACTTGGTTTTGGCCTGGTCTTCGGCTCAGGCTGAACATGGTTATATCGACTACCTGTATATCAACTCAGGGGAAGGCAGTGCCAGCGGTGGACATAGCGCTATTCAATTCGAGCGTGAAGTTTTTCATTTTCAGCACGTTGAGCCGGGGCTGTTACGGATATTCCGCGACGATTTCTCAGCCTTTAAATTTAATTACAGCTATCTGGAAAATCGAACAATCGAAGGTCATCGCATCGAAGTTGCCGACCAGGTGTTTCAAAATTTGCGTGATGCCTTTAATCACAGGTTTTTAATTCAGAATCAGCAATTTACCAGGCTAAAAGCATTGCAGGATGATTTGGCGCTACTCAAGGCGCTGAAACAACTGTCCCTGACCACGCCTGACCCAGGCACGGTAAGCACTGTAGAACTAAAGGCGCTGGGATATTTTTTAAGTGATTATCAAGCCGGTCAGCGCTGGATGGGTTCTGAAAATGAAAGTCCGCAGCACAATACTAGTGCTGCCCAGCTTAAACAGGCAGTTATCGCTACCTACGGCGACATTTTTTTGGCGCAAAAACATCAACAAATCTGGACACAGTTACAGGCATTAAAACCTGCTGCGGTAAGTAAACCCATTGAATTGACTGAACAGCAGTATGTAGACTATCCGCCAGGATTTAGTCAGCGCTATCAAAACGGTTTGCTTAATCTGGCCGCGCTGGAAGCGCTGGAGCGGGAGCTGGTACCTCGCCAGGAAACATTGCTGACCAGTACTCAAACGCGCTTAAAACTGGACGATAAGGCCATAAGCAAGTTAGCCGAATTTCGCCAGACGCTATGCCAGGACTTGATTAAACTCATGCGTAGCGAACGCGGCGATTGGGGTTATCCCCTATTGGTGGGCATGGCCAGATTGCACGCCCTGGATCAATCGATACAAACCGGTTATTTAGTCGTATTAGATCGTTGCCTGCCCAGTGATACTACGACTAAGGGCCAAGAGATTGCTCCAGAAAGTTTAGAGGATGCTATCAGCCAGGCAGAATCACTGCTGGATAAAGCCAGGCAAGGTTTGCATAAATCCGCTGGACTGGATGAACGTAGTTATAACGAGATTGAACTGGCCGGCAGCCGCTGGTTAAAAATCCAAGCTATACCACACAGCAATGATAGTATCTTGCTGCCGGCATTAAGCAACACACCTGCAGTGAGCGCAAAGGCAAACTTGGTGTCTCTGGCCATTACGCCAGACCAACTTGATAGCCATATTCAAGCGCTAAGCCAGCAACTTGATGCCTACGCCGGCCAACTCCGGATGCTTTATGATTACCAATTGTTAAGCCGCAATTGTGTAACGGAAATTTTCCGCGTCATTAACACCAATCTCAAACAGCAAGTGGTGACTGATAAAGCCGGCAAGCCAGCGGCGGCAGCACAGATTCGGCAAACATCTGAGCAATGGCTGGGCGGTTACATTGAAGATCAAGCCTTGAACATCATTCCCTTTGTTGCTTTCGATGCGGTGGCTAATGCTTATCGTGTGGATGCCAGCTATCGGTTAAGCACTTACCGGGAACAGCAAATTGAAACCCAATATCGATACCAACCCGATATCCTGGTCGATTTGTCTGAATCAAACACCCTTAGCTCGACTATTTACCACCGGCATGGCGAAGATAGCGCATTCCTGTTTTTTACTCAGGATGCAGTTTGGCCACGACCTTTATTGGGCAGTGTCAATTTGGCGGTGGCGGCGGGACAAACGCTGTACGGCATCATCGCCCTGCCCTGGGATGCCGGGAAAAATCTGCGCATGAGCCTGAAAGGTATGCTGGTCAGTGTGCCGGAACTGTTTTTTTTCAATATCCGCAAAGGCAGTTTTCCGCAGTTGCTGCCGGGAGTACAAAAAGAATGAGGTGGGCGGCGAAACGATCAAGCCATAGGTGATATGACGTAAATTTTACGTTTTTGGGTTTATTGACATATTTTGAAAATAAGTGCTTATGCCGGGTGTTGGCATATATTACCGGCGGCATCCATACAGACATAGGGTAATCCCAGTTCTGCCAACCAGGCCGGACCTTGCTGTTCCTTGAGCATAGCGATGGTGGTGGCGCTGCCGGCAATCAGGCAAAAATCACCCACTACACTGACTGAAGCCAGATGTTTGACCGGCCAGCCGGTCTTGGGGTTGATGATATGCCCGTAACGCACACCATCAATTATCATGCAGCGTTCGTAATCGCCACTGCTGGCCATGCCGCCGCGATGCAATTCCAGATTCTGTAACACCAGTTGTTTATCGCGCGGATGCTGAATGCCTATAATCCAGGGCCGGCCATCAGGATGCGGACCGATGATGCGAATATCACCGCCCAGATTAACAAAACCGTGCCCTACTCCGGCTTCCTGACAAATTACCGCCGCCCGGTCGGCGGCATATTCCTTGACCACTCCGCCTAAATCGATTTCCAGACCGGGCAGCGGAAAACTCAGCAGCGGCGCTTGCCAGTGCAGTTTCTGCCAGCCTACGGTTTCCAGCAAACTATCTATCACCGATTGCTCAGGCAATTTGCCGCTGTCAAAGCGCCAGGCTCGGCGTAACACCCCGGAGGTAATATCAAACAAGCCGTCACTTTGGGCATAACAGGTGGCGGCATAGTCCAGTAGACCGGCAGTTTCGGTATCCACGGCAATTTCACCGCCCGCTGCTGCCGCGCGGTTGATGTGCGCTAAATAGCTGTCAGTTAGGTAACGTGAATAACGCTTTTCCAAACGGGATACATCGGCATAGACTAATTGACTAATGGCCTGACCGGTTGCTGCGCTGGACACATAACATTGCAAATCGCAAATCGTGCCCATTGCCTTGAATTGAAATGTATATAAATTGAGTTTTGCCTGGGCAAGTTTAGTCATACTGAACAGATAGAAATGATTGACTACTATTGCACCGATTATACTGTCCACACAGCAAATTTCATTATGACTAATTTCAGCACTGCGCCACAGTTATAGCCGCAACGCTGTGCCGGTCTCGATAAATACCGGCAGTTGTTCGACAATATCCGCTATGACAGTGTCCCAATCGGCGGCGGCAGATTGTCTCCACAAGGTTGCCGTGGGATACCAGGGGCAGTCGCGCCTTGCCAGCAGCCAACGAAAATCAGGAGCAAACGGCAATAAAATCCAGACGGGTTTAGCCAGAGCACCTGCCAAATGAGCCACAGAGGTATCAATGCTGATCACCAAATCCATCGCATCAATCAACGCAGCCGTATCCGCAAAATCAGCCAGTGCCTGTTGATGTACGTATAGTGGCAGTCCAGTCTCAAGCAAATCACGGTCGGCGGCGCTAAACTCTATTTGCAGACAATGCCATTCTACCGGCAAACAGAACAGCGGTTTTAATAATGCCAGTGGAATACTACGCTTATGGTCGTTTTTATGGGTGGCTGAGCCCGACCAAACAATACCTATGCGCTGCCTGGATTTCGGGCCGAGCCGATTACGCCACAATTGTTGTTTATCACTGGAAACAGACAAATAAGGTATGGTGGCGGGAATATTGTCCAAGCCGGTTTTAAAGGCCAACGGCAGGCTCAGCAGCGGACAGTGCAGATCGAAAGCCGGCAGCGGTTGGCCCTGGGCCACAATTGTAAAACGATGATTGAGGCCGGATAATAAATTGAACAGCGATCGGGGAGTTTGGATCACCACTTTAGCCCCTGCCGCCTCCAGCAAATAAGCATAACGGCAAAACTGAATAAAATCGCCCAGACCCTGTTCTGGATGAATCAGGATGATTTTACCGGTAAGCGCCGTTACACCCAACCAGAGCGGCTGGGGGAAATCCGCCATAACATCGATTTGCGCCTTCCAGCGCCATTCATAAAGTTGCCAGCCGAATTGGTAATCGCCGTTTAACAGCATAAGCAAAGCTTTATTCCAATAAGCTGGGGCAAAATCGGGTTTTAAAGCAATTGCCTGATTGTAATCTTCTAGGGCCGCAAACAGTTGCAACTGATTCTGCAATGCGCAGCCGCGATTAAGATAGGCTGCGGCATAATCTGGTTTAAGCCGAATGGCCTGCTCAAAATAATGGATAGCTTCGGTGTGGCGATTCAGCTCATCCAGAGTAATGCCGCGATTGTTAAAGGCTTCGGCATAATCGGGTTGCCGGGCCAGAGCCTGATCGTAACTTAATAAAGCATCGGCATAGCGTTTGAGCTGATGTAAAGCGTTGCCGCGATTATTAAGAGCTTCGGTAAAATCCGGGCAAAGAAGCAAAGCTTGATCAAAACTGAGTAAAGCCGGTGCATACTGTTTGAGTTGCAACTGGGCCAGCCCGCAATTGTTATAAGCAGCGGCAAAATCCGGCTGTAGCTCGCTGGCGCGCTTAAAGTAGGCTATTGCCGCAGCCGGTTGCTTTAGTTCATACAATGCCAGCCCGCAATTACAGCAAGCTCCGGCGTGAGTTGGATTCAAGGCCAGGGCTCGTTCAAAGCTGATCAGCGCCGCCGCGTATTGACTGAGGTCTTTCAGCACCAGACCGTGCTGCAAGTGCAGTTCGGCATCATCCGGCCGTAGGGTCATGACGGCGGCGAAGCCGGCCAGCGCTTCGCTGTGGCGTTGCAGATTTTGCAGGGTGCGGCTGCGATTGAGTAAGGCGTTGACCGAGTCGGGCTGCAAGGCTAAGGCCTGGGTAAAACTGTCCAGCGCTGCGACTTGCAGCCCTTGGCGCTGCAAAGCCATGCCCCGATTATTATAGGCCTTGGCGTAAGCCGGTTGACAGGCGATGGCGCGATCATAACTGACCACAGCCTCGGCATGTCGGCCCAGCATTAGCAAAGTATTACCCTGTCGCCAATAAGCTTCACCAGCATCAGGCTGCTCGGCAATGGCCTGGGCATAACATTGCAAAGCCGGCTCATAATGATGCTCGGCATGCAGTGCATTGCCCTGCTCTAACCAGGTTAATGCCGGCAGGAGCGGCAATACCGGGTGATGGGCGGCATTCATGCGTTGCCCGTCGTCATATCAAGATCGACTGGTGCCAAGCCGGCCTGACTACGGACGTACATTTGGGTAAACGCCGCTTCCAGGTGAGCCGTAAATCGTGCGCAGTCGAACAAAGGTGTGGTCAGGCGGTTGGCGGCCAGTTTGGCCTTGATCGCGGCTAGTCGGTCAGGCTGGATAGCCAGTTCCACGGCTAGCGCCTGATAGTCAGTTGGTTTAGTGGTGATCAGTTCCGGCAGGCCGATGGCTGTCAGTAGACTGGCGGCCACCCGTCCGGCGAAGGATTCTCCGGCACAGGTCAGCACCGGCAGACCGGCCCACAGCGCATCACTGGCAGTGGTATGAGCGTTATACGGCAAAGTGTCCAGAAACAGATCGGCCAGCCCTAGTCTGGCCAAATGTTCCGCGCGGCTGGGCAGGCGTGGGGCAAAAACTACCCGCTCGGCACCGATGCCCTGGCGGTGGGCGGCGGCTTGCAGATTAGCCATCGCTGGTGCGTTATCCTCCGGTAGCCACAGCACACTGCCGGGCACTTGGGCCAGAATCCGTAGCCAGCTCAGGAAACAGGCCGCCTGAATTTTATAAGTATTATTAAAACAGCAGAACACAAAGCCATGAGCCGGCAAACCGAAATCGGCCCGGCTGAAGGTTTTATCGGCAATCGCCAGATCGCTGTCGTTAACCTGAAAGCTATCCGGCAAATAGACAATACGTTCAACGTAATGGCGGCGGGTGGCGGCAGGGATAACTATTCTATCGGCGATCAGGTAATCCATGAACTCTGCCCCCATCGTGCCCGGATAGCCCAGATAGCTGACCTGCACCGGCGCAGCGCGCAAGGCAAAAATACCGGAGCGGCAGCCGGTAGTATAGCCGCCCAAATCAACGGCAATATCAATTTCCAAGCTTCTGGCCAGTTGCACAGCCTGCAGATCGGAAAGACTGCGGATATCGATAAAGCGGTCAAACCCCTCCTCCAGCCGGGTGCGCATGGCATCTTGGCGGTCCGGGCCGAAAGCGAAACCGATAATCTCAAAGCTGTCGCGGTCATGATGCTCAAACAACTGGGCAGTGAGAAACGCCACCGGATGATTACGGAAATCCGCCGAAAAATAGGCCACGCGGATTTTCTGATGCAGAGGATGCTGAGTCATGCCCGGCAGTATCGCGATATCCGCGTATTTAGCAGTCGTCCAGATTTCGGCGGCTTGCCGCTGCAAGGCTGGGTCATCAAAAAAGGCCAGAACCGGAAACGGCGTAGAAACCTGTGCAGCAGTTTCAATTCGCCCGGCAAGCTGCTCCAATGAGGTATCCAAGTCCTGCCAGGCACAAATCTGCAATCGAGTGTGCCAGTATTGGCCATGCAGAAACGCATAATCAGGCTGCAAAGCCAGCACCTGTTCGTAGCAAGCCAGTGCAGCTTCATAGCGCTTAAGATCATAAAGGGCACTAGCCATGCCGTAATAGGCAGCTACAGAATCAGGCCGGAACACCAAAGCCTGGGTAAAACTTTCCAGACTCGCCTCACGCTGGTCCAAATGCAGTAAAGCCACGCCGCTATTGATATAAGCGGCATCCATATTATCGGTATTAAGCGCCATTGCCTGCTCCAGACTGGTCAGCGATTCGGCGTAACGTTGCAGATTTTGCAGAGTAAAGCCGCGATTATTATAGGCGGCCGCAAAATCCGGTTTTAGCGCTAACGCCCGGTTAAAACTGAGCAGGGCCGTCTCATAGTCTTTAAGGTGATTTAACACCAGACCATGACAATAATGAGCTTCGGCAAAATCCGGCTTAAGCGTTATGGCACAGGCATAGCTGTGTAAGGCTTCGGAATAAAGCTCACTACGTTGCAGGGTGTGGCCCTGATTGTAATAAGCAGCGGCATTATCCGGCTGTAGGGCAATAGCCTTAGCAAAGCTGGCCAGCGCAGCCGGATATTGGGTCAAGCAATCCTGCGTTATACCGCGATTGATGTAGGCAGAAGCATTATCCGGCTCTAAAGCCAAGACTCGGTCATAAGCGGCTATGGCTTGCTGGAAACCGCCCAATTCCCGCAACAGATTAGCCCGATCAAACCAAACGCCAGCTTGTTGCGGGTTGAGTTGTAATACCCGCTCAAAAAGCTGCAACGCCGCTTCAAAATTGCCTTCCTGTAATCGGACACTAGCCAATTCCAGCAAAATCACCGTATCGCGCGGAAAATTTTTCAGCAACTTCTGAAATATATGCGCAGCATCAGTAAACTGACCACTATTCAACAAAGCCCGACCCTGTAAAAATGCCTGTTGTTGTTTAAATGAAGGTGTATCCGGTTTCATAGCTTCTCTAGATGGATTTAACAACAATATCCTCAGGTGGTAAACCGGCCTGAGCGCGGCTGAACATTTGCCGATAAGCCTGTTCGAGATGGACGGTAAAACGGCGGATATCGAATAAAGGCGTGGTCAGGCGATTGGCGGCCAGTTTGGCCTTGATTGCCGCCAGCTGCCGGGGTTGAGTAGCCAGTTCGATGGCCAGCGCCTGATAGTCAGCCGGGGTAGTGGTGATCAGTTCCGGCAGGCCGATGGCTGCCAGCAGACTGGCGGCCACCCGACCGGCGAAGGATTCTCCGGCACAGGTCAGCACCGGCAGACCGGCCCATAGCGCATCGCTGGCGGTGGTATGAGCGTTATACGGCAAAGTGTCCAGAAACAGATCGGCCAGCCGCAACCGGGCCAGATGCTCGGACACCAGCGGCAGTTGCCGGGCAAAAATCAGCCGATCGGCACTGATGCCCTGCTGACCGGTAGCCGCCAGCAAATTTGCCGTAGCGGCCGGATTAAATTCCGGCAGCCACAGCACCGCAGACGGTACAGCCGCCAGAATACCCAACCAGAGGCCAAACACGGCGGGCTGGATTTTATAGGCATTGTTAAAACAGCAGAACACAAAACCGTCCGCAGGCAAACCGAAATCAGCGCGTTGAAAATCGGTATCAGCAACAGGCCGGGTAGTATCGCAAGGCAAAAAACTATCCGGTAGATAGACGATATTTTCCGAGTAATGCACCCGGTTGTGCGCAGGTATCAAGACCGGATCGGCCAGCAGATAATCCATATAAGTGGCCCCCATAGTGCCGGCGTAACCCAGATAATTGACCTGTAGCGGGGCGGCCCGCAAAGCAAAAATACCGGTTCGATTATCTGTGGTATAGCCGCCAAGATTAACAGCAATATCGATTTCCATACTTCTGACCAGTCGGGCTGCGGCCACATCGTCAAGATGGCGCAAATCCACCACCTTAGAAAATGCGGCTTCCAAACGACTGCGCATTGCATCTTGAACATCGGCACCGAAAGCAAAGCCAATAACTTCAAAGTGGTCACGATCATGCACCTCAAACAATTCAGCAATTAAAATTGCCAGAGCGTGATTATGAAAATCGGCGGAAAAATAGCCGATACGGATTTTGTCATGGGGAGCATAGGCGGATAAGGCCGGTAAATCCGGTAGCGGCGGGAATTTTTCGGCCGCCCATTGGCGAGCGGCCTGATGTTGTAAAGCCGGATCATCAATGGCTGCCAACAGCGTGAACGGGGCTGATGTGTTATGACCGGCGGCAATTCCGGCGCGGCAACAGGAAAGTTCGGCAGCTAAATCCCGCCAATCACAAATATGCAGCTTGAGTTGCAATATATGGCCAGACAAATAGTCCTGCTCGGGCTTGAGCTGCAGGGCTCGATGCAAACAGGCCAGCGCATCTGCATAACGCTTTAATTCCTGTAAAACCATCCCGCAACCACACCAAGCCACGACCAGATCCGGTTTTAGCGCCAAAGCCTGTTCATAAGCGCGTAAAGCCTGAGCGTGATGCTTTAGGTTTGCCAATACATTGGCATTATTATTATAGGCTTCAGCATAATCGGGTTTTAAAGACAGCGCCTGAGCAAAACTGTGTTGTGCCGCCGTGTACTGACGCAAATGGCTGAGGCTGACCCCGCGATTACAGTAGGCTATTGCCCCTTCTGGATCAAGGGTAATAGCCTGTTCAAAACATATCAAGGCCGCAGTATGCTGCTTGAGCTGCTGTAAAGCCATGCCGCGATTATTATGGGCGGCGATGAAATCGGGCTGGAGTTGCAAAGCACGGTCAAAGCAGTCCAGTGCCGCGCTGTGCTGTTTGAGTTCATGCAAGGCCAGTCCGGCTGCGCAATAGGCCTCGGCATAATCTGGATCTAAGGTGATAGCCCTGGTAAAACTGCCGTGTGCGGCACTGTAGCGCTGTAATTCGTGCAAGGCCAGGCCGTAATTATAATGGGCTGCGGCCAGTTCCGGCTGCAAGGCGATGGCCTGAGCAAAACAGTCCAGGGCCAGAGCCGGATGCTTTAGATGCTGCAAGGTATTGCCGCGAGCGATATGAGTGTCCAGGGCATTCGGTTTGACAGCCAGAGCCTGATCAAAGCGGCTCAAAGCCGCCTCATAGTGACCCAGTTCATCCAGCAACATGCCCAGATTATAATAAGCACCCGGCTGATCCGGCTGCAGAGCGATGGCCTGCTCGAAACTGCATTGGGCTGCGGCAGGTTGCTGCAGCGCATTAAGCACCAGACCGCGATTATTAAAAGCCTCGGCATGGCTAGGTTGTCGCGCAATGACCCGCTCATAGCAGGCTAATGCTTCTGAATAACGTTCAAGTTTATGCAGAACCACGCCCTGCTTCCAGTCAGCGGCGCTGAAATCGGCTTGCAGAGCCAGTGCCTGCTGATAGTAGCGTAGCGCCTCGGTATCGCGGTGTAATTCCAGCAAAGCATTAGCCAGATTGAAACAGGCCACAGCATGGTGAGGATTAACGGCCAGGGCCTGGGCAATCAGCACGGCCGCCTGTTCAAACCGGCCGGTTTGGGCGGCCAGCACCCCGGATAAATGCAAGGCATCAAAATGATCTGGCTGTCTGGACAGCAGTTGACGGTAACCGGCCTCCGCCTGAGGTAATTGACCACTCCGATGCCAGTTCATAGCCTGAGCCAATAATTGAGCCGGATCAGTCTCAGGCTGATACATCGATATGCTCCGGCGGCAAACCAGCCTGGGATCGGGCATACATCTGCCGATAAGCGGCTTCCAGATGCGAGGTAAAGCCCTGACTGTCAAATAAAGGTGTCGTCAGACGATTGGCGGCCAGTTTGGTCTTGATCGAGGCCAGCCGCTCTGGCTGGGTAGCCAATTCCACGGCCAGAGCCTGATAAGCCTGAGGGGAATTAGTGATCAGTTCCGGCAGGCCGATGGCTGTCAGCAGACTGGCGGCCACCCGCCCGGCGAACGACTCCCCTGCGCGGGTCAGCACCGGCAGACCAGCCCACAGCGCATCGCTGGCGGTGGCGCCGGCATTATAAGGATTGGTATCCAGAAACAGATCGGCCAGCCGGTAGCGGGCCAGATATTCCGGTAAAGGTAATGGCTTGCCGAAAATCAGACGCTCGGCAGCCACACCGTGAGCAAGCGCCGCCTGTTGCAGATTGCTTGCGGCAATCGGGTTGTCGGCAAGCAAAAACAGCACACTATCAGGCACCAGTTTTAAAATGTTCATCCAAAGCCCAAAGGTTTCGGGGCTGAGCTTGTAATTATTATTAAAACAGCAGAACACAAAACCCTGGGTCGGCAGACCCAGTTCGGTCCGGCTGTAGCTAATATCGGCAATGCTACGCCGGCTGTCGTTGACTTGATAACTGGGCAGATAGGCGATTTTTTCCAGATAATGGGTTTTGGCTTGCGGCGGGATCACCACTCGATCTGCCAGCAGATAATCGATATAGCCGGCCCCCATCGTGCCCAGATAGCCGATATAGCTGACCTGAACCGGTGCAGCACGCAAGGCGAAAATACCGGGCCGGCAGCGGGCGGTGTGTCCGGTCAGATCGACGGCGATATCCAACTGCAAATTTCTGGCGATTTGCGCTATTTCCTGATCCGACAGATTCTGCACATGCAGAAAATGATCGAAGCCGGCTTCCAGGCGGGTGCGCATTGGGTCATGGTTATCGGCTCCCAGCGAGAAAGCAATAATTTCAAACTGGTCTCTGTTGTGTAGTTCAAATAATTCGGCGGTTAAGAAAGCAACAGCATGACTGCGAAAATCCGGGGAAAAATAGCCGATGCGGATTTTCTCGTGGTGCGGATACAGCACAAGCTCTCCCAGTATATTCACAGGCGGATATTTTTCCTGAGTCCAGATTTCGGCAGCCTGACGCTGTAAAACCGGGTCATCGGTACAAGCCAGCACGGTAAACGGGGTAACGGCCTTTTTGCGGTCGGCGATTTTCCGACCCA
Source organism: Methylomonas paludis (assembly GCF_018734325.1). Classification (NCBI taxonomy): domain Bacteria; kingdom Pseudomonadati; phylum Pseudomonadota; class Gammaproteobacteria; order Methylococcales; family Methylococcaceae; genus Methylomonas; species Methylomonas paludis. Next base: position 2,016,956 of record NZ_CP073754.1, on the reverse strand, counting down.
GTTCAGCAACTTGGTCGTTGATACCCTGCCAGTCGCAAATTTGCAGTTTGGCCTGGATAATCTGGCCGGCTAAAAAATCGCTGTCCGGCTGCAGCGTCGCAGCCTGACTGAAACTGAGTAAAGCTTCATCATAGCGCTTCAATTCGTTGAGCGCATAGCCATAGCCGTTATGGGCTTCCACATAGCCGGCCTGCAAAGCCAGCGCCTGGGAAAAATAAGTCAGGGCCGCAGCATAATCCATCTGTTTGTTTAGCGTCAGACCGCAGGCATGATAAGGTTCGGCATCATTCGGTCTGAGTTGGATAACCCGGCGAAAACTTTCCAGCGCTGCATCATAACGGCGCAGTTGCTGTAAGGCGTAGCCGCGTACCAGATAGGCATCGGCGTAATCCGGCTGCAAACTAATTGCCTGTTCATAGCTGGTCAGCGCCGGCAGATATTGCTTGAGATTTTGCAGGGCGTTGCCGTAATTGTAATGGGCGTCGGCTTGATGCGGATTAATGGCGATGGCCTGACCGATAAGCTGCACTGCTTGGCCCGCATCACCGTTTTGGGCGGCAATCACCCCCGACAAATGCAGCGCATCGAAATTATCCGCCTGGCGTTCCAGGACTTGCTGATATAAGGCTTGAGCCTGTAGCAACCGACCCTGCTGATGGGCCGCCACAGCCTGCTCCAGCAATTGCTGGAGCAGTGCGGCCGTATAAACGCCGCTGTTGGCAAGCGCGGATGGAATGTGTTGCTGATGTTCCGACATAAAGCATTGACTCCTGTATTTTAAAGGTACTGGGGAAAGTTCATCGGTCATAAACCGGATTTATCCAGGTGATCCATCGTTAAACGGCCAAAGCTGCAGTAGCGACAGCTATATCCTCAGGTGGCAAACCGGCCTGACTGCGGCTGAACATTTGCCGATAAGCCTGTTCGAGATGGACGGTAAAACGGCGGATATCGAATAAAGGCGTGGTCAGGCGATTGGCGGCCAGTTTGGCCTTGATTGCCGCCAGCTGCCGGGGTTGAGTAGCCAGTTCGATGGCCAGCGCCTGATAGTCAGCTGGGGTAGTGGTGATCAGTTCCGGCAGGCCGATGGCTGCCAGCAGACTGGCGGCCACCCGACCGGCGAAGGATTCTCCGGCACAGGTCAGCACCGGCAGACCGGCCCATAGCGCATCGCTGGCGGTGGTATGAGCGTTATACGGCAAAGTGTCCAGAAACAGATCGGCCAGCCGCAACCGGGCCAGATGCTCGGACACCAGCGGCAGTTGCCGGGCAAAAATCAGCCGATCGGCACTGATGCCCTGCTGACCGGCAGCCGCCAGCAAATTTGCCGTAGCGGCCGGATTAAATTCCGGCAGCCACAGCACCGCAGACGGTACAGCCGCCAGAATACCCAACCAGAGGTCAAACACGGCGGGCTGGATTTTATAGGCATTGTTAAAACAGCAGAACACAAAACCGTCCGCAGGCAAACCGAAATCAGCGCGTTGAAAATCGGTATCAGCAACAGGCCGGGTAGTATCGCAAGGCAAAAAACTATCCGGTAGATAGACGATATTTTCCGAGTAATGCACCCGGTTGTGCGCAGGTATCAAGACCGGATCGGCCAGCAGATAATCCATATAAGTGGCCCCCATAGTGCCGGCGTAACCCAGATAATTGAGCTGTAGCGGGGCGGCCCGCAAAGCAAAAATACCGGTTCTGCTATAAGCAGTATGCCCGCCCAAATCCACAGCAATATCAATTTCCAGGCTTCTGGCTAGTTGAGCGGCATCGGGATCCGAAACTGCACTGATGTCGATAAAGTGGTCGAAACTCTGCTCCAGTCTAAGCCGCATCGGATCCTGCTTATCCGGTCCGAAAGCAAAGGCGTAAATTTCAAACTGGGTTCTATCGTGGATTTCAAACAGTTCCGCCGTTAAAAATGCTACCGGGTGGTTGCGGAAATCAGCAGAAAAATAGCCGATACGAATCCGCTGGTGGGTAGGAAAAGCTGGAATATCGGTCAGACTGAACTGTAGTGGATATTTAGCCTGAGTCCAGATTTCGGCGGCTTGACGCTGCAAAGCCGGATCATCGCTCATGGTCAGCAGGGTAAAAGGTGGTGCAGCATGCGCCCCCTGGCCGATTTTGGCGGCCAGTAAAGTCAGTTCGGTTGCCAGTCCGGTCCAGCAGCAAATCTGCAAACGAGTCTGCAGGCGATGCCCTGCTAAAAAATTAAAATCGGGACGCAGGGCAAAAGCCTGATCGAAACAAGTGGCGGCTTGGTCAAAGCACTGCAGCTCATTCAGTAAATGGGCATAATTACTGTAAGCTTCCACATAATCCGGTTGCAGGGCAATGGCGCGGGTAAAGCAATCTTGAGCAGCCGTATAATTTTTCAGCTGCTGCCAGGTCAAGCCCAGATTGTTGGCCGCTTTGGCATGATTGGGTTGTAAAGTCAGCGCCTGTTGATAGCTGACCACTGCTTCGGGGTAGCATTTAAGATTTTGCAGCACATTGCCGCGATTGTTATAAGCTTCAGCAAATTCTGGTTGCAGAGCGATGGCCTGTTCATAACAAAGCAGTTCTTCGCTAAAGCGTTTCAGATCCTTATATACCAGACCGCAGTTATTGTAAGCGTTTGCATAATCCGGCTGCAGTTCGATAGCGCGTTGGAAACTGTCCAGGGCTGCCTGATACTGCCCCAGTTTATGCAGAGCTACGCCGCGATTACTATAAGCTTTGGCAAAATCGGGTTTACAGGCGATGGCCTGCTGGTAACTGTCCAGCGCAGATTCATAGCGACCCAGAGTGTGCAGGGTGTTAGCGTGCTTCCAAAAGGCTTCAGCATAGTCGGGTTTGAGTTGTATGGCGGCTGCGTAGCTTTGCAGGGCAGCCTCGTAGTGCTGCTGAGCTTGCAGGCTGTTACCGCGATTGACCCAATCAACTGCCTGTGCGGCCGGGTCGGGCCTGGCCGGCGGGTAACCATACTGTATAGACATGGCGCGGGTTTGCTCCTGATTCAGGCAATGTCTCAGCCGCGTTTGCCGATATTTGGCTTAAACGCTGCCGATACTGCCGTGTCGATATGCTCACCGGATAAAAAGCCGGTGCGTCCTTTATATCTGTGCCTGAGCGCTTCCTGCGGCCAAGCATCTGGTATCCCCCGTGGCGCAGAATACTAAATCCGGCATCGTGTCGTGTCAAGCTTACAACACAACTAAAAATTCCCGGCTGGGTTTGAGGGCAGCTAAAATTAGCACTTCATGAACCGGCATAAAGCCGATTGGTGTCGGGTTTGGGCTGGCCGGCCAAATATATTTGGAATTTGCAGCAGTTATTTTGTAAGATGAATATCGGCCATTGGGGGATGGCAGCATTATTACCGGAGTTGTTGTTATGATAAACCCCCAAATCCCCACTGTCCGCCCGACCGCCGCCCATGCTCAAAAGTATTGGCGGCTGGCTATAGCTGTGGCAGCCTTTTCCTGTCAGGCCGACGAACCGATGCAGCCGACACTGAAAATCTCGCAACTGGCAACTTCTGCCGTTGTGCATGTTCAGGCTCAGCAAGTGCTTTTATCGCAATTGCTGGAGCAGCTTGCCAATACCGCGCACCTCAATCTGCATTATTTATCGCCGCCGGCCAATCTACGGGTCAGTGGTGACTGTATTGGGCAATTGCCTAATCAAGTGTTGGAATGTTTGCTGGGCTCAAATTTAAATCTGGTGGTGCGGCATTCCGCTCAGGGCCTGCCGGAGGAATTATGGGTACTGGGCGGCGGCGATCCTGCCGGTAGTGGGCAAAGCGATGCCAATCTAAACGCCGATCTGAGCAATAACGATGCTTTACTCAGTCTGACGCAGTCCCAGACCAAAATTGAGCGGATCAGAGCCATGGCTAATATTGCTTCGGGTCGGGATACCGATCCGCTGTTAACCAAAAAATTATTAACTGAAGCAATGGACGATGAAGACCCGCAAATTCGCGCCAAGGCTATCAGCAGTTACGCCATTTTTGCTGGCGAGAAAGCCCGGTTGCACTTGAAGCAGATGCTCAGCGATAAAGATGTTGATGTGCGGCTGGCGACATTAGTGGCTGGGTATCAGGATCCGGAAATCCTCAATCTAGCGCTGGGCGACAGCAGTGAGCAAGTGCGTGCCGCAGCAGACAGGCTGTTGAGCCGCTTAAACAATCGGCAGACCGAACCATAAACCCCACGGTTGCAGCCAAGCTCAGGCGGCATTGAGTTGACATCCCCGTGAAACTCCCCCATTCATATTGTCTGTGAGGCCGGACAGCTCACGGAAATCAAGCTAAGCGCCCTCACCTCCGCTGTAAAATCCGCCCGACCCTGCTTTGATAAAGGCTATAGTAACCAGCTACGCCGGGTGTTTTCGCGATAGCTAAACACCAAACACCCTCGAAGTTTTAATGGCTTGCCTAACCGCGAGTCCACCCTACAGGGTGGTCTGTTTGCCTTTTTTAAAGATGGAGGTAAAGGCTTACGGTTTAACAAAACCAAGGTTAAATAGCACAAAGCCAAGAAGTTAACGAGGTATTTAACATTGTTTAATAATATCTAGCCTAATGCTTGTGTTGTGTTATTTTTTAAAAAACAATTACTTAGCAGTTTGGCATATTTTATGCAAATCAATGTGCCAAGTGCGATGATAAAAATCAGCACTACTTTGCAGCATGGTGATCCTTGAGGTTTTTCCTGAGCAGTCAGGACGGGGATTTGCCGACAAAAGCAGATTGACAGCACAGCGGTAAGCTTTTGCGCTTATCCGCCCATACCACCGGCACTGCCGGTAAACAGCGAATTGCGGGCGAACTTAAGGATAAGGCCGCCCGCGAGGCCAGCCTCGGCAAAGGCTGGTTAAAACCAAACGCCGGAATCCACACGACTCCGGTGTCAACGCGGCTACCTGACAGGAAGCATGTTTCCGCAATTATCATTTGCAAGTAATGACGTATAGGATTATATATGAAAAAGAATCAACTATTAAGCGCTATTTCCGCTTCGCTGTTGACAATGGGCGCTGTTGGCGGCGCTTCTGCGCACGATATTCTGGGCGGCACCGTGGCGCCTTTAAAATCGGACGTGTTCAGCACCACCTGCTTCTCCTGGGGTGGGCTGTATTCCTCAGCTCCCGCAGGTGAAGTGGCCGGCAATGCCGCCGGTTTTAGATTTGCCGTCAATCTGCAAAACACTCATCCCGGTAACAGCGTAACCGCCGAGGTTATTTTTCCGACTACCGGCAACGTCAACGGCCCCGGCGGCAGCAACCCCAATAACGTACTGCCTTGGAGTCCGGCACCGACTACCGCCTCGACAACCACTACTAATGCAAATAACCCGTGGTCTACCAGCAGCACTACTGAGCCGGACTTTACCACTCACGGCGTATCGCCTAGCGGCTGGAGTTCGGCTCAGTGGCTGCCCGGCAGCAACGGCGAATATATAATCACCATTACCTCCAATGATGCCACCAATACGGTTGGTTATGATTTTCTGGGCCATTGCCAAACAGCTGCCACCGGGGTTACCACCAGTATCCATTCCGGCCAAGGTGTGTGGATTACCGGTACTACCTGGGGCCACTACGGACCAACGAGTGATTTTAATCAATTCATTGATAACTAGCCGAAAAACCGGCTATACCGGTTAGTCAGCGCAGTATTGCCGGGGTTCCGGCAATACTGCGTTTTTGTTAGTGATTAAGCAATAATGACAAGTATTCAGGGTCAGAGTATCCCTTTAAAAACAGGTGGTTGTAGGATGCTAAACGCAGTGCGGCGCCTCATTCGAAGCTAAGTACCTACTTAAAAAGGATAATTAAAAATTGACACTCAGTAATTACGCTTTTTTCTTAAAACTGAATCGCATAGTAATCGGCTGAAGAAACAAGTAATTAGTAATGTGATGATAACCGAGACAAAACACTGCATCAATACTATGAAGAATAAGATATCGATTATATTGGCTGTTAGTTTGGCAGGCCAGGCCGCCGCCAACAGCGGCAAACCACATAACGACACCCAGAAATACAGTTATGCTCTGGCGGTGGATTTAATGAAAACCCTGAACCAGGATGATATGGCGCTGGACAATCAGGCATTTTTACAGGCTTTACGGGATATGCAAAGCGGGCGCGGCTCGCAACTGGATGTTAAGGAAACCCGCAAGGCGCTGGATTATTTTGTGCTGCAACGTGTTGCTCACCGCAAAGCCCAGGCCGCTGCCGCCTTGGTGGATGGCCGCAGCTTTTTGTTGAACAATCTGTTCAAGCCCGGCGTGACCGAACTGCCCAGCGGCCTGCAATACCTGGTATTGCAAAGCGGTGAGCAAGGCCGCCGCCTGCAGAACGGCGAAGGGGTGAGTTTGCGCTACCGGGTCAGTGATATCAATGGTCGGGAAATACTGAATGGCAGTCCGGATGGGGCCAGCCGTAAACTGGTGGTTAACGAGCATTTGTTAAGCTGCTGGAAACAGGCGTTGCCGCTGATGCAGAAAGGTGACAAATGGCGGCTGTTTAGTCCGCCTGATTTGGCTTACGGTGAAGCCGGCTCGCCGGACGGTCTGATTAAACCCAATCAGACTTTAATCTATGAAATGGAAGTAATGGATTTTGTACCGGAAGCGGAAGCGTTGGCGGAAATGGATAAACCGGATGTGCGCAAATTGGCAGAGTAGCGGATAGAGTAATAATAGGTGTTTAGGGTGAAAAAACCCCGTTATGCAGCATGGCTGCCAGGGCAGCCGGATCCAGCTCCAGATAGGAGGAGCCCAAGGCCTTAATACAGCATTCCGGGCTACGGCTGAACAGAGAAATCAGTAATAACAGCGAGACAAACAGGGTGCCGGCGTGTTTGCGCACAAACAGGCCGGCCGGTAATGCGCAAAAACCCTGAAAACTTAGCTGCAGTCCGGAAAAAATCATCACCGAAAACACCAGATTAATACCAAAAATCCAGCGTCCCCAATCCCAGCCCAATACAAACAAAGGTAAAAAGCACACAAACACCAGCACAAAATTGCCGATAAAATCGGCGCTGGCGTAGACTTGCGCTGGACTGCGCTGTTGCAGACGGGCCTGGATATAGCCGTTGATTAAGTACACCAGCGCTAGCGGATAAAGATAATACAAGCCGATGCCGGACCACAGAATTTGTTTGGGCAGTTGCATGGCCTGTGTCAAACTCCAGCCCAGTGCGGCGATGCCGCCGCTGAGCCGGCCTGTCGAAAAACGCTGTGCCGCCGGCGACAACGAAGCCCAAATCTGCCGGCTTTGCTCAGCATCGCCTTTGAAACAGGACAGCAGGATGAATATCATTAGATTCAGCAGCAGAAAACCGCGCAGGCCGGAACCGGCGGTATCACGGCCATACCGAAAATTGAGGATATTGAATAGGATAAGCGCAAAAATCAGGGTGCAAAAAAACACACTAGCTTCGTGAATTAACGGCAAGACCAGTGAAAACAGGATGATCAGAGTCAAGATGGCCGCCGCCAGACTACTGCTGTTCGGGGTTTTAGACCATTTTCTGTACAGGGCGGCCAGTATAAAAATCGCCAGATAGAAACACATCTCCTTGCGAAAATAATATTCATTGGCGATAGCCGCCCAAAAAAAACCGCAGGGGGAAAACACATAAATCAAGGCCGCCCCCGCATAGCGAACCGAACTAAGCGTGAGCTGCAAGGAAAAGGCCAGATAGGCGGAACCGAGAACAAACGCCGTATAATTAAGCGCAGTGGTTTCCTTATTATAAAACCAGTGCTGGATAAACTCTCCAACCAGACCGCGTCGGATAAAACCGGCTTGATAATTGATCAACCATTCATAAAAAGCCCAGGCATTCCATTTTAAGGCCGTAGGGTTGAACAGGGTGTTAGACCAGATTAACAACCAGGATAACAACCCGGTCGATACGACGATGAGCGCAGCGGCTAGGGCCGTTATTTTCCGGGTAGGTATCATTGACAGATCTTAATTAACATGGTTGGGCTGGGTTTAGGCGACCGATCGCCTAGAATGCATAAGACCAGTTAGCCGCCAGCGCACCGCTACGTTCCAGCTGATAGCCCTGGTAATTGGTGTACATGGGTTGCAACCATTCAAAGCTCAAGCTATTGCCGGCCCAGCGGCCATGGGGTATGGTCACGGTAAAACCCAGCCCCAGATCGGCAAAGCTGCCGCCGCTGTTGGCGGGCGATTGGTCGGGCATATACACCATTTCGCCGGGTAGCATGGCCAGACTGTGGGCGCCAACCATTTTGCCCTGACCGGTATAAATACCGCGCAAGGTGGTGCTGAGCCAGTCGGTGAACTGATAACCACTCCATACCGTGCTCTGGAAGATGTCGCCGAGCCGGTAGCCGTAGGAATTCAATTGCTGGAGGCGATGGGTGCCGCTGACCTGACCGCCCCAAAACCAGTCGCCGGCCTGACCAGTATAAGTGAGACTGGGCTTGTAATCCCAGGTGCCGCTGCCCAGTTGCATATCGTAGCCATAAAAGCCGTCCGAAATAAACTGGGCTTTGATGTCGACACTGCCGGTCGGCGCGCTGATGCCGTGGGTGATATGCAGATGCTGGCCGCCGCCGTCCCAGAGCCGGAACAGCGCATAAGCCCCGGTATCGCCAAAGCCGCCGCTGTTCTGGTAATCGCGCATGCTGCCGGGATACATGCCGTTACCGGTATAAAGCATCATCTGCTGCATGGTTAAATACGGATCCATTCTCATGTCCATATCCATAGACATGAACTGGGGCATCAGCATCAAGGTCAGCCAGTCGCTGGGGGCATACATTAAATCCAGCATGTGCATATTCATGGTCATGCCGGTGTTATACATCACGCAGTTATTGCTGCTGATCTTGCTGGCGTTGGTCAACGGACAGCCTTGATTGAGCAAGGTCTTAAGCCCTACGGTTTGGGTGCCGTGCTGATAATTACTGCCCTGCGGGTTGCGCAGATAACGATATCCCAGCATGAATTCGCCGGCGTGATCCAGCATGTGAGTGAACATTACCCCTGCCGGGGCAGCGGCCCGGTCATGCCGATGCCCGGTATGGGGATCCGCCGGGCGGTCAGCGCTGTCGAACAGGCCGGCAAACCAGTCGCCGAGGCCGTAACTGTCGTAGCTGCTGCTGACTTTGGCCAGTTCGCCGAGATTGGCGCGCAGACCGGCGTTGGCGACAAAATAATGATAATCGGCGTAATCGGCAGTACCGCCTCCACCCAGTTTTAAAGAGCCGGCATGGGCGTAATATTCATAACCCAATTCCATGGTCAGGCCGCGGGCAAACTGTTTGGAAAGGGTAAAGCCGCCGCTAATGGTGCCGTAAGCCGATAAGCGCTGGTCACTGGAAAAATAAGCCGGTACCCCGGATGCGTTGGGGATGCTCAGATTTGTCCCATTAGGCAACAGGTTCTCCAATAGATAAGGGGTGTAAAATGAGGCGGCGGATTGTGAGTAATAGCGAACATGCGGGGTCAAGGTCCAACTGCTGAGCAGAGCCTGACGCCATTCGGCATCAAAAGTGTGAGCGTTTATCCCCCAGTCGTCATGAAAAAAAGTGTAACTGAGTTTGGGTACAGCATCCAGGGTCTGGATATAATGCCGGTAACTGGTGTCCCAGTTAAACTGGTTGCGCAAGCCCGGCCGCTGCTCCAGTACCAGACCAATACCGGTTGGCATTGAAATGCCGGGATAAGGATTTGTGGCATAGCGCTTGTTAGCCATATCGTTAGCGTCTTTCCACCAGTTAGGATCGATGACAAATATTGCCACATCCTTATAGGGATTGCCCAGATAACCGCTGGTATTGGTGTAGGACAATCCGCTGCTGAGTACCGCGTTTTTGCTCAATACCTGGCTCAAGGCCAGCGATAAAGCGCCGTCCTGGCGGTTGCCGGTGATAACAGGCTCGCCCATATAACCAGATGAAACTTGCGCCAGGGAGTGATTTAAAACCTCGGGTGAGGCCACCGGTGACAAAATGGCGTGGGTATCGCTATTGGTGTAACTGGCGCCCAGATTCAGAGTGGTGAGTTTTTGGTTGAAATCCAGGCGCAGCCCCAGATTGCCGAACCGCGACAGATAATCGCGTTCAATGGACGCGCCGCCGCCGATATCCAGCGCGGCATTGTCCCAATCGTAACCCAGCTTGAAATCGGCTTGATTGCGCATTTCCGGTGAGGCATAACCGAGCACATGCTGCAAAGGCAAGGCCGCCAGAGTGAATTTGTCCAGATTGGCATCATTCCAGACCGGCCGGTACATGGGCTGGCCCTGAGCGTTAAACACCAAATTACTAAGCGCCTGACCATAGCCATAGCTGGCGCCGACGCCGCTGGATTTTGGCGAGGGATTATAAATGGTGGCGGCCGGAGCTGTGAACCAGGGGGTGGCGCCGGACCAGACATCCTGCAGATAATTAAAGGCAAACCGGCTGCGGTCAGTGGGGCGGAAGCGGGTAAATCCGTGTTCGCTGTCCACGGTAATAGGCTGGTAATGCAGTGGGTATTTGACGATAGGCGGGGTAATGCTGTTAACGCCGTTATCGTAAAATGCCGGCAAATCGACAAATTTGCGTACGCCTTCCTCATAATGGCTGTACTGGTAACCCACTTCGTCATCATTGTCGGCAGGCGGGCCGGCTTCGGTATCGCCGGCATCTGCCGGCGGGGCAGCAGTGGTGATGCTGAGACTGGGCAGGGCCGGGTTAAGCGTTGAGCCGGGATCGGCTGCGGCATCCATGCCGGGCAAGGCCAGCGCCGACAGGCAAAAAGCCTGGAGTATATTGCTGCGGGGCGCCGCTTTGGGCCTGGCTGGAGCCGGGACAGACACCAGAGTCAGGCCGGGCTGAAGGCGATGGGCTTGCCAGACGGCTCGGCAAGCCGCAGCCAGCCGGGATAAATGGGGGGCGGCAGCCCTGTGCCTAGTTACAGCCACAGCCGCCTCCCGATGCTGCTGTGCCGGCTGCGCCGGCTGCTTCCCGGCTGTTGTAATTATGCTGGCGTACCGAGGTTTGCAGTGGCAGCGGATCCGCGGCCATGATGGGTTTGGCCAGATTGCCTCGCTCCCAGGGTTGAACCTGACTACAGGCGTTGAGAATGAGTAGCGGCAACAGCCGCGTGAAGTTGCGGGTGGTCATAATGGTTGATTCCGGGCGCTGGTGGCATCGCCAAACACCGAACCATACCCATGGCCGGTGCGTTTGAGTTAAAGCGGTTATTCCGAGAAAGTGTGTTCGGCTGATCCGGCAGCTTGGTCTGGTGTTTAAAAAAGTGGACTTGCAGCGAACCGGCTAGGCCAACTTACGCTTGGTCTTATCACTTAAGGCGATTTGCGCCGACTCAGGCAGCCCAGGCCACCCAGGGCTGCCGACATAAGCCAGAAGGCTCCGGGCAGTGGTGCGGGAATAAGGTCGGTCGTGGAGGTAAATACAGCCCAGCCGACGTCCGGGGTGCCGCTGATGACGCCGTTGTTGTTGATCCCGGTAAACTGGGTGCCGGAATATCCGGTTTGGTATGGATCCTGCACGCCACTGCTGAGAAAGGTATGGGTGTTAAGATCGTATTCAAAGCCATAAAATAGGTTGGTGCCGCTGTTATTTTTTTCATAACCGACTACCAAACCGTTGTTATTGACATCGGTAGGTACCACAGTACTAAAGTTAGGGTCAGTAATGGTGGTGCCGACCTGGGTGGCGTTATCGTACACAAAAGTTGTGCCATTGTAACTGGCCAGCAGATAATTGCCGTCATTGCTGACGTTACCCACCTGCAGGCCTGCCGATTCTGTGACGCCGTTAACGGTGAGGCTTAAATCGGTATAGGTGGAGGTGGCGATATTATAGGTAAAGCTGTGCTCGTTAGCCCCGACAAGGTGGGTGGTATAACCATAGATGATATTGCTGTCGGTAATGCCGGTAGCAAATTCACCTGCTACGTGATCACCGGTTGGCAGGTTGTTGGGGTCGGCTGGCAGCAGTTTGGTTGGGGCGGTTTTGCCGTAATCTGCAGGTGTAGTATAAAAAGCGGTTGACCCCTCTGAACTGCCGTAGTTATATTCGGTTAGGCCGGTTTCATTACCGACCACATAGCCATTGTTGTTAAATCCGCTGACTAACGCATTGACTTGCTCATTGGACATAAAACCCTTATAGCTCAATCCGGTGGCACCGACATAGACATTGGTGGAACTCAACGGGTTATTGTTGGCAGCATTCCAGGAGCCGGCCACGGTGCCGGCGTCATTAATCAATGCGGTTGGGCTATAGGTGCCGTTATTGTACTGATCGTTGTAATTGCTGCCGCCGGGGGTGGTGGCTATGCTATAGGTATAAGTGGTATTGGCCAGGGCGGTGGGGACGATGCTGAACCAGGTGCTGAGGATGGCGGCGGCCAGTACGGTGGGTCGCTGATTTATCATGGTGTGCTGCATGTGTATTTCCTAAGAGCTAAATTTTTTATAAATTCCCAGGCTTACTGAAGCACGCCTGGCGTGGCTGCTGACATGATCCGGTTGCGGTGGGCGCTTGTGGAAAGCTTGCTGCTATGCCGACTGCCGTGTCATGATTGCTTTGCATTGCTCATACGCTTTGGCTATCAGTGTGGCAAGGGTTGCGCTGCTCTGAGCAATTGTTAATAAGCATTTTTCGCGCCATATATTTTGCAGTAACAGGTTTATAGTCTGCATTAATGCTGATTTTTTATAAGCATTTGATATGGTTTGGTTTTGTTAAAATCGCCTGGCGATAATGCCGGACTGAGGCGGGCGGCTAAATTGGGTGGTGGTTGTGCTATTTTATTTATAACTTATTGAAAATAAGTTACAAAAATCATATTCTTTGGTTTTATATCAATTCTGCGCTGTTTGACTGGGCTGACTGCTGGATTGGCGGCTTAATTGCGGCTATTGCCGGGTTTTTTTAGTTCTGCCGGCAATTGGCTAGCCCAATAACATAGTTTAATTAAATGAACCACAATTTAAATGGCTGAGACCGCATAATTTAAGGTGGTAATGAGCTGATTCTGGTCTAAACGGCTGATCTGATCTCGGCTGGATGGTTTTTTTCGGGATTTTTTATTATCTGTGTGTAATGCCCTGATTTTTTAGTTTTTTTACGTTAAATAACATAGAGTTATTAATTTTTGTCAAGCGTTTGAAGTTATTGGGCCAAATGCTTGTTCTATTTACCAAGTGGCACGGGCTGTACCGGGCCGGATTAAGCTGGTCAGCCAAATTGGCACGTATTCTGTATTACAGTAAACAAGCTGTTGTATTGGCGCTGCTGACCAATATTGCTTTGATGAAAGCGCCGGAGGATGTGCCGACTCTGGAGGCGCATCAATCGTGGTTGATGCGCATACTACATTCAGCGCATCCTGCGCTGTATCTGTCGAAACAAGATTGATTCTCTACTAGCTAAAACCTAGTGCGCGGGTTTTGTAGCCTACCTCCTCAATTTCGCGTTGCTGCATCGTGGCTGCATTGAATATTGATTAATCAGTTTATTTAACACTCCGTTTACCATTATGACTTATCGATTAGCCTTGTTATGCGCAGTGCTGGGTTTTGGCTGTGTATCTGCTGTTTTTGCGGATGCCGAAGTCCCCCGCCCTGCCCCGCATTGTGCGTTCAGCAGCCTGGATCAGGCTGACCATTATGACTTGCAGAGCTTTAAGGGCAAGGTAGTATATGTGGACTTTTGGGCCTCGTGGTGTGGGCCTTGTGTGCAGTCGTTCCCTTATATGAATATGCTGGACCGGGATTTGAAAGCGCAGGGTTTACAGGTGCTGGGAGTAAATATGGATGAAAACCCGGCTGACGCTTTGGCTTTTTTAAAGAGCAGGCCTGCCGCGTTTATAGTGGCGCTTGATGCAGCGGCGCAATGCGCGCAGGATTTTGGGGTTAAAACCATGCCTACCAGTTTTTTACTGGATCGCAATGGTCAAATTCGGGCAGTGCATAATGGTTTTAGAGCAGGCGAGGCTAAAGAGTTTAGGGCAGATGTGGAACGGCTATTGCTGGAGCCGGCGAATTAAAGGGTTTTAATGTCGATAGGTACAACGGGGGGAAATTATTTATATGCCAGATATCATCAAGATGCAATCGAGCAAACGGAAGAAGTCCGCGGGAAGTACTGTCATGGCATCTGAGGCTGTGGAGTTTCCTTCCGCACGCTATTTTCAAGTACATTTTGAGCATATCTATGCCGAGCTGGTGGAAACCCGGCGCTCGCTGGAGGATTTGCAGCAACAGTTGCTGGCTTTAACCAGTTTGCAGAATAAAAGATAAGTGTTGGCTTTATTTGTGGGCAGTCGGCGTTATCATATAGGCCGCAATAAGTCTTATCAGCGCCCTATTATTCGCTGAATAATTAGCTATTTTTTATGAATGCCAAAAAACTCAAGCACTTTAGTTTTAATTTTAAGGCAATGGGTACGCTGTGCGAACTGCAGTTGTTCAGTGAGCATCCGGGCAAAGCCAATCGGCTGGGTAAGCGGGTGATTGCTGATGTAGCCAGACTGGAAGCCAAATACTCGCGGTATAGTCCGGATAGTTTTTTGAGTCAGATTAATCGGATCGCTATCCAAGGCGGCCAGATTGAGGTTGATCCGGAAACAGCGGTGCTGCTGGATTATGCGGAAACCTGCTATCAGCAAAGCGATGGCTTGTTTGATATCAGCTCCGGAGTGTTGCGTCAGGCCTGGCGATTTCGTGAAGAACGCCTGCCTAGTCAGGATGAAATTGATGTGTTGCTGGCAAATGTCGGCTGGCGCAAGCTGCACTGGTGTGCGCCGCTGTTGGTGTTTCCGCAAGCCGGTATGGAGCTTGACTTTGGCGGTATCGTCAAGGAATATGCGGTGGATCGGGCGGCGACTTTATGCCGGGAAGCGGATATTCGGCATGGTTTGATCAATCTGGGTGGCGACATCCGTCTGATTGGTCCGCGCGGTGACGGTTCACCGTGGATAGTGGGTATCGCTCATCCGCGCCGACTAGGTGGGGTATTGCTGAATTTGGCTGTACAGCGCGGGGCCTTGGCTTGTAGCGGCGATTATGAGCGTTGTATTGTAATTGATGGGGTGCGCTATGCACATATTCTTAACCCCAAAACCGGTTGGCCGGTACGGCATTTGGCGGCGGTATCGGTGATGAGCGATTTTTGTGTGGTGGCCGGCAGTGCTTCTACGATTGCAATGCTTAAGGAGGAGCAAGGACCGGCCTGGTTGCAAGAGCTGGGGTTGCCGCATTTGTGGATGGATGTTGACGGTAATCAGGGCGGCGATTTATAGACGGGCTGCCAAGTCTGCGGCAGCTTAATTTTCTGGAATTGAACATGATACACGAGACCTTGATCACCACTGTTAATGCTCAGGGGGTGGCGCATATTGCGCCTATGGGGGTGCGCATTGAGGATGGGCATTATGTGATTCAGCCGGTGAAACCTAATCTTACTTTGAATAATATGCTGGAAACCCAGGCAGCGGTGATTAATTATTGTGATGATGTGCGAATTTTTGTGGGTACCTTAACCGGGCGGCGGGATTGGCCTTTATTGCCGGCTCAGCAGGTTAATGGCTATTTTTTAGCCGATACGCTGACTCATACCGAATTGAAGCTGGTGCATATTAAGGATGATGTTATGCGGCCACAAGTGTTTTGCAAGGCGGTTCACAGTGTTATTCATAAACCGTTTCTGGGTTTTAACCGGGCGCAATTTTCGGTGCTGGAGGCGGCGATTTTGATTAGCCGGATAGATAGTTTGCCGTGGAAGCAAGTGAAAACCGAGCTGGATTATTTACGCACAGGTCTGGATAAAACCGCTGGTGACAGGGAGCGGCAGGCTTGGACATGGCTGATGCAGGCTGTGGAGCGATATCGAGTTTATAAGAGCCGTTAAAATTGGGTCCCGCCAATTCCTTGCGCAAGCCATATAATTGTAGTCACTAAATTAGCTTAATTTACATAATATAATAGTAGTCGACCAATCATATTTTGCCGGATACGGCGTGGGATGCGCTGAACGCAGTGATGCGCATCAATTGCGAACCATGTGGCTCCAGAGTCAGCACATCGTCTGGCGCTGTCGTCAAGTCAACCATTAGTTGTTTTAAACAGATATTTCAAGATCTGCGCTGAATAATTACAATTTTTCTTAATCAAGTAATAATCTGCAGGCTTAATGCGACCAGCAATAACAGCCAAATGGCCAGGAGCGGATAAAACGGCGGCACCGTTTTGGAGCTGCCTACCACGCAGATGAGCAAGGTAGCGATGTCGGTTAGTCTGGATAAGGGTTTGCAGATATGGGCTTTGGCCAAGGCCCTACTCAAGTTGGCTTTTATGCTTGAGGTGATCCCTGATGCTTGGTTGGGTTTCATTGTCTGTGTGCTTATGAGATAGATGAATAAATTCAAGCAATAAATACGCCATAAATTCAAGTTATGGCTTAAGAATCTGCGTCATGTCAGGTAACAATTAACCGTCATAAAAATTTAGTTGCAAAATTCGGCTTTCTTTACTATGTTAATAAAGAACATTAGCGCTAAGGTAAATGTTTGCCCGGTAATCCGTGATTACCATGAGATGTGATTTGGGATTAGCTTATGCGTTATAAGTTAGGGGGTATGCGACGGCTATCCTACACAGTCGACTAGGACAGCAAAACCTATGTCATAACCATAATAAAACTATTAACCGCAAAGGAAAACGCTAGCGTAGAGCGCAAGCGAATATGATGTAATCGCAGTCGGCAGCCTAGATTTAGCCTTGCTGTACTGAGACTACGGTGAGTAGTAAAACATAATAACTATCAGTACGATGAGCCAAGTAAGGGATATACCAGCCACTGTAGAACCGATAGCGCCCGATAGCCAGTCGGGAGATGATCAACAAAATCCCCCATCTTCTGCCCCAACCGAACCACCCAAACAAAACTTCGTCCCTGCCCCGGAATTACCCACTCAGCTTGGCCCCCACGGCATTCGTTACGATTTCAACGATGGTTGCCGGCTTTTACTGCCGGAAGGCAACTGGCGGGTGCGCATTTCAGACCTCGATACCGGCAATATCGTCTTCGAAACCAATATCCAGGCTGGCCGCGTCAATACCGCCAAACGTTATTTTGTCCGCAACCGTTTGCAAATTTGGTCAGGTGAAGAGCTGATCCTCAGCCACGACTTTGCGGCAAACGATCAACATGTCTTGATTCAACTACCGGTCGGCACCCTGGGCGATACTCTGGGCTGGTTGCCTTATCTGGTTAAATTTCAGCAGCAGCACGGCTGCCGCTTGACTTGCGCATTGGCCGAACGGCTGATTCCTTTATTCCGCGATGCTTATCCCGACATCGAATTGCTTAGTCACGAAGCTGTCAGTGCCGAGCGCTATTACGCCACTTATCGCATCGGTCTGTTTTTTGACGACGAGCAGAATATTCATCAGCCCTGTGATTTTCGGCTGGTGGGCTTACACCGCACTGCCGGCTATATTCTGGGTGTAGACCCCACCGAACAGCCGCCGCGTATCCAGCTAAAAAACAGTAGTCGGCCTATCCCTGAGCCGTATATCTGCATTGCCAGCCAAAGCACCACCCAATGCAAATACTGGAACAACCCCAACGGCTGGCGGGAACTGGTCGGTTATCTCAAAGCCCAGGGCTATCGGGTAATCTGCATCGACCAAAAACCGGTACACGGCACCGGCATCGTCTGGAATCATATTCCCTATGGCGCCGAAGACCAGACCGGCGACCAGGATTTGCTGGAACGGGCCCGCTGGCTGCAACATGCCGAATTCTTTATTGGTTTGAGCAGCGGCTTAAGCTGGCTGGCCTGGGCCATGCAAACCCCGGTGGTCATGATCAGCGGTTTTACTCATCCGACCAACGAATTTGCCACCCCTTACCGGGTCATCAACTACCACACTTGCAACAGTTGCTGGAACGATGTCCGGCATCGCTTTGACCATAAAGACTTTTTCTGGTGTCCGCGTCATAAAGACACGCCACGCCAGTTTGAATGTACCCGGCTGATTACAGTTGACCATGTCAAAGCCGTGATTCAGCAGATACCTGGATTTACAGAATCTTCAACACCCAGCATTGCCAAAATCAATTAATTGTCACCCCAAGGAGCTGTACCATGACTATTTACAAACTGCCTTATGTTTCATCTGGCGTTACTGTTACCACTAGTAATGGTACTGTGCTAAACAGCGGTGATCAGGAGTTGATTACCAGTGGCGGTACCGCCTATTACACCACTGTCAACAGCGGTGGGCTTGAAGTGGTCTCCAGTGGCGGTATTGCTGACTATAGCTATATCCAAAGCGGCGGTAAAGAGACTGTTTCCGGCGGGGGTGTTGATAATAGTACCACGATATACTCCGGAGGGGTTCAAACCATCACCAGCGGTGGTTCGGCCTATGGTGACAGTGTTTATGCCGGCGGGATTCAAACAGTTTCCAGTGGCGGTGTTGCTGTTGATACTTATGGTCAAGCCTCAGCTAGTGTCCTGATCAATAATGGTGGTAAGGAGCTGGTTAGTGCCGGTACGGCCTATTATGTTACCGTCAACAGTGGCGGTACTGAGGTGGTTTCCAGCGGCGGTAGTGCCCAGTACACCATTTTGAATAGTGGTGGTACTGAGCAGGTAGCCAGCGGTGGTATCAGCTATTACACCACTGTCAATAAAGGCGGCAATGAGCAAATCGCCAGCGGCGGTAATGTTTATTACACCACTATCTTAAGCGGTGCCGGCCAAGTGCTGAGCAATGGAGCCGGTGCCACCGGCACTTATATTTCCAGTGGCGGCAGCGAGATCGTCTCCAGCGGTGGCTTGGCAACGAATCTTTCTATTTATAGCAGTGGTAACGAAACGGTTTCCAGTGGTGGTGTTGATAATGGCAGCTATGTTTACAGTGGCGGCACAGAAACTGTCTCCAGTGGCGGTACTGCTATCAATACTTATGGTCAGGGCGGTAGCATCCTGATCAATAATGGCGGTAAGGAAGTTGCCAGTGCCGGTACAGCTTATTATGTCATCGTCAACAGTGGTGGTACTGAAGTAGTTTCCAGCAGTGGTCAGGCTTACTACACCACCTTGAATAGCGGGGGTACCGAGCAGGTAGCCAGCGGTGGTACCAGCTATTACACGACTGTTAATAAAGGCGGCAGCGAGAAAGTTGCCAGTGGTGGTAATGTTTATTACACGACTATCTTAAGTGGTGCCAGCGAAGTGCTGAGCAACGGTGCGAGTGCGACTGGCACCTCTATTTCCGGCGGCGGCAGCGAGATTGTCTCCAGCGGCGGTGTAGCAACTAATATTTATATTAGCAGTGGCGGTAGCGAAACGGTCTCTAGCGGTGGGGTGAATAATGGTGCCTATATATACAGCGGCGGTACTGAAATTGTGTCTAGTGGCGGTACCGATAATGGTACCAATATTTATGCCGGTGGCACAGAAACGGTCTCCAGCGGCGGCCTTGCCATCAACACTTATGGTCAGAACGGCGGCAGCGTCCAGATCAATAACGGCGGTAAGGAACTGGTTAGTGCCGGCACCGCCTATTATGTCACCGTCAACAGCGGCGGCACAGAGCAGGTAGCCAGTGGTGGTGCCAGCTATTACGCCACAATCAGTAAAGGTGGCAATGAGCAGATTGCCAGTGGTGGCAATGTTTATTACACCACTATCTTAAGCGGTACTAACGAAGTGCTGAGTAACGGTGCCGGTGCGACTGGCAGCTATGTGTCCAGCGGCGGCAGTGAAATCGTTTCCAGCGGTGGCGTGGCGAATAATGTCACCATTTCTGCCGGGGCTAGCGAAACAGTCTACGGCGTGAATAATGCTGCCTATATATACGGTACTGAAACGGTTGCCAGCGGCGGTATTAATAGCGGTACTTATGTTTACAGCGGCGGTACTGAAATTGTGTCTAGTGGCGGTACCGATAATGGTACCAATATTTATGCCGGTGGCACAGAAACGGTCTCCAGCGGCGGCCTTGCCATCAACACTTATGGTCAGAACGGCGGCAGCGTCCAGATCAATAACGGCGGTAAGGAACTGGTTAGTGCCGGCACCGCCTATTATGTCACCGTCAACAGCGGCGGCACAGAGCAGGTAGCCAGTGGTGGTGCCAGCTATTACGCCACAATCAGTAAAGGTGGCAATGAGCAGATTGCCAGTGGTGGCAATGTTTATTACACCACTATCTTAAGCGGTACTAACGAAGTGCTGAGTAACGGTGCCGGTGCGACTGGCAGCTATGTGTCCAGCGGCGGCAGTGAAATCGTTTCCAGCGGTGGCGTGGCGAATAATGTCACCATTTCTGCCGGGGCTAGCGAAACAGTCTACGGCGTGAATAATGCCGCCTATGTTTACGGGACTGAAACAGTTGCCAGTGGTGGGGTTGATAGCGGCACTTATGTTTACAGCGGCGGTTCGGAAACTGTGAGCAGTGGCGGTTTGGCCATCAATACCTTCAACCAAGGTGCTTATTCTTACGGCAGCGGTAACGGCAGTGTTTTGATCAATAACGGCGGTAAAGAACTGGTTAGCGCCGGTACTGCCTATGATGTTACCGTCAACAGCGGTGGCACCGAACTGGTCAGCAGTGGCGGTACGACTTATTACACTATTATCAACTCTGGCGGCGTTGAGCAAATTACCAGCGGCGGCGCTGTTTATTACACCACCTTAAACAGCGTCAGCGAGGTGGTGGGTAACGGGATTACTGCAACCAACACTACGCTCAACAGCGGTGGTAGCGAGATTGTCTCAAGCGGCGGTGTAGCCAATGGTGCCAAGCTGAATGGCGGCGGCAGTGAGATCGTTTACAGTGGTGGCGTGGTCAACGGCGCCACAATTAACAGCGCCGGCAGTGAGATTGTTTCCAGCGGCGGTGTGGCTACAAATGTGAACATCGCAGTTGGTGCCAGCGAAACAGTCTACGGTGTGAATAACGCTGCCTATATTTACGGGACTGAAACGGTTGCCAGCGGTGGGGTTGATAGCGGCACTTATGTTTACAGCGGCGGTTCGGAAACTGTGACTAGCGGCGGTCTGGCCATCAATACCTTCAACCAAGGTGCTTATTATTACGGCAGCGGCAGCGTCTTGATCAATAACGGCGGCAAAGAACTGGTTAGTGCCGGTCAGGCCTATGATGTCAGCGTCAACAGCGGTGGTACCGAGCTGGTCAGTAGTGGCGGTACTGCCTATTACTCTATTATCAACTCCGGCGGCACCGAGCAGATCGCCAGTAGTGGCGTAAGCTATTACACGGCTATCAACTCCGGTAGTAACGAATTAATTAGCAAAGGCGGTGTGGCCAACAACGATACCGTTTACAGCGGCGGTACCGAAACCATCGCCAGCGGTGGTATTGCTTACTACCCGGTCAACAGCGGCGGTAAAGAAATCGTGTTGAGCGGCGGCGAACTGGTGGTTAATAACACTACCACCGGCATCAGCCTGAATGGCGGCGCGATTCTGGATTTGCCGGGTGTGGTGGCCACAGCCGGCAGCGTCAACGCCAGCAATCAGTTGGTATTGACCAGCGGTGGTAGCGTGGTGGAAACCTTGGGCTTAGTCGGTGATAACAGCAATTTTAGTTTTAGCACCAAAACCGATGGCAGCGGCGGTACCTTGGTCACAGTGGCGGTGATTCCACCCACCTTGACTAAAGCGGTGTATAACGCTGCCAATGGTCAATTAAGCCTGACCGGCACTCATTTAACCAGTCTGGCCAGTAACTTTATTGTGACCGATCTGACGCTGAAAGGTGATGGTGCCACCGCTTATACCTTAACCAGTGGCAGTGTGGTGAGCGGCACTCCTAGCAACAGCGGGGCTGTGATTCAACTGTCTGCGGCCGATCAGTTAGCCATCAACGGCTTGCTGAATAAAATCGGTACCCAAGCCAATGATGGCCTGACCAATTACAATCTGAGTGCGATAGCCGGTTGGGATGCCTATGCCGGGGCGATTACCACCTTGCCGATCACCGTCAGCAATGTCACTGCGCCGACCATCAGCAGCGTTAGCTATAATGCGGCAACCGGTGTGTTCAGCGTCACCGGTGCCAATCTGGACAACCACGGCAGTGCCAACGGCATTAACCTGCCGGGCCTGACCTTTAGCGGCGGCAGCGGCACTTACACCTTTAGCGCCACCAATGACAGCGTCAGCAATCTCAGTGCCACTGGTTTTACCATTACCTTAAGTGCAGCTGATAAAACCAGCATCAACAGCTTCATCACCGATAACGGCACGGCACCGGTGAGTGGCGCAGCCTACAATCTGGCAGCGACTGTTAACTGGGACAGCGACAGCGGGGCGAAAATTATCACCCAACCGGTCACGGTCAGCGGTTTGCCGACTGCTTTGACTGGCGTGGCCTATAACGCCGGTACCGGCGTATTAACCCTAAGCGGTCACAATCTGGCCACCACAGCAGCGGGTTATCTGGTCAGTGATCTGACTTTGAAAGGTGACGGCAATACCAGCTATACCTTGACCGGCGGCAGTGTGGTCAGCGGCACCCCGGCCAGCAACGGCACAGGGGTCAGCATCCAATTGTCCACAGTTGATCAATTGGCTATCAACGGTTTGCTCAACAAAGCCGGCACCCAGGCTAATGACGGTGTCACCACTTATAATCTCAGCGCAATCAGTGGTTGGGATACCGGCGCAGCCGCTGTTACCACCCAGGGTGTCACGGTCGGCAATGTTACTGCGCCGACTATCAGCAGTGTGGCTTACAACGCCGCCACCGGCGTATTCACCGTTACCGGCGCCAACCTCGACAACCACGGCAGCAGCAACGGCATTAACCTGCCGGGCCTGACCTTAACCGGCGGCAGCGGTACTTATACCTTTAGCGCCACCACTGACAGCGTCAGCAATCTCAGCGCCACCGGCTTTACCTTGACCTTAAGCAGTGCCGACCAAGCACTGGTAAACGCCTTCGTCACTGATAACGGCACCGCACCGGCTAACGGTGCTGTCTACAATTTGGCGGCTGCGCTGAATTGGGATAGCGACAGTGGTGCCAAGATTACCACCCAAGCGGTGACAGTCAGCGGTTTATCACCATCCCTGAGCGGGGTGAGCTATAACGCCGGCAGCGGTATATTAACCCTGAGCGGCCATAACCTGGCTACTACCGCAGCGGGTTATGTGGTCAGTGATCTGACTTTGAAAGGTGACGGCAATACCAGCTATACCCTGACCGGCGGCAGTGTGGTCAGCGGCACCCCGGCCGGCAACGGCACCGGGGTCAGCATCCAATTGTCCACAGTTGATCAATTGGCTATCAACGGTTTGCTCAACAAAGCCGGCACCCAGGCTAATGACGGTGTCACCACTTATAATCTCAGCGCAATCAGTGGCTGGGATACCGGCGCAGCCGCTGTTACCACCCAGAGCGTCACGGTCGGCAATGTTACTGCGCCGACTATCAGCGGTGTGGCTTACAACGCCGCCACCGGCGTATTCACCGTTACCGGCGCCAATCTGGACAACCACGGCAGCAGCAACGGCATTAACCTGCCGGGCCTGACCTTAACCGGCGGCAGCGGTACTTATACCTTTAGCGCCACCACTGACAGCGTCAGCAATCTCAGCGCCACCGGCTTTACCCTGACCTTAAGCAGTGCCGATAAAACCAGCGTTAACAGTTTTGTCAATGCCAACGGCACCGCACCCACCAGCGGCAAAGCCTACAATCTGGCGGCCAGCGTGAATTGGGACAGCGACAGCGGTGCGCAAATTACAACTCAGTCCGTCACCGTCAGCGGCCTCAGCTCCAGCTTACCAACCCTGAGCCAGGTGGCCTACAACGCCGGCACCGGTGTGCTGAGCCTGAGCGGTACCAATTTCACCACCACGGCGGCAGGCTATGTGGTCGGCGATCTGACCTTGAAAGGTGATGGCAATACCAGCTATACCTTGACCAGCGGCAGTGTGGTGAAAGGTACGCCAACCGCCACCGGGGTCAGCATACAATTGTCGGCAGCCGATCAGCTTGCCATCAACGGCTTGTTGAACAAAGCCGGCACCCAGGCTAATGACAGCATTAGCAACTACAGTTTGACGGCTACCAGCGGCTGGGATACCGGGGCGGGAGCCACCAACCTGGGTGTCACCGTCAGCAATGTCACTGCACCCACCATCAGCAGCGTGGCTTATAACGCTACCACCGGTGTGTTCACCGTGACTGGGGCTAATCTGGACAATCACGGCAGTGCCAACGGCATAGCTTTGGGTAACTTCACCCTAAGCGCCGGCAGCAGCAGTTATACCTTCAGTGCCGTCAATGACACGATTAGCAATTTGACCGCCACCGGCTTTAAGATCAGCTTAAGCAGTGCCGACGAGGCAGTGGTGAATAACTTTGTCACCACCAATGGCACCAGCACCACGGGTGGCGCAGTTTACAATCTGGCGGCGACAGCGAACTGGGATAGCGATAGTGGTGCCGCTATTACCACTCAGGGCGTCAGCGTTAGTGGTGCCGCACTCAGTGTGGTCAACTCAGGCAGCTTTACCAATCCGCAAGGCGTGGCGCTGGATAGTGCCGGCAATATCTATGTTACCGATTTTGCCGTCAATACCATCGTCAAAATTGCGGCCGGCACTTATGCTGCCAGCACTTT
This sequence comes from Methylomonas paludis, assembly GCF_018734325.1. Taxonomy (NCBI): domain Bacteria; kingdom Pseudomonadati; phylum Pseudomonadota; class Gammaproteobacteria; order Methylococcales; family Methylococcaceae; genus Methylomonas; species Methylomonas paludis. Next base: position 1,992,285 of record NZ_CP073754.1, on the reverse strand, counting down.
CTTGAATGTCAACCAGCCTTCGGGATTGGTGATCGATAAAGCCGGCAATTTCTATGTCAGTGAATACGGCAATAATACCGTGCAGGAATTTACGGCCGGCAGCCTGGCACCTACCACTATCGCAACGGGTTTGAATAAACCGACCGGCTTGTCGCTGGATAGTGCCGGTAATGTCTATGTCGTCAACAGCGGTAATGCCAGTCTGACGGAAATCAATCATGCCCTTTACCTGCCGACAGCGACGGCTGTGACCCCTACCCCGGTCAACAACCTGTGGGAAAACACCGGGCAAATCGAGTTGTCAAAAGCCCTGTTTACCGCCTTTGCCGGTGCCAGTGGCGTGACCGCCGCCAACTTCAGTAATGCCGCAGCAGCCACTACCCCAACGGATTATCTGTACTACAACGCCACTAATGGCGGCTTGTATTACGATGCCAATGGTTCAGTGAGCGGCCCGGCCACGGAAATTGCGGTGATAGGTTTAAGCAGTCACCCAACCGCCTTGAGTGCAGGCGATTTTACCTTGATTCCATAATTTGGAGATTTAGGTCAATATAAGCCCAGGGGCTGGCAGGATCTCCTGACAGCCCCTGCTTTTTGAGTACCCACCGTGCGCCCTGTAGCCTCGACGCAACGCAGTGGAATCGAGGAATGCGCAGCATAACCTTAATCAAACCAGCGTCAGCGGAATTCAACAATGCCCTCTAAAGCTTCAACCCAAACCTAACCATTATCAAAGCGACCACCATGTAGGGTGGCTTCGCCGCCAGGCAAGCCACCAAAACTTCGCGGGTGTTTGGTGTCTAACTATCGCAAAAACACCCTGCGCAACAGCCAACCATAACCCGCATCATCCCAGCCCGCTCCCTTCATGCAACAATAGCCTGTCAAATCGCGACCGTAGCCTCGATGCAACGCAGTGGAATCGAGGACCTCGCAGCATAACCTTAATCAAACCAGCGTCGAACTCAACAATGCCCTCTAAAGCTTCAACCCAAACCTAACCATTATCAAAGCGACCACCATGTAGGGTGGCTTCGCCGCCAGGCAAGCCACCAAAACTTCACGGGTGTTTGGTGTCTAACTATCGCAAAAACACCCTGCGCAACAGCCAACCATAACCCGCATCATCGCAGCCCACTCCCTTCATGCAACAATAGCCTGTCTAATCGCGACCGGAGCCTCGATGCAACGCAGTGGAATCGAGGAATTCGCAGCATAACCTTAATCAAACCAGCGTCGAACTCAACAATGCCCTCTACCGCTTCAACCAAAGTCAACCACTAACGCAGCATAAAGCTTATCAAAAAGAACAGCTGTTTTTAGCCATCGAAACGGCGTACATCAGCGGGTAATTTGGCAAATACCGGGTGTCTGGGGATTTGGTAATGCTCAGGGTAATAGACCCCACCCAGATGCAGCCCCTGGGGTGGTGCTGTGACAGCGGCGGCGGCGCGATTTTTGATAGCCAGCAGGGCCAGCGGCCAGTCTACCGGCTGTCTGCCCATGCCGACATCCAGCAACACACCGGTAATGTTTCTAACCATATGATGCAAGAAGGCATTGGCGCAAATATCGATAATCACTCGCTGTTCGTCACGATAAACATCCACAAAATGCATTAAGCGGCTGGGGCTTTGGGATTGACAGGACTGGGCGCGAAACGAGGTGAAATCATGTTCACCCAGCAGATATTGACCGGCCTGATGCATTTTTTCGGCATCCAGGGCGTAAGCGCACCAGGTGCTTTGTCTGCCGTATAGTGCCGATTTCATAGACCGGTTTAAAATGATGTAACGGTAGAAGCGGGCTATGGCGCTATAGCGGGCATGGAAATCCGCCACTGCCGGTTGTGACCAGATTATCCGGATATCATCGGGCAAATAACTGTTGACTCCCAAGACCCAGGCACGCGGATCGCGTACCGCATCGGTGTCAAAATGCACGACCTGCTCCAGGGCATGCACACCGGCATCAGTGCGCCCGGCACACAATACCGTAACGGGGTGTTGGGCTATCCGGCTTAAGGCGCTTTGCAATACGGCTTGGACACTGGGGCTGTGTTGCTGAAATTGCCAGCCGGCATAGGCGCTGCCATCATATTCCACACCTAAGACGATACGCGGCATAACTGAGTTTTATTCATGGATATAAACCCGGCAACCGGGGCTGACCAGTTCGAACAATGCCGTCACATCGGCATTATGCATACGGACACAGCCGTGCGAATCGGGTACGCCGTCGATTAAATGATCCGGGCTGCCGTGGATGTAAATATAGCGTGAGCCGCTGTCCACCGCACCGTAACGGTTTTTACCCGGCTCCAGACCGCTGAGCCAGAGGATGCGAGTTAGTATCCAGTCGCGCTGGGGATGCTGGGCAGCCAAATCGGGGCTGTATATTTCTCCGGTGGGACGGCGACCGACAAATACCGCAGCCAAAGGTGCTGCCGCGCCGATCTTGGCACGGATACAATGCCAGCCTAATGGCGTACAAAAACTGCCCTTGCGTTGGCCGGCGCCGTTTTTGGCGGTGGATACCGGAAATACCCGCTTAATCACACCTGACTCTATCAGGCTAAGCTCCTGGCGGGCCAGGGAAATATCCAGATAGTTTGCCGCCGGTTTCATGATTTGACAAACAAAGCGATGGATTCGACATGGGCGGTTTGTGGAAACATGTCCATCACCCCGGCTTTGACCAGGGTATAGCCTAATTCATTAACCAAGATGCCGGCATCCCGCGCCAATGTCGATGGATTACAGGACACATAAACAATGCGTTCAGGTTGCCAGTGCCTGAAGTTGTGCAAAATTTCGGCAGCGCCGGCCCTGGAGGGGTCTAATAACACTTTGGTGAATTTAAGCTGGCTCCAGGGTTGGTCGCTGACATCTTTGCTCAAATCGGCGGCATGAAACTGCACATTATCAAGATTATTCAGAGCGGCATTGGCTCGGGCGTGATGCAGTAAGGGTTGATCCACTTCCACGCCTATAACTTGGCCGGCCAGGGTGGCCAAGGGCAAGGTGAAATTACCCAGGCCGCAGAATAAATCCAGCACCCGGTCTTCGCGGCTGAGTTGCAAAGCTTCCAGGGCCTGACTAACCATTTGCCGGTTAATTTCATAATTGACCTGAGTAAACATGGCCGGGCGGAAATTAAAGTTCAGGCCTTGAGCCGGCAGGCTGTAGCTGGGAATGACTTCAGTTTCGCCATCCAGCGGATGGATGCTGTCCGGGCCTTTGGGCTGCAAGCAAATTGTGACGCCAAGTTGCCGGGCAAATTCAGCCATGCGTTGCTGGTCGGCAGCCGTGGGCGGCTCCAGTACCCGAAACGCCAGGACGCAGGCGTTTTCGCCGACGGCGACTTCTATCTGGGGGATTTTGTCTTTGATGGACAAGCCGGCAATCATATCCGCCAGTGCGGTCAGATTCTCGCCTATCAGCGGATACATGACTTTGCAACTGTCGATTTCGGCCAGATAGGGATTGCGCCGTTCCCGGAAACCCACCAGTACCTTGCCTTTTTTGGCGACATATTTAACACCCATACGGGCTTTGGTGCGATAGCCCCAGTGCGGACCGGTCAGGGCCGGCCAAATTTGCGGAATATCCAGTTTGCCGATGCGGTTGAATTGTTCGCCCAGCAAAAGTTGCTTGATTTTGATCTGTTCAGCATCGCTGACATGCTGAAAACTGCAGCCACCGCACACACCAAAATGTGGGCATTGCGGTTCGCTACGTTGGGCGGAACGGCTGTGCAGAGTTTGCACTTTGCCTTCAGCATAGTCACGGCGATTGTCGGTATAGACAAATTCCAGGGATTCTCCCGGCAAGGCTTCGTCAATAAAGACGACTTTGCCGTCCACTCGGGCGATGCCCCGGCCATCGTGAGCCAGTGAATCGATAGTGGTCGTGACGGCGGCTTGGGGTAGTTTTTTTCTTTGAGCCATTGATGGTGTATTGCTGGTTTATTGACCAATTTTTAGACAGTCTAAAAATCCTGTTTGGTTTACATAATGTTACAGTTTATTGACACCGGATGCTCACAAAGTTATCCACAGATTTTGGGGATTTGTGTGCAAATGTATATCTCTTCGTGGCTAATGCAGATTAAGGGCAATCTGGCGGCTTAAATCTGTAAACCAGTCTGCCGGAGCCAGAGCCTGAATAGCCGCCTCCCCAGCCGGTTTGGCTTTGAAATAGCTGGCTTAGCGGATTGAGACTTAGGCTTCAATAGCACTTCCATAAAGTAATAGATATTATAAATCAATTTGTTGGGCTTGTGGGGTGTGCCGGTATCAGGCAGTGCATTGCTCGCGATTGATGGGCCTATCCATGCTTAGCTGATCCTATACAGTAAACGCTGGCTAGGGAGCTGACCAAATTTAACGCAATTTAACAAACCCGCTTAGCTTACATTAGTTTAGCTATTTCAGACACTGTTTGCCCACAAAGTTATCCACAGCAATTGTGGATTAAGTAACTTCTGTGGGTGGAATTGTGATCTGCCTAGCTGGGAAATACCCCGGTGGATAAATAGCGGTCGCCACGATCACAGACGATAGCAACTATCAAGGCATATTCCAGCGTTTGTGCCAATTGTAAAGCCACATGCACGGCTCCACCGGAAGAGATGCCGGCAAAAATGCCCTCTTCTGCAGCCAAAGCTCGGGTGGTGTTTTCTGCATCGAGCTGATCAACATCAATAATCCGGTCGACCTGATCGGCATGATAGATTTTAGGTAAATATTCCTGTGGCCAGCGCCGAATACCGGGAATTTTGGATGCGCCTTTGGGTTGCACACCCACAATTTCGATAGCCGGATTTTGCTGTTTAAGATAACGCGAAGTGCCCATAATGGTACCGGTGGTGCCCATAGAACTGACAAAGTGAGTGATTTTGCCGTGGGTATCGCGCCAGATTTCCGGGCCGGTACTATCGAAATGGGCTTGCGGATTGTCAGGATTGGCAAATTGATCAAGTATCCGCCCTGCCCCGTCAGCTTCCATGCTTCTGGCTAAATCAATAGCGGCTTCCATACTGCCGGCGGCTGGGGTGAGGATGATTTCTGCGCCATAAGCCTTCATAGAGGCGATACGTTCTGCACTCATATTGTCCGGCATGATCAAAGTCATTTTATAGCCTTTAATAGCTGCCGCCATAGCCAGGGCAATGCCGGTATTGCCGCTGGTGGCTTCTATCAGCCGATCGCCCGGTTTGATTTCACCGCGCAGTTCTGCCTGTTTTATCATATTCAGGGCGGGCCGGTCTTTAACTGATCCAGCGGGATTATTGCCTTCCAGTTTAACCAGAATTGTGCTGGTTTCCGACAAATTAAGGCGTTGCAGGCGTACTAAGGGCGTGTTTCCAACAAAAGATTCTATGGTAGGGAAATTCATGATTTGCAGTTAGCCTTGAAAGAAAAAATTATATCAAATCGGCGTTGGCTAAGCTAAGCGTTCCCGCTTGAGTTAGTCTATAATCGGCAGAATCAGTCACACAAACCCTTACTGGATATGGAATCGATAGACCTGAATAGTCATGAACTTTTTATTAATCGTGAAATAAGTCTGCTGGAATTTAATATCAGGGTGCTGGCCCAGGCCCTGGACGAATCATTACCTTTATTGGAACGCCTGAATTATTTATGCATATCCTGTTCCAATCTGGATGAGTTTTATGAAGTGCGGGTGGCCAGTTTGCTGCAAATGGTGGAAATTGATCCCAACGTGATCAGTTCCGATGGGTTGACTATTAATGAGCAACTGGAACGCATAGCCGTTAAAGCCCATGAGCTGGTGGCAGAACAATACCGGGTATTAAACGATATTCTGATTCCGGCTATGGAGCAGGAAAATATCCGCTTTCTGCGCCGGGATAGCTGGAATGCCAGCCAAAAGAATTGGCTGGAAAAGTATTTTAACGAAGAATTGCTGCCGATTTTGACTCCGGTGGGGCTGGATTCGGCGCATCCGTTTCCGCGCATTCTGAACAAAAGCTTAAATTTCATCATTTCCTTGACTGGTAAGGATGCTTTTGGCCGCAACAGTGGCCGGGCCATTCTGCAAGCACCGCGCGCCCTGCCCCGCATTATTCAGTTGCCGGTGCACGATACCGAGAGCGGCCCTTATGATTTTGTGTTTTTGTCTTCGATTATTCATGCCTTTATCACCGATTTGTTCAACGGCATGACGGTCAAGGGCTGTTATCAGTTCCGGGTGACCCGCAACAGCGATTTTTTCGTGGATGATGACGCAATTGATGATTTGATGCTGGCGGTGGAAGGTGAACTGGCCATGCGTAATTACGGTGACGAAGTGCGGATGGAAATTGACGCCAATTGTCCGGAAGAAACCGTGAATTTTTTACTGGCCCGGTTTGAACTGACTTATGACCGTTTATTTATGGTCAACGGCCCGGTTAATTTAAGTCGCGCCCAGGCAGTTTACAGTCTGGTAGAACGGCCGGATTTGAAGTTCCCCCCGTTTAAATCCAATGTGCCTAGCGCTTTTGGCCGTAATAAAGATTATTTTGCCAGTATTCGTAAACAAGACATCTTACTGCATCATCCGTTTCAGTCGTTTACCCCGGTAGTGGATTTTATTCGCCAGGCCGCCAAAGATCCGGATGTGATAGCCATTAAACAGACCCTGTATCGCACCGGGGTCGATTCCCCGGTAGTGGCGGCCTTGATCAATGCCGCTAAAGCAGGTAAGGAAGTCACCGTAGTAATAGAGTTACTGGCTCGATTTGATGAGAAGGATAATATCGGTCTGGCCGCCAAATTACAGGAAGCCGCCGCCCATGTGGTCTATGGGGTGGTGGGTTATAAGACCCATGCCAAAATGTGTTTGGTGTTGCGTAAAGAAGGTAATCAGTTACGCAATTATGTGCATTTAAGTACCGGTAATTACCACCCGAAAACCGCGCGTTTATATACCGATTATGGTTTGTTTTCCTGTGATAAAGAACTGGGCGAGGATGTGCGGCGGGTATTTATGCAACTGACCAGTCTGGGTAAGGTAAGCAAACTTAACCGCTTGTTACAATCGCCGTTTACCTTGCATCATGGTTTGCTGAAAATGATAGAGCGGGAAATAGATCACGCCAAAAAAGGCAAGCCGGCCAAAATCATTATTAAAGTCAATGCGGTAGTCGAAGAGCAAGCGATACGGGCTTTATACCGGGCTTCGCAGGCAGGTGTTGAAGTTAAACTGATAGTGCGGGGTATTTGCTGTTTACGGCCCGGCGTGCCCGGCGTATCGGAGAATATAGAAGTCCGCTCCATCATTGGCCGGTTTTTGGAACATAACCGGATTTACGCCTTTATGAACGGCGGCGATTGGGCAGTATTTGCCGCCAGTGCCGATCTGATGAACCGCAATATGTTCAGGCGCGTGGAAATCAGTTTTCCGATTATCGACAAAAAACTCAGCGATCGTATTCTGACCGATTTACAACGTTATCTGAAGGATAATTCCCAATCCTGGTTGTTGCAGCAGGATGGTCAATACCACAAGATTCTGCCCGGGGATAAACCCTTATACCAGGCTCAGGCCGAACTCCTGAAATCATTTAGCTGAAGGCAGGCATTGCTATGTTTAATCCAGGAAATCATCGCCAAGTGGTGCTGGATACCGAGACCACCGGCTTAAACCCAAAAGAAGGTCATAGAATTATCGAGATAGGCTGTGTAGAACTGATTAACCGCCGCCTGACCCAAAACCGCTTTCACGTGTATTTAAATCCGGAACGGGAAATCGACGCTGGAGCCATTGAAGTACATGGTATTACCAATGAGTTTTTGCAGGATAAGCCCAAATTTCGTGAAGTGGTTGCTGACTTTTTGGCTTTTACCGCCGGTGCCGAACTGATTATCCACAATGCCCCGTTTGACGTCGGCTTTCTAAATCACGAACTGGCCATGCTGGCTGATGAAACCCGGCGCATAGAAAGCAACAGCAGCGTGTTTGACACCTTGGCCTACGCCCGCCGCATGCACCCAGGCGCACGCAACAGCCTGGATGCCTTATGCAAGCGCTACGGCGTGGACAATAGCCAGCGCGAACTCCACGGCGCTTTATTGGACGCGGAAATTCTGGCCGACGTGTATCTAACCATGACCGGCGGCCAGATTTCACTGCTGGATGATGTTAATCATCTCTTGAACGGTACTCAACAACCTATCGAGCGCTTATCAGCCGACCGACCGGCTTTGAAAGTCATTGCCTGCAGCGCAGCGGAATTGGCCGAGCATGAACAGCGGCTGGCCAAAATTCATAAGGTCAGTGGCGATAAGTGTTTGTGGTTAAGTGGCGAGTAGTGATACCCGGACTGAAAATGGTGATTTAATAGTGCAAATCAGTTTTTTGATAAGGCCGGCAGCGTAAATGTTAGTGTGCCATCTTCAGCGGCGCTGAGTATTTGTTTACGGCTTGGTGACCTGCTGCAAAAGCTTACGCACTAAGGCTTAACCCGACGGTCATGCCCTGAGATGTTTTTTTTTGCAGCATCCGCCTGATTACTGTGCCGGATGAAAGCACCAATTGCCAACTTCATTCGTGGGGATACTATGAACGCCGATGCCTAATTGAGTCCAAAATTGGAAATAACCCGGAAATACAGCTTATTTTCGGGTTAAATTGGCTCATTTTATAAAAATCAGTTGTATATTGAAATATTAGACCAATTTTTAGACTAACTGCCGCTCGATAGGTTCGTTTTTCAGAGATTCCCCAACATTCATTTTTTTGGCAATGTGTTTTTGACTTTAAACCATATCGCATAAAGACTGGGCAAAAACAATAATGTCAGCACCGTACCCACGGCTGTTCCCCCTATCAACGTATAGGCCATGGATCCCCAGAATACGGAAGAGGTCAGTGGGATAAAGGCCAGTATCGCGGCCAGCGCTGTCAGTACCACGGGCCGCGCCCGTTGCACCGTTGCTTCGACCACGGCATTGAAATCATCCAGACCTTTATTCTGGTTCTGTTTGATTTGATCAATCAGAATCAAGGTATTGCGCATTAGTATTCCCGACAGACCGATTAATCCAAGAATCGCATTAAATCCAAAGGGCTGGTTAAATAACAGCAACACCGGTACCGTGCCCACCAAGCCCAGCGGCCCGGTCAGAAACACCATGATCATGGCTGAAAATGATCTAACCTGAAAGATAATCACGGTTAAGGTCAGGGCCAGCATAATCGGAAAGATCGGCAGCAAGGCCTTATTGGCTTTTTCTGCCTCTTCTATGGAGCCAGCCATTTCGATCTTGTAATCGGACGGCAGCGCTTGAATGATGGGAGCTAATGCCTGCCAGACTTCCGTTGAAACTTGTGGCGGTTGCAGGGTTTCATCAATGTCCCCACGTACTGTCATGGTTACATAGCGATCACGACGCCTGATTAAGGGCTCTTCGGGTAGCAATTCAATCGATCCGACTTGTCTTAGCGGAATGATCTTCCCCTCGTTATTGGTCAAGTTGAAATCTGTAATACGTGCGGGGTCGAGGCGTTGCTCACCTGCACTTCTGGCAATAATATCCACCGTCCGTATATTTTCCCGAACTTGGGTAACGGGTACACCGGTCAGCAGGAATTGCAATTGTTCAGCTACAGCGGTTGGTGTCATGCCGATCACTTTCAGCCGCTCCTGATCCAAAACAAAATGCAGGGTGGGCTGGAGATTCCCCCAATCCTGATTGACTTGGCGCATGTTGGGGTTTTTCCGCATCAGATCTGCCACTTCGTTACTGATGGATCTGACTTTATCGGCATCAGAACCCATGACCCGGAACGCAACTGGAAACGGTGACGGTGGTCCAAATACCAGCTGAGTAGCCCGGACTTTTGCTTCCGGCGCCAGTCCATTCTGTACGGATTCTCGTAAACGTGACTTTAGTTTTTCCCGAGCGTCCTGATCGGGCGTTAGGACAATAATTTTGGCAAAGGAAGGGTCGGGCAATTCTGGAGAAAATGCCAGAAAAAATCTCGGTGCGCCCTGGCCAATATAACTGGTCACGACCTTGGATTCGGGTTGTTGCTTCAACCATTGCTCCACTTTGGCGCTAGCAGCACTGGTGGCATCAATATTTGTACCATAGGGCATCTGAATTTCCACCAGCATTTCCGGGCGATCCGAACTGGGGAAAAACTGTTGCTTCACGCTCCCCATGCCGACGATGGCGGCAAAAAAAGACAGCAGAACAGCTGTAGCCACTTTTTTCTTATTGATCACAGACCAGATGACAAGATCGCGAAAACGGCGGTAATTCGGGGTGGCGTAAATGGCCTCATGCCCACCCTTGACCGGCTCGATGACAGGCAGTAGCTTGACGCCTAGGTACGGGGTAAAGAAGACTGCCACCAACCAGGAGGTCAGTAATGCGAATCCCACGATCCAGAATATATTGCCGGCATATTCTCCGGCAGTGGACTTGGCAAAACCGACTGGCGTGAAGCCAATCACCGTGATCAATGTTCCGGTTAGCATGGGCGCAGCCGTACTGCTCCAGGCATAGGCGGCCGCTTTGATACGATCAAGACCTTCTTCCATTTTGACTACCATGATCTCGATGGCAATGATGGCATCATCTACCAGCAATCCGAGCGAAATAATCAATGCACCCAAGGTGATCCGATCAAAGGCACGATCGGTGATCATCATCACCACTAGCACAGCGGCCAGTGTTAGGGGAACAGCAGCCGCGACAACAATACCCACCCGCCACCCCATACTCAGCAGGCTGACCAGCATCACGACACCCAGGGCTACAAAGAACTTAAGCATGAATTCATCAACCGATTCTTTGATGTTCACAGCCTGATCGGATATCTGCTTAAATTGGTAGCCCAGCGCCAGTTCGCTGCTTATTTTGCTTTCTTCCGTCTCCAGCGCCTTACCCAGTTTGAGACCGTTCCAGCCCTCCTGCATCACCACACCCAGCACTAATGCCGGCTTGCCATCATGCCGAATAATAAAAGTGGCGGGATCCTCGTAACCTCTTTTGACTTCAGCAATATCGGCAAGCTTGAAAGATTGTCTGGCGGCGACTATCGGGGTATTGCGAATTTTATCGAGACTATCATAAGCGCCATCAAGACGAACAAACAATTGGGGGCCGGAGGTTTCGATCGATCCCGCTGGCGTTAGGGCATTTTGCTTGTGCAGCGCCTCGAGAATCTGGTATGCACTCACGCCAAGATTGGCTAACCGCTCATTGGATATTTCCACGAAAATGCGCTCCGGACGCTCCCCAAATAGGTCGACCTTTTTTACGCCAGGTACATGGAGCAGTTTTTGCCGGATATTTTCTGCTTCTCGCGTCAGTAATGGTAATGCAAGTCCGTCAGCCTGCAGCGCATACAAGGCAAAAGTGACATCGGAATATTCATCATTGATAAATGGCCCAAGTGTTCCCTGCGGAAGCTTGTACGCTTCATCACCCAGTTTCTTTCTGGCCTGATAGAACTGCTCAGGAACATCGCCAGGCGGAATGTTATCTTTCAGTGTCAGTGTCATCAAAGCCAGGCCGGGACGCGTCATGGTTTCGACGCGATCGTACCAGCGTAATTCCTGCAAGCGCTTCTCATAGGGTTCTGCGACAAGATCTTGCATTTCCTGGGCTGTCGCACCAGGCCAAGCCGCGCTAATGACCATTTGTTTAATGGTAAAGGGTGGATCCTCGGCGCGGCCAAGATTGAGAAAAGCGTATATGCCAGCCCCTGTGATGACCATGATCAGGAAAAGCGTAATTGCCCGTTCTTTGACGGCGAATGCGGATAAGTTAAAACCGTTCATTTGAGCACCACCTTGCTGCTGTCAGCCACTCTTACCCGTTGGCCTTCATGGAGAAGATGTGCCCCCAGCGCAACTATCTGCTCTGCTTGGCTGACCTCACCTGTCACGAATACAAATTCCGCAGAGACTTGTTTGACACTGACTTTCCGCAGGGATACAGCGAAATTATCAGGATTGACGATCCAAATGCCCACTGTTTGTCCGTCATCATAAATAGCTGATAAAGGGATTTGTAGCAGCGGTTCACCTACACTATTTAACTCGACGGAAACAGTAGAACCCAAGGGAATAGCAGGCGAATCAGGAATCACATATCTGGCTGTAAAAGTGCGGGAGGCTGGATCAGCTGCTTTGCTCAACTCTCGTAAGTGCACCCGGTATTTTTTTGACTGTTCACTATAGATCTGGGCCGTTGCTTCGCTACCAATCGCAGGTCTGACACTCTCCGGTAGATACACTTCTGCCTCACGTGGACCATTTTTGGCAACACGAACCACGGCTTGGCCTGAGGCCACTACTTGTCCTGGCTCAACAAATACGCCAACAACAATGCCGTCAGCATCAGCAACAAGCTCGGCATAGGAATCCGCATTTTTAGCGATGTTGGCTTGCGCCTTTGCGGCTTCAAGGCTGGCTGCGGCAGCATCCAGCCCGGCTTTGACCGCATCATAAGCTTGAGCAGAAATTGCGCCCTGTTCGCTTAAGCCATTGAGACGCGCTTCATCGGCAACAGCCTGGGTATATTTTGCCTTGGCCGTTGCCACTGCGGCTGCCTGTGCAGAATAGTTAAGCAGCAAATCATTACGGTCCAGGCGCATCAATACCTGGCCCTTGCGTACCGCCTGCCCCACATCCACTTTGCGTTCGATCACTTTTCCGGCAACCCGAAAACCGATATTGCTTTCTACCCGAGCCTTCACCACACCGGTGTACACAGTATCCTCTCCACCAGACCAAGTGGCTTTTGACACAACCACCAACGGCGGTTCAAGCCGGGCATCACTGGCCGGAGGCTGGGAGCAGCCCATGACCAGAGTCAGCATTAAAACCGGAATACTCCGGTTTGCTAAGTTGCAACACGTTTTCATAGTTATTGCTCCGCAAAAAAAGTAACGAATTTATTATCAGATACAAGTAACGTATTTGTCAAATCGTAACTTATTGGGCAATAAAATATCCAAAAAGGCACTTAAAAAATCAGGGGGCCAGACTTCTGAGTACCAGATTGGTGACGGCAACAGCATGTTGACGCAACACTTCCGGCTCTGACTGTTCCAACAGAATAGGATGAGAAAATGGGTACAGGGTTTCCACAATCGCCATGACTACCTCATCTAAAGGGGTCTTCCTTTCGAACTCCCCGGAGGCCCTGCCATCCTGCAGGATTTTGGTGATGACTTCGTATTTTGTTTCGTGATATCTGGTGGTGGCGCACCAGCGCCCTTCAACTGCTGCGACCGTGATCTCATGCAGTTTTCGCTCGTTGAAAAAAATCTCCAAGCCCTTGTCTAACAAGGTTGTATAAAGATTTCTAAGACGTTGGGATGCCGACATGTCGCTATTGGCCACCTCGTGCATCGCTGTAATAATTTTGCCAAGCGCCATGCTGCAAATCGCCTCGCCAATAGCCTGTTTAGAATCAAAGAAGCGATATACATAGGCGCTTGAAACGCCAATCGCCTTTGCCAGATCAGCTACAGAGGTTTTTTTATAGCCATAGATACGGAAGTGCTCGTTAGCCGATTCTATAATCTGGATGCGCCTTTCATGAATTGCAGGGCCGCGCTGTCCGCTGGCGGTTTGGGCGGAATCTAATGTTTCTTTTTTCATAAAGCACTACCGTTAAAATAAATTTAAATGCATCGTTAGATATTACAGAGTTCCAAAAGTGTTGACAACAAGTAACGATTTTGTATAATCGTTACAGCCAATCACTTCGGGGATACAACTATGAACCAGCTGACCAAAACATCGCTTTGCCTGGCTATCCTGACAGTATTTAATGGCTGCATGGTCGGGCCGACCTATCAACAGCCTGCCCCTGTTGCTGCAAAACCGTTCTTGCATGCCGCTGCGCTGAATCAGGAAAACGGGAATACTCCAAAAAATATGGCCGATATCAATCGCTGGTGGCACAGTTTTAATGATGAGCAACTAATTAAATATATTGATCGGGCGTTAAAGCAAAACCTGACCCTACGACAAGTGGCGGCCAGAGTAAACCAGGCCCAGGCCCAGGTCAGCGGGCTATCCGCTCAGCTGCTGCCGTCTGGACAGCTGAATACTCAGGCGACCAAGGCACATATTTCCCTGCAAGACTTAACCGGACGAGTCCTTAATTCTATGCCCGGCTTTAATCGTAATCTAGACGTTTATGACCTCAACGCCAGTCTTAACTGGGAACTTGATCTGTTTGGCGGAACTCGTCGGGCAATTGAGGCTGCCCAAGCCGAATATCAGGCGGCTAATGCGTCAGTCTCTGCTGCACAGCTGGAAATCAGTGCCGCAGTCGCTGAAACCTATGTCAGCATTCGTACCCTGCAAACCCGGATTGCCATCGCCAGGGAAAGAGTAAACACGCAAGCCAGACTTGTCGAATTAATTAAGCTGCAATTCGCGCGCGGCATCGTCTCAGAAGCCCGACTCAGACAAGCCGAAGCGACATTAGCCGAGGTACAAGCCGCTATTCCGGTTCTGGAAAACCGGCTGGAAATGGCCATGAATACTTTCGATGTATTGCTGGGTGATCAACCTGGCACCAATCAGGCTGGGCTGGCAACATGTCAGGCTATACCTGCTGCACCCGGTATAGACACCGCCACCGGCCCGACTGAATTATTAAGACGCAGACCCGACATCATCGTCGCAGAACGGCGATTGGCAGCAAGCAGCGCCATGATAGGCCAGGCAATATCCGAATATTACCCGAAAATTTCCTTAACCGGCCTAATCGGCACCATTACCACCAAGTATGGGGCGCTGTTCAGTTCAGACGCCAATCGGGCCGCAGGTGTAGTGGGTTTACGCTGGCGACTATTCGACTTTGGCAGGGTAGAAGCAGAAGTCGCGGCAGCGGAAGGTCTCAATAACGAGGCCTTGGCTGCTTATCGCCTGACAGTATTGCAGGCCACCGCCGATGTAGAAAATGCATTTTCTACTGTGCTGAAAACAAATGAGGAACATCGAATGTTGACTAATGGCCAGACCGCGCTGACCAAGGCCCGCGACGCGGCTGTTGCCGGTCATAAAAGCGGTGCCTTAAGTCTACTGGAAGTACTTGATGCCGACGAACACCTGCTGAAAATGCGTGATGCCATGACCCAAGCCCAATCGGACTCAGTACGGGCCACTATCCAGTCATTCAAGGCGCTCGGCGGCGGTTGGGATGCGGTTTCCTTGGGGTAGGCCGTCGATTTTTCTTTCAGGCCGGTTAAATATTGGCATGCTTCGGTTTCGCTTGATGAGCGAACATCTTCTGCGGTTGGCCGAAGCCACAACAGCGCGGCGCATATGTTCAAAACCAGTCATCTATAACATTTTAACCAAAGGACATCAGCATGAAACTTAGCAACAACACCATTTTTTAGACGAACTGCCGCTCGATAGGTTGGTTTTCGGAGGTTACTCAGCACAATTATCAATACCTCTTTTTTTAAAGGGGCCTTGGGGCATTAAGCAAGTCCCTTTTTTTGGGCGGGATATTTGTGGATATGATACATTTTCATTGCAAAACAATTTGATACAGTCCAAGTGAATTTACCTGCAGCGACTGATATTGGGAAGTTTCGCGATCTGGCCGGGCGCAGCCGATAAGACTTCAGCTTGGTGAGCAAATCGATGGTTGTCGAACGGATGTCGCACGATCACATTAATTCAGCAAGCCATACCCTACTCCAACTATTTGAAAATGAGGTAAGCCATGCTTAGCAAAATCTGGTGGACGATAACCATGACCCTGCTGGTCATTCCCGCACAGGCTACTGTGCTGACCGGCAGCGTTTCCTTTAATGCCGGACTTTATACCTATAGTTATCAATTATCAGCTTCGCCGACTCCAGTTACAGAGGTGTCGGTACTTATCGACAGTACCAACGCAAACTGGAATTTGACGCCCGTATCGACAACCAATCCCAACGGTTGGAATTTCTTTACCACGGGCGGATTGTTTCCGGATGGTCAATATGATCATTACGTAACCTACTGGACCTGGCAGTTGTGGCCAACGCCAAGCAACAGTGCCACCGATGCCGTGTCCGGATTTTCGTTCACCACGCCACAGGCGCCGGCCACCACCCAGGCCTTCAGCTATAGCTACTTTTTGTACAGTCCATATTCCGATCTGCCTAATCAGGGCAGCTTTTACAATGGCAATGTGGTGGGGCCTGACTTTCTAGGGGTGTCGCCCCCTGCACCTATACCTGAGCCGGCTACGCCAATGTTATTTGCTGTATCCGGGATTATGCTCTGGCAGATAATGTCTCGTCAGAAAAATCTGAATGTTCGCACGGTGAAGGCAGGTCTGTAATCAGGAACAGGCCGTTTATACCGAAGCTCTGGCTGCACGCATCAGCTGCTTCATATCTCTGACGGCGGTTTCCAGACCGGAAAATACCGCCTGGGCTATGATGGCATGACCGATGTTTAGTTCGACTATCTGGCCGATATGGCAGATGTCTTCAACATTGTGCAGAGTCAGGCCGTGGCCGGCGTTAACCTGTAAGCCGGCTTGATGCGCGTATTTGGCGGCATGATGCAGGCGTTGCAATTCCTGAAGTCTGCTGTGTTTATTCTCGGTATCGGCATAGCGGCCGGTATGCAGTTCAATTACTGGTGCGCCGGCACTGACGGCGGCATCTATTTGGCGCAGATCAGGATCAATGAATAATGACACCTCCACACCAGCAGCAGCCAGGGTTTCGCAGGCGGCACGAATGGTATCCGGGTTGCCGGCAACATCCAGGCCGCCTTCAGTAGTAAGTTCGGCGCGGCGTTCCGGCACCAGGCAGCAGGCAGCAGGCTGGACTTGTACGGCAATAGCAATCATTTCGGCAGTGACGGCCATTTCCAGGTTCAGGCGGGTTTGCAAATGCTCTTTTAATAAGTGAATGTCGCGGTCCTGAATATGCCGGCGATCTTCACGCAAGTGGGCGGTGATGCCGTCGGCTCCGGCCTGTTCGGCTATCAGCGCGGCTTGTAATGGATCGGGATAACGGGTGCCTCTAGCCTGACGCAAAGTGGCGATGTGGTCGATATTAACGCCCAGCAATATGATTTGTTTTTCCATTTAACTTAATTTTTTTATGGTAAATACTTAAGGGAGCTAAGTATACCAAGCGCTGCCGGTTTTCGCTGGGTGGAAAATTATTCGTATCTACTCACTACGCCAAGCATCAATTGACCAATAAGGCATAGATGTGCTGAACCCAGTGAAAGGCATCAATTGCGAACCATGTCCCGCACATCCTCTAACTTTTCCGTCTACACAAACTTGGACAACCGGCTAGAGGCTATCTATGTGCAGGGTAAATTTACCACCGGCAATCGGTTAACAAAGACTTAAACTGCTTTGCGGCGTTTCATCAGGCCCGCCAAACCCAAAAACGCCGGGATATACATCCATACCGATGCGGGCAGCGGGGCGACCAAAAACACATCATTGAGGGTGATATAGCTGTAGGTGCCGTCTTGATTGGCTTGCAAAGGTGTACTGGTGAATGCGCCGTAAACACTGGCAGAAACATTTTGGTTTTGCAGATAGCTACTAACGTCATAGCCGCTGCTGGAAGTATAGCTGTCGTTGGCTATGGCATTAACTACATTTAAACCATTGCCGATGATTTGGCCAAATACGGTATAACCGCCGTTATTGCTGGGACCCAGGGTTGAAGTATTGTCCACCAGATTAAAAAACCATTGGTCGGTAGCGCTGTTGGCGTTGCCGCTCTGTTTGGCCATAGCGATGGTGCCGATAACATTGGCTGCACCATATTCATTGACTACCGGTGACTTGGTGGGGATCAGGGTGGGCAAATCGGTGGTATTGACGATGTTACTACCGCCGCTTAAGCTGAATCCGCCGCCTTGCAACACAAAACCAGGTACGGTGCGATGAAAAATTGAATTGTTATAAGCGCCGCTTTCCACATAACTTAAAAAATTGGCTACAGTTTGAGGGGCGGTAGCATCATAAAGCTGAATATTGATATTACCTAATGAGGTTTCCATGGTCACAACGGTGGCTTGCGCTGTTGTGAAGGGGAAAAGCGAACTGAGGCTTAATAAAGATAATAAGGTGGTGCGGATTAATAACATACCTGTCTCCGTAGTGATTTTTTTGCGATAGCGGTTAAGCTGATGCGATATCTTAAATTAAAACCGGCCTGCTGGGAAGTGTAAGCTGAAATGTAGTAGTGCTGGTATTTTGTTTCACTTGTCTCAGTATTGCGCCAATGTTTCAATTTGAAACAATTATTGATGCAGTATAATTACCCACATTAAATTAACAGCCTGTTTATGCTTTTAAATCATAAGCATAGTGACATAGTTATAGCATTGAACTTATCTGGCATCAATATTGTATAACAATATTATCAAGTCCAAATTCAATGCGGAGTATGTCATGATTTTCAGACAATTATATGAACCGGAAACTTCAACCTATACTTATCTGCTGGGCTGTCAGCGCAGCAGGCGTGCCTGTTTGATCGATACGGTTGCCACCCAAGCCGCCGAATATATTGCTTTATTGTCCAGTCTGGATCTGCGACTGATATATACCCTGGAAACGCACGTACATGCCGATCACATTACTGCCGCTGGTCTGCTGCGTGAGCAATTGGGCAGTAAAAGTGTGGTGCATCGGGATGCCGGGGCATCCTGTGCTGATTTAATGGTGACGGATGGGGTCTTGCTGCAAATCGGCGATCTGGAGATTGTGGTGCGGCATATGCCGGGCCATACCGCAGGATGTGTCAGTTATGTGCTGCCTGACCGGGTGTTTAGCGGCGATGCTTTGTTGATAGATGGTTGTGGACGCACTGACTTTCAGCAAGGCGATGCCGGCCAGTTGTATGACAGCATCACCCAAAATTTATTTACCTTACCACCTGATACCCTGGTTTATCCAGGGCATGATTATCAGGGTAATACCGTTTCAACAATTAAGCAGGAGATGGCAAAAAACAGTCGTTTGGGTTTTAAACGTAGCCGGGAGGATTTTATTGCCCTAATGCGGGACCTAAAACTGGCGTATCCCCAGCAAATCCACACAGCTATTCCAGCCAATCAGTCCTGTGGTTCCGTTACTATTGCTGGAGGAGACTGTTCATGACCTTGACTCTGGTGTTAGCCGTGGCGATAGGGTTGGTGTTGGGTTTGCTGGGCGGAGGCGGCTCGGTGTTGACAGTGCCGATGCTGGTGTATGTGTTGCATGTTGAACCTAAGCTGGCAATAGTCACTTCGTTTGTGGTGGTGGGATTATCCAGTTTGCTGGCATTACTGGCTCATGCCAGACGCGATACAGTGTGCTGGAAAAGCGGATTTTTTTTCGGTTCTGCCGGGATGGTGGGAGCATATGGCGGTGCACATCTGGCCGGCCATTTCAGCAGCACGGCACTGATGAGTTTATTTGGCGGTATTTGTTTGGTAACAGGTGTGTTAATGTTGGGTCGTGGTCAGCGACCCTTGCAAGCTGCTTATGCCTTGAGAATTAAATTGTGTCCGCTACGGGTGCCTTATTTGCCGGTGCTGTTTGACGGTTTTTGGGTGGGCGTAGTGACCGGCATGGTCGGTGTGGGTGGCGGTTTTTTGATTGTGCCGGCCCTGACCCTGCTGGTGGGCTTGCCGATGCAGGGCGCAATTGGCACCTCGCTGTTGATTATTGTCATGAATGCGGTAGCAGGATTAAGCGGTTATAGTCAGTTTGTGGCTCTGGATATGAATTTGACCCTGGTGGTAGGTGCCGGCACGCTGAGCGGCAGTATGATAGGTAGTCTGGCTTCGGCCCGGATTAATCCACTGATATTGCGCCAGCTGTTTGCTGTGCTGGTGATTGCGGTGGCGCTATATACCTTGTCCCAATCTTTACATAGTCAGGATATGCAGTTTTTGCTGGATTTTTGGCGGGTACCGATGCACATAGTTTTCACGCTAGCCGGTTTGGTATTGATTTTGGTGTTGGTACGGCTGAGTCGCTGGATACATAAACCCCGGTTTTTAGATTTGCATCCGGCAGCTAAATAAAATTCCCGACAATTTCTGTGTTTATTGCTAGTATTAATTGATGATCCAGTTATTTTGGAGTTGCCATGCCAGTAAAGCAAAGCCCTACCCTGCCCCGCCCCGGTTTATTGCGCCGGCAAATCGGCATTGCGCTGCTGGTTAAACTGATTTTGTTGATCGGCTTATGGTTTTTACTGTTCCGCTGGCACGGTAAACCGGTACCCGCTGATATGAACCAATTGTTTGCAGTTCCGGCAGCAACGGATTTTTCTTCTCAATCTATAAAGGAGTCGCGTGATGTTCGGTGATGATATTGTCATGCTGTCCAGGCTGCAATTTGGTCTGACTGCCTTGTATCACTTTCTATTTGTGCCGCTGACCCTGGGCATGACGTTTTTGCTGGGGATTATGGAATCGGTGTATGTGATGACCGGCCGGGAAATCTATAAGGATATGACCAAATTCTGGGGCAAACTGTTCGGCATCAACTTTGCGATGGGTGTGACTACCGGGATTACCTTGGAATTCCAGTTCGGTACCAACTGGTCATACTATTCGCATTATGTGGGAGATATTTTCGGGCCCTTGCTGGCCAGCGAAGGCTGGATGGCGTTTTTTCTGGAATCGACCTTTGTGGGTTTATTCTTTTTCGGCTGGGATAAATTGACTCGGGTGCAACATTTGACCGTGACCTGGTTACTAGCGATAGGCACCAATATCTCGGCTTTGTGGATATTGATAGCCAATGGCTGGATGCAGTATCCGGTGGGCGCAGAATTTAATTATGAAACCCTGCGCATGGAGTTGACCAGTTTTGCCGATGTGTTTTTTAATCCGGTGGCCCAGGTTAAATTTGTGCATACCGTGGCTGCTGGTTATGTCACCGGCTCCATGTTTATTTTAAGCATCAGTGCCTGGTATCTGTTGCGGCAGCGTGACAGTGCTTTTGCCCGGCGTTCGTTCACGATTGCCGCAGCGTTTGGCCTGGCTTCGATTTTATCGGTCATAGTCCTGGGTGACGAGAGTGGTTATACCTCTGGTGAAACCCAAAAAATCAAACTGGCCGCCATTGAAGCCGAATGGGAAACCGAACCGGCTCCGGCCAGTTTTACTTTGTTTGGCTTCCCAGACCAGCAAAACCAGCAAACTGATTTGGCTTTGAAAGTGCCTTATCTGCTGGGTTTAATCGCCACCCGTTCGATAGACGAAGAAGTTAAGGGGTTAAAAGAGCTGCATGCTGATAGTATCAAACGCATTAAAAGCGGTATGTTGGCTTACGGCACCTTACAAAAACTGCGCAACGGTGATGTGAGTGCGGCTACCAAAGCCGATTTTGACAGCCATAAAGCTGATTTAGGTTATGGTTTATTACTGAAAAAATATACCAGTCAGGTGGTGGATGCCGATGCCGCCACTATTATTCGGGCGGCTGACGATACCATACCGGCTGTGGCGCCGCTGTTCTGGACGTTTCGGATCATGGTGTTGTGCGGGGTTATCATGCTGTTTGTGTTTGCGGCGGCATTTTATTATTGTTCCATCCGGCTGGTTGAACACAAACGCTGGTTATTGCGTCTGGCGGTCTGGAGTCTGCCCTTGCCGTGGATAGCCGCAGAAACCGGATGGTTTGTTGCCGAATTTGGCCGTCAGCCCTGGACCATAGCCGGGGTGTTGCCAACGCATCTAAGTGTATCCAGTATCAGCAGTGGCCAAATTTGGCTGAGTATCGGCGGCTTTGCCCTGTTCTATACAGTATTGCTGATCATAGAGCTGTATCTGATGCAAAAATATGTACGGTTAGGGCCAAGCAGTCTGCATACCGGCCGTTACCATTTTGAACAAACTGTCAGTCATTAGGCCGAGGCGAGGAATTTATCATGTTTGATTATGAAGCTATCCGTTTGATCTGGTGGGTATTTATTGGTGTGGTAGCCATTGCTTTTGCAGTGACGGAAGGGTTTGATTTTGGCGTGGGCAGCTTACTGCCGTTTGTGGCCAAAACCGATATTGAACGCCGAGTGGTTATTAATACAGTGGGAGCCACCTGGGAAGGTAATCAGGTCTGGCTGATTTTGCTGGGCGGGGCCATCTTTGCGATCTGGCCGGCGGTTTATGCCACTTTGTTTTCCGGCTTGTATGTGGCTATGCTGCTGGTGTTGCTGGCGCTTTTCTTTCGTCCGGCCGGTTTTGATTACCGGGGCAAGCTGGCGAATCCGCAATGGCGAAATGCCTGGGACTGGGCGCTGTTTTTGGGTGGCACCCTGCCGCCGGTGTTGTTTGGAGTGTTGGCGGGTAATTTAGTGCTGGGTTTGCCGTTTCATTTTGATGAAGATTTGCGGCCTATTTATGATGGCTCGTTCTGGGCCTTATTGAGTCCGTTTGCCTTGTTATGCGGTGTGGTGAGTCTGGTGGGTACCAGTTTTCATGGCGCTTTATTTTTAAAATGCCGCACCGAGGGTGTGATCTACGACCGGGTGACGCTGGCGGTTAATTGGTTGGGCTTGTTGTTGTTAGTGGGGTTGGTAGTGACAGTAGCCTGGGTATTGCTGGGGCTGGAGCGGCCGGAAATCACCCAAATGCCGGCTCATGATGCGCCTTCCAATCCTTTGCATAAATTGGTAATTGCGGCGGGTCATGGCTGGATTGCCCATTTTCTGGATCATAGCTGGATGTTGGCGGCACCGGTGCTGGGTTTTGCTGGTTTACTTCTGGCTTGGGTGCTGGGTAAGGGCCAGGCCAAACTGTTGGCGTTTAGCTTTAGCAGTCTGGGTATCGCCGGGATATTGCTGACCCTGGGTTTTGGCCTGTTTCCTTTTCTGCTGATTTCCACCACTAATCCTAATGTCAGTTTGACTTTATGGGATGCCACTTCCAGTCATACCACTTTGTTGTTGGCATTCTGGATTACCCTAGTGTTTTTGCCTATTGTGCTGCTGTATACCCGCTGGGTGTATAAAGTGCTGTGGGGCAATATCAGTGAAGCCAGCGTGTTAAAAGACACACATACACTTTATTAATTGGAGAAGCGCAATGTGGTATTTTGCCTGGATATTAGGAGTTGGTTTTGCAGCCGCGTTTGCCATTATCAATGCGATGTGGCTGGAGTCGGTGAGCGATCAGGAACACTGGGATGACAGCAATCGTTAGATAATACCAATGGATTGATGAGGTAGTTTTGCATTGTAAAAATCAATGATTA
Organism: Methylomonas paludis; assembly: GCF_018734325.1. Lineage (NCBI taxonomy): Bacteria > Pseudomonadati > Pseudomonadota > Gammaproteobacteria > Methylococcales > Methylococcaceae > Methylomonas > Methylomonas paludis. Next base: position 1,969,058 of record NZ_CP073754.1, on the reverse strand, counting down.
ATATAAATTTATTCTATTTTACTATGCATTAAGTCATAGCTTAAACTGTCGGACAGCAAGCAACTTGTAGTTAAACTTTCCGATAAACCATTGCCACAGTGGAGAATTAAGCATGACTAGTCCGTTGGATGATAAAGAATTGCGCCGCAGCATACGTCTGCTGGAATCGATATTGGTTAAGGTTTTGAATACCGCTGCCGGGCCGGACGTAGCTGCTACGGTAGAGCGTTTGCAGCGTGAATTTACGGCTTTGCGCCGCAATGGCGATTCGGCGTTGCGGCGCAAACAGTTGCAGGCCACTATAGAAACATTGCCGGCAGAGATTATCAGCAATGTGGTACGGGCTTTTAATCTGTATTTCAGTCTGGTGAATATAGCCGAGGAATCTTACGGTTTACGCCAACGCATCCGCCAGGCTGAACGCGGTGGGCATTTTTGGCCGGGTTCATTTCACGATACATTACTAAATTTAAAACAGTCCGGAGTCACTGCAGACCAGTTGCAAGTGCTGTTGGATGAATTACTGTATTTGCCGGTCATGACGGCGCACCCTACCGAATCAAAACGCCGCACTATCAAGGGTGCGCTGCGTAATATCTTTTTAACCCACGAACAACTCAATGATCCGCAATTAAAAGGCTATTACCGCCAGGAAGCGATGGAGCGTCTGGAAAGCCAGATTCATTTACTTTGGAAAACCGACGAAGTGCGCGCTCACGGCATGTCAGTGGCCGATGAAATTGAAACCGGTCTGTCCTATTTTCCGGGTTCTTTGTTCCAGGCAACGGCGCTGGTATACCGGAATTTTGAACGCTCTTTGCAAAATGTTTACGCTGATGCCGCCGAGCAAGTGCGCATCCCCAACTTTTTGAGTTATGGCTCCTGGATAGGCGGTGACCGGGATGGTAATCCTAATGTAACACCCGAAACCACAGTTTTGGCCGTGCGCCTGCAAGCGCGCACTATTTTGCAGGAATATGTGCGGCGCCTGGATGAGTTACGCGGGCAATTATCCTATTCTTATGGCTTGTGCCAGCCCAATGCTGATTTTATGGACAGTCTGGCTGCAGATCGCGCCTTATTGGGCCCAATAGTGGCGCAAATCGAAAAACTGGATTTACAGGAACCTTACCGGCATAAGTTGTCTTTAATGAAATACCGCATGAGCTTGAATCTGGCGCGTATTGAGCAAGCTCTGGCAGACAATTCACCGTTGACCGGCGGTTTTGACTACAGTCTGAATCAATTCCAGGCCGATTTGGCTGTGATCAGGACTTCTCTGCATAGTCATGGCGATGCCCAAATCGCCGGTCTGGAATTACATGATCTGATTCGGCTCAGCCAGACCTTTGGCTATCATCTGATGCAACTGGATGTCAGGCAGGAATCGACCCGGCATAGTCAGGCGGTGGCTGAGATTTTAACAGCGGCACTGGGTCTGGATTATGAAGCTTTGGATGAATCTGACCGGCTGCGGCTATTGAGCGAAGCCATCAGTGCGCCAGGCGGATTGAGTTACGATGCGGCGGTATTGTCGCCGGCAGCCAGGGAAACTCTGCAGGTATTTGAGGTGATTGCCCGGATGCGGATAGAACTGAGTCCGGCCTGCTTCAGCCGCTATGTAATTTCCATGACCCATTCGGCCAGTCATATTCTGGAAGTGTTATTGCTGGCGGCTCAAACCGGTTTGGCGGGACGCATTGGTGGCCGCTGGTATTGCAGTATTGGTGTCAGCCCCTTGTTTGAGACCATAGACGATCTGGAGCGGGTGGAAACAGTACTTAACACCCTGCTCGATGTGCCGGTTTATCAAGATTTATTGACCGCTTCGGGGTTACGCCAGGAAGTGATGCTGGGATATTCGGATTCCTGCAAAGATGGCGGCATTCTGGCCTCGGCCTGGAACCTGTACCGTGCCCAGCAGCGTATTATTGCCATCAGCGATCAGCGTGGCATTAAATGCCGCTTGTTTCATGGTCGGGGGGGTACGGTGGGTCGCGGCGGCGGACCTACCCATGAAGCAATATTGGCGCAGCCCCCTGATTCGGTGCGCGGCCAGATCAAGTTTACCGAACAGGGAGAAATGCTGTTCTATCGCTACAACAATATGGAAACAGCTGTTTATGAACTGACTATGGGTATCACCGGCCTGATCAAGGCCAGTGTCAGTCTGGTGCAGCCGGCCCCTGCCGATGTGATTGAATATCAGACGGTGATGGGCGAACTGGCACGGATAGGCGAACACGGTTTCCGGGAATTGACCGAACAAAGCGATGGTTTTCTGGATTATTTTTATGAGGCCACACCCGTCAGCGAATTTGGTTTGTTGAATATCGGTTCCCGGCCTTCGCATCGCAAGACCCTGGATCGCTCCAAAGGTTCGGTACGGGCTATCGCCTGGGTATTTGCCTGGTCGCAGTCCCGGCAAACTTTTCCGGCCTGGTACGGCATAGGTTCAAGTCTGGCTACCTGGTGTGCCGGTCGGCCGGAACGCCTGCAAATCCTGCAAACCATGTATCGCGACTGGCCGTTTTTCCGTAATTTATTAAGCAATGTGCAGATGGCCTTGAGTAAATCCGATCTGAACATTGCCAAAGAGTATGCCGGTTTGTGTGTGAACCCGGACACAGGTACCCGTATCCACCAATTGATCAGCGGTGAATTTCAGCGTTGCGTGACCTGGATACTGGATATCGTCAATGCCGAGCAGTTACTGGCCAATAATCCGGAGTTAGCCGCGTCATTAAGCCGGCGCGAGGCCTATCTGGGGCCGTTAAACTATGTACAGGTAAACTTGTTGCACCGAATGAGATCAGCCGGCGCAGCCAGTCCGGCTGCGGTGAATCCGTGGATGCAGCCATTGTTGCGCACGATTAATGCCATTGCAGCGGGGATGCGCAATACCGGTTAACCCGAATCATGCGCATCACTGCGTTCAGCGCATCTTATGCCCTATTCGGCTATACAGTTTGGCGTACTACTGGTAGTACGCCAAACTTAAAATGACGGATGAACTTTACTAGTGGGAACGCCTGATTAAGCTGAGGCGAGCAATACATGAATCCAGAGTTTCCATTATCAAGAGTCTATCAACTACTGGAACCTGGGCCGGTGGTTTTATTGACCACAATCGACAAAAATGGCCGGGCCAATGTTATGACCATGTCCTGGCATATGATGGTGAATCAATAACCTTGGCATCGAAAATGCGCTAATAGCCCTAGCCCAATCGATGATTAGGATTCAAAACTGCTGATTTCACCTGTCAAACAAAAACTTCGTTGAGAAAGTTTTGCATGGCTTGCCAGGAACGTTGCTCTGCTATGGGCTGATAGATCAATCCGTAGCCGGGGTCGTTGGCTAAGGGGTTGGTAAAGGCGTGTTTGGTGTTGCCGTACAGATGCATTTGCCAGTCGGCACCGGCCTGGGTGAGTTCGGTTTGTAAAGCCTGGGCTTGCTCGGGCGGGGCCAGCGGGTCGTCGTGACCGTGCAGGATCAGGACTTTGGCTTTAATGCTGGGATTAGGCAAATTGGCCGGGGGGACAAATAAGCCGTGGAAAGCCACTACGCCACGGATGTCGGCACCGGTCCTGGCCAAATCCAGCGCACATAATCCGCCAAAGCAAAAGCCGATGGCGGCAATACGCTGGTTGTCGGCCCAGGGCAGCAATTTGACCGTCGCCAGCGCCGCCTGCAGGCGATGTTGTAATTTGGCTCGGTCGGCCATAAAGGGTTGCATGAGTTGGGCGTTTTGTTCCGGACCTGTGCCCAGCACCCCTTTGCCGTACATATCGGTCGCAAACCCCAAATAACCCAATTCAGCCAGTTTACGGGCTTTATTGGCGACAAATTCATCGCGTCCGGCCCAGGCATGGTGGATAAGCACCACCGGGCGCTGGCCCTGGATAGCGCCATCGTAGGCAAAATAGCCTTCCAGCAGGGTTTCGCCGTCCAGGTAGTTAACAGTATTGGCAACTATGCTCATGGTAATTCTCCATTTTGTTTCAGGCTGGTGATCAGGCCGACTGAGGCCGCTTCCACCAGATCCAGTACCCGCTCAAAACCATTGCCGCCGCCATAGTAAGGGTCGGGTACTTCGCGGATGTTTAAATGCGGTGCGTAATCCAGAAAATAGCGGATTTTATGTTTGTGTTCAGCCGGACAGGCTTGATTGACAATCTGATAATTGTCAGTATCCATCACCAGTATATGATCAAATTCATGAAAATCGTTATGAATGAATTTTCTGGCCCGCAGGTGTTTAAGTTCAACGCCTCTGTCTCTGGCCGCTTTTTGCGATCTTAAATCCGGAGCATCACCAACATGATAGGCATGGGTGCCGGCCGAGTCGATTTTGAAATGATCTAGCAGTTTTTGTTCGGCAGCCAGTGCGGTAAAAACGCCCTCGGCAGTGGGTGAGCGGCAGATATTGCCCATACAAACGAATAATATTTTGATTGGCATGTCGGTGGCTTAAGTTATGTTTAGAGCTTTAGTCGGGCAATTGATCAAGTGCATTTTCTGCGATATCTGTTTTCTGATGTGGTTCTGTCGGCTGGCTGTTTAATACATCGGCAAACAGTGGCAAATAGGCTTGTACGGTATGATTGATGGCCTGCATGGCGTGCTGGTAATTCTCCAGTACCTGTTTGCCCAGCGGGGTTAATTTGGCGCCGCCGCCGTCTTTACCGCCTTTGGCGGTTTGCACCAGCGGCTGTTTAAAGCAGCGGTTCATCACATCTACCAGCATCCAGGCGCGCCGGTAACTCATATTCATGGTTTTGCCGGCCGCCGAAATTGAACCGGTCTGCTGAATGGCGGCCAATAATTCGGCTTTACCCGGCCCCATGGCAATTTCATCCTGATGCAGCAGGCGAAAAGTGACTTTGGGTTTGGGTAAAAGCGGTGGGTTGGTGTGCTGCTGGGTATTCATGCCTGATCGATATTGCGGTGATGGCTGTTAATGGCTCATGTTACACAAAAACCGGTTTTGACGAAACTGTCTAATCCATAGTTCACAAATTAGGTGGATTTTTGCACAGAGCAGCCGCTAAAGGTGCGTGTTCGTGTGGGCTTAGGATAGCCGGATTGCGAGTGGGGAGGTGCGAAATTTTTGCGTAACATTAATAGTATGCTGTCAGTATGGCGCTTCCATGTTAAAATAGGTGGCTTTATTATCTGGGTTTAAATAATGGCAAAAGAAGATCAAATAGAAATGGACGGTAAGGTCATAGACACCCTGCCTAATACCATGTTCAGGGTTGAGCTGGAAAACGGGCACATCGTTACTGCACACATCTCCGGCAAAATGCGTAAGCATTACATTCGTATTCTGACCGGTGACAAAGTTAGAGTGGAAATGACTCCATATGACCTGACCAAAGGTCGCATCACCTTCCGTAACCGCTAGTCCCGTAACCGGGACTAGGTTTACTGCCTGCCTATACCATTTGATTAACTTCAGACTCGGTTGTTTGCTTGCTGTCTATAGCAAAAGCCAGTTCATCATTTTCGACATAGACGCGCACATGGCCGCCATTGGTCAAACGTCCGAACAACAAGTCTTCGGCTAATGGTTTTTTGACTTTTTCCTGAATCAGCCGCGCCATGGGTCTTGCTCCCATTTTGGCATCGTAGCCGCGTTCTGCCAGCCAGGCTCTGGCATCGGCTTCCAGGGTCAGGGTCACATTTTTATCTACCAGTATAGCTTCCAGTTCAAAGATAAATTTATCAACAACGCTGCCGACTATATTGGATTCCAGCGGTTTGAACTGCACCACGGCATCCAGGCGGTTTCTAAATTCCGGCGAGAAGGCGCGTTCAATCACTTTCATACTGTCACTGGCGTGGTTTTGCTGGGTAAAGCCTATCGAAGCCCGGCTGCCTTCTTCTGCCCCGGCATTGGTGGTCATGATCAGGATGATATTGTGAAAATCGGCTTTCCGACCGTTATTGTCGGTCAAGGTGCCGTGATCCATAACTTGCAGCAACAGATTAAACACATCGGGATGGGCTTTTTCCAACTCGTCCAGCAGTAATACCGCATGCGGATGTTTGGTGACGGCCTCGGTTAATAAACCACCCTGATCGAAGCCAATATAGCCTGGAGGTGCGCCTATCAATCTGGATACGGTGTGGCGTTCCATGTATTCAGACATATCAAAGCGCAGCAGTTCTATGCCCAACACTTTGGCCAGTTGGCGAGATACTTCGGTTTTACCCACCCCGGTAGGGCCGGCAAACAAAAATGAGCCTATGGTTTTGGAGCTGTCACGCAAACCGGCACGGGATAATTTAATCGCGGTAGCCAGTTCGACAATCGCTTCATCCTGCCCAAACACCAGCATTTTCAGGTTTTTTTCCAGATTGGCCAGTTTGTCTTTGTCGTTAGCCGACACGGTTTGCGCCGGAACCCTGGCAATTTTGGCGATAATTTCCTCAATTTCGGCAGTATCAATGGTGTCTTTGCGTTCGTTAACCCCGAACAGGCGTTGTCTGGCCCCGGCTTCATCGATCACATCGATGGCTTTGTCTGGCAAGTGCCGGTCGGTAATATAGCGTACCGATAATTCTACCGCGACGCGCAGCGCTTCCTGGGTGTAATTCAGGCCGTGGTATTCTTCAAAACGGGTTTTCAGACCTTTCAGTATTTGTACCGTGTCTTCAATACTGGGTTCAACCACATCAATTTTCTGGAAGCGTCTGGACAAGGCGTGGTCTTTTTCAAAAATACCGCGATATTCCTGATAGGTGGTGGAACCGATGCAGCGTAACTGCCCGGAAGCCAAAACGGGTTTAATCAGGTTGGAAGCATCCATCACCCCGCCGGAAGCAGAGCCAGCCCCGATGATGGTGTGAATTTCATCGATGAACAGGATGGCATGGGGTTCTTTTTTTAACTGAGTGAGCAATTCTTTCAGGCGTTTTTCAAAATCGCCCCGATATTTGGTGCCGGCTACCAAAGCGCCCAGATCCAGAGAATAAATCACGCTTTTTAATAACACCTCAGGCACCTGTTTTTCGACGATGCGTTTGGCCAAACCTTCGACGATAGCGGTTTTGCCGACACCGGCTTCGCCGACCAGCAAGGGATTGTTTTTGCGGCGGCGGCACAGAATCTGAATGGTGCGCTCTACTTCCGGTTCCCGGCCTATCAAAGGGTCGATATTGCCTTTCAAGGCTTCCAGATTCAGGTTGCTGGCGTATTTTTCCAGAGGGTTGCCCAAGTTTTCACTAGGGCTACGTTCGGATTCCGCCTCTTCATTACTGGGTTTTTTGGTTTGCTGCTCAATTTTTGAGACACCGTGCGCCAGATAATTCACCACATCCAGCCGGGTGATATCCTGTTTGTGCAGCAGATACACGGCGTGGGAGTCTTGTTCGCTGAACAGAGCCACGAACAGGTTGGCACCTGTCACTTCCTGTTTATCGGTGGCCTGAACATGAAATACCGCACGCTGTAACACCCGTTGAAAGCCTAAAGTGGGCTGAGTTTCCCGGTGGGTGTTGGGCGGAATTAAGGAAATGGTTTCCTCAATATACTGGGTAAGTCCGGCGCGTAACAGATTGACGTTACAACTACAGGCTATCAGGATAGGTATAGTGCTGGGATTATCCAGCAAGGCAAGTAGTAAATGCTCTACGGTGATGAACTCATGCCGTTTGGCATGTGCATCGGTAAATGCAGCATTCAAGGTCAATTCCAATTCTTTGCTTAGCATAGTTCACCTCAGGCTTCTTCCATTGCACACATCAAGGGATGATGGTGTTCGCGAGAATAGTTGTTTACGATATGCACCTTGGTCTCGGCGACGTCTTTGCTATAGGTTCCGCAAACACCGACACCCTGGGTATGCACTTGCAGCATAACTTGTGTAGCTTTTTCCTGGCTCATATTAAAAAAATCCGTGAGTATTTCTACCACGAAATCCATAGGCGTGAAATCATCATTCAATAAAATGACTTTATACAGAGGCGGCTTTTTTAACTGCGGCTGAGCTTCCTGCAGTGCAATATTGCCGTCAGAGTCTTTATTAGGATCAAAATCGGACATAGTTTGCGTAGAATGAAATCTATATAGTGTTTAACATAGCGACTAAAGCAATAAATTTCAATCTTTACTGCTATAAATATTTACTAAATCGCGTAAAATGCGCACCTTTTCCCTGTTTACTGTGCCGTCATGGTTTGGAAACCGCATGTTACCGTTGCCGCTGTTATTGAAAAAGACCAGCGCTTTTTAATGGTAGAAGAATATACCGATCAAGGCCGGACATTTAATCAACCTGCCGGTCATTTGGAAACCGGCGAAACCTTATTGGCCGCTATCCAGCGTGAAGTCAACGAGGAAACTGCCTGGCAGTTTCGGCCTACGGCCCTGGTGGCTGTGCAACTCTGGCGCAGAACCCCGGATCAGCCCAGTTTTTTGCGGTTTTGCTTTACCGGCGAAGTGTATGATTACGCCCCGGATCAAGCGCTGGATCCCGATATCACCGCCACCCATTGGTTGAGTCTGGCCGATATTAAAGCACGCTCAGACCAATTGCGCAGCCCTTTGGTGCTGAAAACTTTGGCAGCCTATTTACGCGGTGACCGCCAGCCGCTTTCCATCTTACAGTCTTTTTTGGATTTGCATGAGTAAACATATCATCGTCGGCATGTCCGGCGGCGTCGATTCATCAGTAACCGCATTAAGCTTGCTGGAACAAGGCCATCAGGTCACTGGCCTGTTCATGAAAAATTGGGAAGAAGACGATGGCAGCGAGTATTGCACAGCTATGCAGGATCTGGCCGATGCCCAACAAGTTTGCGACACTTTAGGCATAGAATTACGCACTGTCAATTTCAGTGCTGAATATTGGGATGAAGTCTTTGAAGTTTTTCTGGCCGAATTTCAGGCCGGACGCACGCCAAACCCCGATATTCTGTGCAATAAACATGTTAAATTTAAAGCCTTTTTAAATTACGCCATAGACGATTTGGGGGCAGAGTTTATTGCGACTGGCCATTATGCCAGGGTCGATGAAGTGGCTGGCGAATTCCGACTATTAAAAGGTTTAGACCCCAATAAAGAACAAAGTTATTTTTTGTACGCGATGGGCCAGCCGGCCTTGGCTAAAACCCTGTTCCCGATTGGGCATTTGCATAAGCCGGAAATCCGGGCATTGGCGGAAAAAGCCGGTTTTGCCAACAGCCGTAAAAAAGACAGCACCGGCATTTGTTTTATCGGCGAACGCAAGTTCCGGGATTTTTTACAACGCTATCTGCCTAGTCAACCCGGCGAAATGCGCACCCCGGAAGGCGTGTACATCGGCAAGCATCACGGTCTGATGTATTACACCCTCGGGCAACGCCAGGGTTTAGGTATCGGCGGGGTTAAAGATGCGCCGGACGAGCCGTGGTTTGTGCTGGAAAAAGATCTGGTTAACAATGTATTGATCGTCGGCCAGGGCCACGACCATCCACTGATGCTGCATAATACCCTGGAAGCCTGCCAACTGGACTGGTGCGGTTCACAACCGATCACCACTCCCTTGCACTGCGCCGCCAAAACCCGCTACCGGCAGCCGGATCAGGAATGTCTGTTGCAACCGCTGGCTGATGGCCGGGTAAAAGTGCGGTTCACACAAGTACAACGGGCGATTACGCCGGGGCAGTCCGTGGTGTTTTATGCCGGTGAGGTTTGCTTAGGCGGCGGGATTATTGAACTTAGGTATAATGAAGCTTAAGTATTTATTTCAATAGACTGTTTTTAAAAGTCTAATTTTCCTGGTGCAGTGGCTTTGGATCGCGATTGACGCACCTGGTTTTGCTCGGCACATCCTATGTATTGCCTTAAAATTTTTTAAATCATCTCCGTATTATTTTGGATAACATTAATATGACCCTCACCGCTATTTCCCCCATCGACGGCCGCTATGCCGGCAAAGTTGACGCTCTGCGCCCTATTTTCAGCGAATACGGTTTGATCCGTTATCGGGTGGAAGTAGAAGTGCGCTGGTTGCAGGCTTTGGCTGCTGAAGCGGCGATTACGGAAGTGGCGCCGCTATCAGAGGCAGCCAATGCGGTGTTGAACAGCATCGTCAACGACTTTAATGAGGCAGATGCCCAAGCCGTTAAAGATATTGAAAAAACCACCAATCATGATGTGAAAGCGGTGGAATATTTTATTAAAAATAAAATCAAGAATAACCCCGAACTGCTGGCAGTCAGTGAGTTTATTCATTTCGCCTGTACGTCTGAGGACATTAATAATCTGTCTTATGCGCTGATGTTGAAAGAAGGCCGGGGTTTATTGCTGACCGAGATCGATGCCTGTATTGCCGCTATTAGCAAACTGGCTCACGATAGCGCTGAGCAAGCTATGCTGTCGCGCACCCACGGTCAGTCTGCCACGCCGACCACAACCGGTAAAGAGTTTGCCAATGTGGTGGCGCGTTTGCAGCGTCAGCGCCGGCAATTGGCTGATGTCGAGCTATTGGGTAAAATCAATGGTGCAGTCGGCAATTATAATGCCCACAGTGTGGCCTACCCTGCCCTGGACTGGGCGCAGTTTGCCCAAAATTTTGTCGAGTCGTTGGGCCTGAGTTTTAATGCTTATACCACCCAGATTGAGCCGCATGATTATATGGCGGAATTTTTTCATGCTCTGAGCCGGTTTAACACTATCTTGCTGGATTTTGATCGGGATATCTGGGCTTATATCTCGCTGGGCTATTTCAAGCAAAAAACCATTGCCGGCGAAGTGGGTTCTTCAACCATGCCGCATAAGGTTAATCCGATTGATTTTGAAAACTCGGAAGGTAATCTGGGTCTGGCCAATGCCATTCTGGGATTTTTGAGCGAAAAATTGCCGGTTTCACGTTGGCAGCGGGATTTGACCGACTCAACCGTGCTGCGCAATATTGGCGTGGGTATAGCCCATACCAGTATTGCTATTCAATCTACCCTGAAAGGCATTTCCAAACTGGAGATCAATCCGCAGGCGATTAATCAGGATCTGGACGATAACTGGGAAGTACTGGCTGAGCCTATCCAGACCGTCATGCGCCGTTACGGCATTGAAAAACCCTATGAAAAACTTAAGGAATTGACTCGCGGCCAGCGTGTTACCGCGGCGGGCATGCAGGCCTTTGTCGCTACTCTGCAGATACCGGAAGCTGCCAAGGCGGAGTTATTGGCTTTGACCCCGCACACTTATACTGGTTATGCGGCGGCATTGGCTAAACAGATCAGTCCGGCATAGCTAACAATAAGTGCTGAACTTCATCTGGGTATTTTTTTTCCTCACGGCGTTTATCTGTGCTGTGTATAAATGCCTGGTGCTGGGCGACCAGACTGTGTTTGCCGAGTTGATAACAGCCCTATTCAGCCAGTCAAAAACGGCGTTTAATATTGCCTTGGGTTTATGCGGCATTATGGCCTTCTGGCTGGGTATGTTGAATATTGCCGAGCAGAGCGGCTTTATCGGTTTATTAAGCCGGCTGTTAAATCCGCTGTTCAGCCGCTTGATGCCGGAAATCCCCAAAGATCACCCGGCACTGGGGGCGATGGCGATGAATATCGCCGCCAATATGTTGGGCCTGGACAATGCCGCCACACCGATGGGGATCAAGGCCATGCAGGAACTGCAAAGCCTGAATCCCCATCCAGACCAGGCCAGTAATGCCCAGATTCTGTTTCTGGTGATTAATACTTCGGCAGTCACCTTGTTTCCGGTAACTATTTTTGCCTACCGGGCGCAAATGGGCGCGGCTAATCCCAGTGATGTATTCCTGCCGATTCTGTTAGCCACATACGGTGCCGCCCTATCCGGCTTGCTGGCGGTGGCCGTGGTGCAAAAAATCAATTTGCTGGATCGGGTGATACTGGCGTATCTGGCCGCGATTAGTCTGCTGGTGTTTGGCCTGCTGGCTTATTTTTACCGACTGGATCAACAGCAAATGTTGCAGCAGTCGGCCATGCTCAGCCATGTGCTGTTGTTTGGGCTGGTGATCGTGTTTATTTCGGCGGCGGTTTATCAAGGCCTGAATGTTTATGAATTATTCATCAGTGGCGCCAAGCAAGGGTTTCAGACCGCAATCGGCATCATCCCCTATTTGATTGCCATGCTGGTGGCGTTTGGGGTGTTCCGTGCCAGTGGCGCACTGGAACTAATTACCGGCGCTATCCGCTGGCTGGTGGAGCTGTGCGGATTGGATGGCCGCTTTATCGATGCTTTGCCTACCGCGCTGCTCAAGCCATTCAGCGGTAGCGGCGCCCGAGCCATGATGATAGACACCATGCAAAGCCAGGGTGCGGATTCTTTTGCCGGGCGCTTGGCCTGTGTGGTACAGGGCAGCACGGAAACCACTTTTTATGTACTGGCTGTTTATTTTGGTGCGGTAGGCATCAGCCGGATTCGCCATGCGGCGGCTTGCGGTTTGATTGCCGATCTGGGCGGCATGTTAACCGCCATTTTTGTGACTTACTGGTTTTTTGGATAATGCAGATACATCTTAAAACGTTAGGCTGTCGTCTTAACGAAGCCGAGCTGGAAACCTGGGCGCAAGCCTTTCAGGCTGCCGGCCATCAGATTACCCGCGAGCTGGCGCAAGCGCAGCTGGTGGTATTGAATTCCTGTGCGGTTACCGAGGATGCTGCGCGCAAATCCAGGCAGTTAATCCGCCGTATTCATCGTGATAATCCACAGGCAAAACTGGTGGTAAGCGGCTGTTATGCCACATTAAATGAAGCAGAAGCATCGGAATTGCTGGGCGTGGATCTGGTCGTCGGCAACCAGGATAAAAATCAGCTGGTCAGCAAAGCGCTGACGGAACTTAATCTGGACAGTATGCCGGTGATGTCCAGCGAGCCGGGTGAGGTTTCATTGTTCAGCCGGGGTCGGCAGCGGGCTTTTGTTAAGGTGCAGGACGGCTGTCGCTATCGCTGTACCTTTTGTATCGTTACCGTGGCACGCGGTGAGGAACATAGCCGGGAGCTGGACGAGATAATCAAAGAAATTAATATCTTGCATCAACAAGGTATCCAGGAAGTGATAATTACCGGCGTGCATCTGGGCGGGTACGGCAGTGATACCAATAGTAATCTGCTGGAACTGGTTAGCGCCATTTTGGCGCAAACCGCTATTCCACGCCTGCGGCTGGGTTCTTTGGAGCCGTGGGAACTGCCGGACGGCTTTTTTGAACTGTTTAATAATCCACGCCTGATGCCGCATCTGCATCTGCCTTTGCAAAGCGGCAGCGACAGTGTTTTGAAACGCATGGCTCGGCGCTGCAAAACCGAAGAGTTTGCTCAGATAGTCGCTACAGCCCGGCAATTGGTGCCGAATTTTAATATCACCACCGATATTATTGTCGGGTTTCCGGGGGAAACCGAGCTCGAGTGGCAGGAAAGTCTGGCTTATATTCAACGTATCGGCTTTGGCCATATCCACATTTTCAGTTATTCGCCGCGCGCCGGCACGGCGGCGGCCGGTTTTGCCCAGCAAGTCAGCCCGGCAGTAAAGAAATTGCGCAGCAAACAATTGCATGACCTGGCCGAACAAATGAAACAGGATTTTATAGCGGCTAATATTGGTATAGCTGCCCCAGTGTTGTGGGAGGGCCATACCGAGACCTTGGCTGATGGTCAGATTCGTTATTTTGGCTATACGCCAAATTATTTACGGGTGGCTTGTCAGGTTGAACCGGGACTGGAGCTGGAAAATCAGGTTTGGTCCGCTCAGCTGATTCAGGCAGAATCCGGTTTTGTGGCGGCAAATTTGCAGAACTGCAACACTTGATTAAGGCTGGATTATTGCCTAGCTGAGTCGTAACATCTTAAACAGACCGTCTGTAGGGTGGCTTCGCCGCCAGGCAAGCCACCAAAGCTGTTTAGCTATCGCAAAAACCAGAGCAGCGCTATATCATCGCGACCCGTAGCCTCGATGCAACGCAGTGGAATCGAGGGCTTCGCAGCGTAGCCTTAATCGAACCAAGGTCAGCGGGATTCAACAATGTTGAACCTAAATCGACCCAAACATAGCCTATTGAAACGGAAGCCGCTGGTTTGGCCTAACTTGAAGCCACTGCTAAAGTCGCATCACCTTAAGCCAAACACCGCTTCGAAAAAAGCGGGGGGGTGTTTGCCTTAGTTTAAATTAATATGGACTAATCGGACCTAAGTTTTTGCCTTTATCTTCATTAAATTTCAGCACGTCTTCATCCGGAACATTACCATCATGTACCAGATAATTCCGCCGGGCCAGATAGGCGTTTTTGAAGAATTCGTAACGGTCGAGGGCGGCTTCGCTCACCACGTTGCCGGCTGCCAGATTGTTGGCGCGGGTGTCGATGGCTTTTAAACCACCCAGTCCTCCAGAAACAATCCAGGCCATAGTGCTATCGTTACCAAAATAAATACCGGTATAGCTGATGGGGTTTAAGGCGGCATCGGCCAGTATGCCGGTTACGCCGCGAGCCGAACTGGGGCCAAGGAACGGCAATACCAGATAAGGGCCGGTGTCGACTCCCCATACGCCCAGGGTTTGGTCAAAATCTTCAAGGTGCTTGGGTAGATCCAAACGGCTGCCGACATCAATCAATCCACCCAGGCCTAAAGTGGTATTGACCAGCAGACGAGCACTATCCTCACCAGACTGGCTGAACTTGCCTTGCAAGGCATCGTTGGCGGCAACAGCGATGTCATCCAGATTGCTGAAGAAATTGGTAACCGCATGATGGGCAAATCCTGGCAACAACCAATCATAGCCTTTGGCAACCGGTTTCATGACATAATCGTCTAAATTGTCATTGAAAGTTTGAGCGCCACGGTTCCAGCCCTGCCAAGGATCTTTGGGGTCGCTGCCCTTGGTGGTAGCGCAACCACCTAGTACTGTCAGCATCCCTATCAGCAGTAAAGCCTTGGGTATATTATTTTTGTTATATTGCATAATATTTACCTTAATTACCTGAATACTTGTTGAGCCAGTGAAAAACTGGCGTAACATAACATATAACCGATCTTTTTATCCAACTCCCACATCATGGAAATCAGTCCGAACCCTTTAGCCAACCGCTTTAGAGGCTATTTGCCGGTTATTGTCGATATTGAAACCGCCGGCTTTAATGCCAAAAAAAATCCACTGTTGGAGATTGCCGCCATTATCGTCGAGGCTGACGCTGATGGCCTGTTACACATCACGGAAAAACATCATTGCAATATTATACCGTTTAAAAATTCGGAACTTGATGAAGCAGCGCTTAAATTTACCGGCATTGATCCTTACCAGCCTTTTCGGATGGCTGTGGAGGAAAAAGAAGCGTTAAACCGGTTGTTTACCCCAATCAAAGCCGCAGTTAAACGCAACGAATGCAAACGGGCGATTCTGGTGGGTCATAATCCGGCATTTGATATTAATTTTTTAAATGCCGCTATAGAGCGTACCCAGCATAAACGCAGCCCATTTCATCCTTTCAGCAGCTTTGATACCGCTACTTTGGGTGGCATGGTCTATGGTCAGACCGTGCTGGCCAAAATTGCCGAAGCAGCCGGACTGGAGTGGGATAACAGCCGAGCCCATTCTGCCCTATACGATGCCGAGCAAACAGCGGTATTATTTTGTATGATGATAAATCGCTGGAAAAAACTTAGCGAACTGGCTGAAATCAAATAAGTTTAATTCGCCTATGCCATGCCGTTTTGCCGGCTTGCTTGACCGGCACATTAACATCACTTAATGCGCCGGTAAGCTGAGCGTTTAAACGGTTTCAGCAGCAACCAGGGCTTGTAATTCGCCTTTGCTGTACAAATCGGAGATGATGTCGCAACCGCCGATCAGTTCGCCTTTAACGTAAAGTTGTGGGTAAGTCGGCCAGTTGGAATACTGCTTTAAGGTTTCACGCAATTCGGCATCTTCCAGGATGTTGACATAAGCGTATCTGGCATTGCTGGCTTGTAACAGTTGCACTACCCGACCGGAGAAGCCGCATTGAGGGAAGTCCGGGGTGCCTTTCATGTATAACACCACGTTATTGCGACTCAGTTGATCTTGAATTTTTTCTATAGCACTCATTTTAGGCATCCGCACAAAAATTGATAACCTAGTAATTTTATCAACTATTGGTTTTTTAAGTAAATAGTTTGTGCTTGATTTGCTTAAATTTGTTTGGATGCCTGTATTTGGCAAGGCTTTGCGCCGTCGCTTATAAACCCTTTTTTAATAAAAAATCGCTGCGGCTGAATAGCCATTGCTTTCCAAAATCACTTTCAACTGTTTTAAGGCACTGATTTGGATTTGCCGGACGCCTTCCCTGGTTAAATCCAATTCGGCGGCTATTTCTTCCAAGGTGGCGCTTTCAAATCCGCATACCCCAAAACGTCGGCAAATCACATCGCGCTGTTTGGGGTTGAGTTGGTCAATCCAATCAGTAATATTGGCTTGGATAGTGTACTGTTGCCAAACTTCAGTTGGTGCGCGGCTGCTATCTTCGGCGATAGTCTCTAACAACGATTTATCATCATCGGCTGTCCAGCCGGAATCGACTGAGCTGATGCTTTCATTGAGTCTGAGCATTTTACTGACGGTGCCGAGGGGCTTATCGACATGCCGGGCAATTTCATCCAAGGTTGGTTCATGGTCAAGCTGTTGGGCCAATTGGCGCTGGGCTTTCAGGTAAATATTCAATTCTTTGACCACATGTATCGGCAAACGGATGGTGCGGGTCTGATTCATCAAAGCCCGTTCTATGGTTTGTCTGATCCACCAGGTGGCGTAGGTGGAAAAACGGAAACCGCGATCAGGATCAAATTTTTCGACTGCGCGGATTAGTCCCAGATTACCCTCTTCTATCAAATCCAGCAAAGGCAGGCCACGATATTGATATTTGCGGGCAATGGTAACCACCAGACGCAAATTGCTTTCTATCATGATTTTTCGGGCATGCTGGTCACCATTAAGTGCCAATTTGCCGTAGTGCTTTTCTTCTTCTACGCTTAGCAGTTTGGATTTGCTTAATTCATTTAAATAACAATGCGTTACATCATAGCTGGAGCCGGCTGTTTCACTGTCCTCGCCCATTTCGGGGGCTGGTACTAATATCGTTTCGATTTCAGTGATGTCCAATTCATCGGCTTCTGTTGAGTTTATTACATCCAATACGTCTTCGATCATAACGACTCCTGATACGGAAATGGCTGAAATTGCCGATATGGCAACAGAGCAAGATGTGCGACGAATTAGGCTGATCGGCTCAACATCTCTAAGCAACAAATTACCGTATTAAGCGCAAAATAATTTGAGCGGCATCAAGAAAATGCTGTTTATTCAGACCGGATTCTATTTGTATCGGGGCAGGTTCAGCAATTGCAGGTGGAATAGACTATATTCGGGGGGCGGGGTAGCAGCGGCATTTGTCATGCCGCCGCTGATTGGGCAGATATGTGCAGGCCCAGGACTTGCTGGCGGATGTTATTGCTTGATGGTTTTGTAGCCTTCTTCGCTTTCACGCATGATTTTTTGGCCTTCGTCTATCAAGGTTTGGCCTTGATCGATTTCAGACTGGCCTTGACGTTGCAGAGCTTGACCTTTATCAACCATTTGCTTGCCTTCCTGCCAACGGCCGCTGAGTTGCGCAATACCTTGGCTATCTCGCAGCATTTGCTCGCCGGACACAATTTTTGGTGCAACTGGCGGCGGTTTTGGCGTGCTGGAGCAAGCGGCTGCCAATAATGCTAAAGCAATACTGGGTGTGCAATGTATGAAACGGTTTATTATCCGCATCGATAGTATCCTCAGGTTTAGGCTAAAAATGAAAAATACAGCTAACGGGCTTTGAATATGGCATCAGAAGCCCCGGCTTAAGCCATTATATTATATTAAATCTGGAAACTTAGGCCATAGACGCTATTGTTTTGGTGAAAGCCGGTCGAAAAGTTTTTAACTTCATGGGTGTCGCTGGGCGAATTTTATAATTTATTTTTTGGTTCAGCTGATCCTGGATAACAGTCGGCATAGTGCAGTTGCTGTGGGCGGCTTGAGTTTCGGGTGATTGTGTCTATTAATGCCATCGTGTAGCATGTGCTATATATAATGGCCTTGTGCTGCGTGTACGCTGGCATGGCTGGCACTACCTATTTCTGTACTTTAATACCCTATGCGCATTCTCAATATTTATTTCAAGAATATCAACTCATTAGGCGGTGAGGGCCGGGTCAATTTTGATCAGGGCGCTTTGGCGGAGAGTGGGGTGTTTGCCATTACCGGGCCGAACGGTTCCGGGAAAACCAGTATTCTTGATGTGATTACGCTGGGCCTGTATGGCGAAACTTATCGATTTCATAAGCCGGCTGAACATATTATCACCAAGCATAGCGATGAAAGTCTGGCTCAAGTGGAGTTTGCTTTTGATGGCGATAAGTATCGTTCCACCTGGCAGGTTAGCCGCACAGATATAGACCATCCAAGTATGGCGCTGACTCTGCTGGATGGCAATGGCGAAACTGCTTTGTTGGCCGAATCCCCGGTGCTGGTGCGTAAACGCCTGCAAGAGCTGACCGGCCTGGATTTTCATAAATTTTCCAAATCAATAGTGTTGCCGCAAGGGGATTTTGCGGCTTTTCTGAATGCGCTGGACAGTGAGCGTATGGATATTCTGGAAAAAATCAGTGGTGCCAATATTTATCAGGACTATCAAGCTCAAATTGAAAATCAGCATGCCAAATTGAGCCGTACAGTGGCAGAACTGGAACAGGAGGTTGAGTTAATTCCCTTGCTGACTGTGGAAGCTTTGGAAGCAACTGAGCAGGATTTACATGATTTCAATGAGTTGTCATCTGAACTTAATGTAGAGCTGGAGAATCTTCAGGAGCAATTGCAGAATTTGCAGGTCATTGATGATCTGCAGCGGCGTAATGTCCGGCTTACCGAGCAGCAACAGTTAGTCCAGCACCAACTGGATCAGTTGCAAGCCGATTTGCAGCGGATTGCCACCGCACCTAACCCGGAAATGTTTAAAGATTACCTGCAACTACTTAAGAAGATGCAGGAAGAAGTAGCTTTAAGTCGCAGTTATATAGAAAATTATCGGCGTGAGCTGAGTCTGTTGCAACAGCAGTTACCGGCGAATACCGGCACTGGTGCCCCGGTAAGCCTGGATAATGCCGCTGAGCGGAATTTTGAGCAGCAAAAACTGGTGGTGGATAATTTAACCCTGAAATTAAGCGAAATTAAGCTGGAACTGCCCAGAGAAACCGAGCTGGCTCAGGCGATTATGTATCAGTTGCATGAGAAGCAAGCCATGCTGAGTGAAGTAGACGCCTGGTTGCAGGAACATCAGGCTGAGGCAGTACTGGTACAAGATTTTCCTGATGTCGTGCAATTACGTAATGTGCGCAATACCTGTCTGGAATTGGAGGGTCAGCAAAAAACTCAAGCAGCCTGGTCGAAAAAGACCCAGGCCGGTATCAAAAAAACCAAGGCCGATTTGCAGGCTGGGCAAAATCGCATTACCGAGTTAAATCAGCTGATCACCACCAATGAAGCTAGTCTGATGGCAATTACTCAGGGTAAAACTTTGGCTGAGTTACAGGAATTATTGCTTGATCAGCAAAGCCGGGTTAAGCAGTTTCTGGAACTAGTGGATATTGCCGCTGTTTATGTGCGCCTGAGTGATAAAAAGCCGGGTTTAAGCTGGTTTGGCGGTGCCAAAACTGAAACGCCGGCTGATCCTGGGGAATTACAGGTGCGTGTGGATGGCTTGAAACTGGAGATAGGTCGCGAGGAAAACATAGGTAAAGCCCTGGAGCTGGCTATTGCCAATGAAACGCTGTTAAAAAAGCTCAATGCTTACCGGGATAAACTGGTGGACGGCAAGCCCTGCCAATTGTGTGGGTCTGTACAGCACCCTTATGTTTTGCGGCCCCCTGTTCAGACTGATTCTAAAAAAGCCTTGACCGATCAGCGCAGCAAAATTCTGGTGTTGCGGACCACACTGGACAGTGTGCAAAAACAATTGGCTGCAGCGCAGAAGCAAAACACCAATTTAACGGCCAAGCAAAAATTTTTGCTGGACAAACGTAATGAATGGGTGGTGTTGACCAACCGCTTGGCTATTGCCTTTGCCGGTCTTGAAATTCATGATGTGGCAGCGCAAAAACAGTTACTGGGTGGCGAAATTGTCGAACAGGATAAGATCAAAGCCTTGGTGGAAGAATATACCCAGCTACAACGTGATAATGCCAAAGCCAAAAATGAAATTGCTGTGAAGCAAGCCGAACTGGGCAGTTTACGTTTGGCTGCCGAACAGTTGGAGGCCAGTTGGGCGGAACGGGCGCCGGAGCTGGCCGAGCTGGAACAGCGTTATCAGGCTAGTGTGAATCAGGAAAAAGTCCTGATTGCCCGTCTGGAACCACAATTAGCCAAATTGGGCGAAAAATTGCCGGCCAAAGGTAAAGAAGATGCGGTCTATGACCGATTGAACAGTCGACGCCAGGATTATCAAATCAGAGAATTACGTCAAAATGGTTTGCGCGAGGAATTGGCTGTTTTGCAAAGCAAGTTGCAGCTTTGCCAAGCCGGCATCGGCAAATATCAGCAGCAGCAAGCAGCGGTAATGGATGATTTGCAGCGGGAAAAATCGCTGGGCTTGCATTTGGCCATTTTAGAGAAGCAAAAACTGCTGCTTGAACAGGAACGCCAATGGCAAGAACGTCAGGAAGCGCTGAGCAGTATGGAATTGGTGATTGCCGGTAAGATTAGCGAATATGGCTTGACCGACCTGGCCGCCCTGCATGATTTGTTGGCCTTGCTGGAGCGTGAGCCGCAATTGCTGCATAAACAGCATGAACTATTGGCTAAATCCGCCCAGTTGGATACAGATTTAGCTCAGCTTGCCGCTGAGTTGCAAATCAGACTGGAAACGCTAGATGCAACAGCGAGCAGTGCTGACTTACAGGCTATGCATAAGCTGATTAGTGAAAAAGTGGATATTGCCAAGCAGGAAATCCGCTCTTTGCAGAATATTTTGACCAAACAGCAGCAATACCGGAAAAAGTATGCTGCTATTCAGACTGAACTGGACAAACAACAGCAGCTTTGGTCGGCATCACAATTGCAACTCGATGAATTGCATGCCGAGCCCGGTAATTTACGCCGTAAAACCCAGCAATTATTGATCGATCAATTATTGGCTCATGCCAATCGGGTGCTGGAAAAAATCAATGGCCGCTACTCAATACGTGGCGCTATTAGTGATCATGGGCTGGCGCTGGAAATTGAAGATGCCAAGCAAAACAAAGTGCGCAGATTACCAAAAACCTTGTCAGGCGGAGAAAGTTTTGTAGTAAGTCTGGCGCTGGCCTTGGCCCTGGCAGATGTCGCCAATCAAGGTAAAGCAATAGAGTCGCTGTTTTTGGATGAAGGTTTTGGCAATTTGGATGCGGAATCTTTGTATCTGGCTTTAAACACGCTGGAAGGTTTGAAATTGCAGGGCAAAACTGTCGGGGTGATTTCGCATGTAGAAGGCGTAAAAAAACGCATTAAAACCCAGATTGAGTTGATTAAAAATGCCAATGGCTTAAGTATTGTCAAGCTGGTGGCTTAAGTTTCATGCTGCTGTTAAGCAAATCCGATGCAGAAATCCTGGCCGCCATCACGCCGCTGATGGACAATATGATGGCCGGTTCCACCGCCATCAATCACGCTCAGCATAGCCGGGATTTTACCGAGCGCATGCTGGCCATAGTGACTCCAGATCGGCTGATGATGATGTGCCGGGATTATCAGGCGCGCTGGGGCTGGTTTGGCCGACGTGAATTTGTCGCCTTATTCCGACGCCGGGATTCGATAGCAGTTGTCTGGCGGCAGTTTTGCAGTTTGAGTGACGATGAATATGTGGCAGAAGCAGTATTTGTGGAACATGACGGGCGCTTATTGATCGATCATGCGCTGGTTTATTGAGTGAATTATCGAGCTTAAGATTGTAATTAACTTGTTATAAAACAATTTATTATAAATATATTTTAATGTAAATTATTAATAATACTTAATGTTGGGTAATGTGTTTTGTGAGGAGTTTCCCGTGGAACAATTTGGCCTGTTCTGGGGTTTGTAACGGCTATGTTTGGAGTTGTTGAGGTCTTGGTCAAATCCCTCCCTAACCCCACTTTTTCAAAGAGGGGAGCTGGTTGATTGGCTTAAGTTGAGGATATTTTTTAAGCAAAAAATGGCATCAACTATATAACGCAAATATAGCTTTTGTAAAACAAGTGAGCAGTGCATCTGCCGGTTTGATGCCTGATCCTCATTGAGGCTACTTTTGCCGTTTGTGTCTGCTAGGGTGGCTTCGCCGCTAGGCAATCCACCAAAACTTTTTAGGGTGTTTGGCGTTTTGCCATCACGACCAGCTTGAGCATGAAGTGAAAACACCCTACATGAAATAGCACATAAACTTAGCTTCATTCGTAGGAGGTTGCACTTCGTTTAGCGCATCCTATAGCGGCCTGTATTTAAAGTGATAATTGAACGCTGAATAGTTACAGTACTACTTAATTATTTACAATAGATAGTTATTTTAACTTATTGATTTATTTTATAAATTAATGGATAGTTTTTGCACGTATATGCCATATTAATAGCTGTTCCAGTCTATTGGTACGCTCCACATCAAACCCGAATCTGCTGTGCTTTGTCCCGCCCAACCCGCAAATCTGGTACATTAATAGTAATGACCTGCCAACCTGATTAACGCCCTCCCCTAGCCATGATCCAAGAAACCATAGTCACCACTATTAACGCCCAAGGCATGGCGCATATCGCACCTATGGGGGTACATGTGGTACAGAATCAGTTTGTGATTTTGCCTTTTAAGCCGGCTCAAACCCTGTCCAATTTGCTGGAAACTAAAACTGCCGTGATTAATTATTGTGATGATGTGCGGGTTTTTGCCGGTTGTCTGACCGGACGGCGCGATTGGCCCTTACGGGCGGCTGAGCAGCTGAGTGGCTGGTATCTGGCTGATGCCTTGGCGCATGCCGAACTGGTGCTGGAACGAGTTGAAGATGATGAAGTACGGCCAAAATTGTTTTGCCGGGCCATACATACAGCTAATCACAAGCCGTTTCAAGGCTTTAATCGTGGGCAATATGCGGTGTTGGAGGCGGCTATACTAGTAAGCAGACTGGGGCGCTTACCCTGGGAGAAAATAGTCAGTGAACTGGATTATTTGCGTATTGGCTTGGAGAAAACCGCTGGCGATCGGGAATGGCAAGCCTGGGGTTGGCTAATTGAGTTGATAGAGCAACACCGGCCGGCCGAGGTTCAACCATGAGTTATATGCTGGCGAGTGTCAACAGCCTGGCGGAAGCCTTACTGGTTGAGCAATTTGAAGTGGATATTATTGACCTTAAACAACCGGCACGCGG
The DNA here is from genome assembly GCF_018734325.1 of Methylomonas paludis. Lineage (NCBI taxonomy): Bacteria > Pseudomonadati > Pseudomonadota > Gammaproteobacteria > Methylococcales > Methylococcaceae > Methylomonas > Methylomonas paludis. The sequence goes on along the minus strand of NZ_CP073754.1, from coordinate 1,945,658 downwards.
TGCACTGGGGGCTTTAGCCGCTGCAACAGTCAAGCAGATCGTCAGCCATTTACCGTCCGGAACCTTGGTGAGTGCCACTATAGGGGATTTACCCATGCTGCCGGCAGTGTTGGCAGCAGCGACACTGGAGATGGCGCAAACCGGGGTGGATTATGTAAAAATCGGTTTTTTTCCGGACGGCGACTGGCCGGCCTGTATTAACGCATTAAGTGTGGCCGCTAACCAGGGTCATCAATTGGTGGCGGTGCTGTTTGCCGATACCAGACCGGATTTTGGAGTGATTGCTTTGCTGGCCGCAGCGGGGTTCCGGGGGGTGATGCTGGATACCATGGATAAGCAGTTAGGCAGTTTGCCGCAAATCGTATCGGCTGCGGAATTAGCGGAATTTGTATATTTAAGTAAACAGGCCGGCTTATTGTGTGGTTTGGCCGGATCCTTAAAATTGGCGGATATCAGTGAATTATTGCCACTCCAGGCCGATTATCTGGGTTTTAGAGGTGGTTTATGTCATCAGTCCTGCCGTACCGCAGAACTGGATACCAGTCGAATAGCTGCGATCAAAGCCTTGTTGGCCGAGCCGGTTCGCAGCGAATTGTGCGGATAGCCAATTATGCAGACCACCTTATTACAGATGACCGCGCTGATTATGTGCGGGGCGTTATGGGGAGTCACTGAGCCGGGCGGATTGTCTGCCCAGCAGACCCGGCTGGTGCTGACTTCGGTCGTGTATTATTTTTTTCTGCCGGCGATGGTCGTGGAAGTCTTGTGGCACGCCGAGATTGGTTGGCAGTCTATGCAATACAGTGCCTTGGGTACGCTGTGCATCATTTTAGGCATCGCCTTGAGCTGGCTGATTGCCCGCTTGTGCCGGTTTAGTCATCCCAAAACCGGGGCGGTGATTCTGGCAGCGGCGTTTCCGAATGTGACTTATCTGGGCTTGCCGGTACTGGAACAAACTTTCGGCAGTTGGGCGCGTTCGGTGGTTATTCAGATTGATCTGTTTGCAACCGCACCGGTGGTATATACCCTGGGGATCATGCTGGCCAAGTATTTCGGCGAAGTGGATAGCCGGGAAAAACCCATGTCGGTACTGGCGTTTTTAGGCGCGCCACCGTTTTTGGCAGCCATATTGGCGGTAGCATTAAATCTGGCCCAAGTACCGGTACCGGAGTGGCTGGAAGGCTTGTTGCAGAAATGTTCGGCGGCGGTGGCGCCCCTAATGATTTTTTCTTTGGGTATGGCTTTAAGCTGGCGGGCGGTACGCTGGCGTAATTTGCCCTACATCATGCCGGTATTGCTGGTGAAATTACTGCTGCAGCCGCTGGCAGCCATGTATCTAGCCGCTTTTATGACGGTAAGCGCAGAGCAGAAAGCCGCAGCAGTGCTGGATATCGCCATGCCCAGTATGATTTTGGGCATAGTCTTATGCGACCGTTATAAACTGGACAGCTCTTTATATGCCACGGCGGTGACGCTGGGCACCGCTTTGAGTCTGGTTAGTCTGCCGATCTGGTACCGCTTGTTATGAAGCTGGTCGCGGAGATTTTTTCCCAGGGTGAGGAACTGGTGGGTGGCCAGATTGTGGACACCAATGCGGCCTGGTTATCCGGGCAATTGCTGGAGCTGGGTTTTCGGGTTAGCCGCCATACCGCAGTGGGTGATGATCTGGCGGCCTTAACTGCCTTGTTCAGCGAAATTGCCGGTCGGGCCGATTGTTGTATCTGCACCGGCGGCCTGGGGCCGACTCTGGATGATTTAACTGCCGAGGCTGTAAGTTTGGCTACCGGCCTGAGCCTGGAGTTTGACTTACAGGCCTGGGAACAGATACAGAGTTATTTTGGCTGCCGTTCCCGCCCTACCCCGGCATCGAATCGTAAACAGGCGTTATTACCGGCCACTGCGCTACGAATTGATAATCCGGTGGGGACGGCGCCGGGCTTTGCCCTGTGTTATCAACGCTGCTGGTTTGTGTTTTTACCGGGTGTGCCGGCAGAAATGCAAGCCATGTACTTAACGAGTATTAAGCCCTTATTAATGGCGCGTTTTGTCCTGGAGCCGGATTGTCTGGTGACATTTAAAAGCATAGGCATAGGCGAATCGGCGATACAGCAGGCATTACATGATTTGCAATTGCCGGCAGAGGTGCAGTTAGGCTTTCGGGCCGGCATTAATGAAGTGCAGACCAAATTACTGTTCCCTGCTGGATTTGCCGAGCCGGTAAAGCAGGCGCTGATCGCCCAAACAGCAGCATTGATCGGCGATTATGTGTTTGCGATTGACGGTGTGGATGGCATACAGGGTGATTTGCTGGATGTAATAGACCGGCAAATGCAGCATCACCGCTATAGTCTGGCCGTACTGGAAACCCTGACTCAAGGATTGCTGAGCAGTCAATGTCTGGGCAAGTCCTGGTTGCGAAGCGCCGATATTGCGGTGGATCTGCCCCGCCTGGTGGAAAAATGGCAAATTGTGCTGGATGCCGAGCATTTAGAGGCAGCAGCAACCGAGCTGGCCGGGATGATGCACCGCTGTTATCACACCGATTTGGTTCTGGTACAGCTGTATGTCGGCCCCGAAAACCACTTCCAGGACCGCCGACAGGCGGTTGTCCTTTATAATGCCCTATATGATGGCGAAACTGTGATGACCGCCCAACATCGGGTGGCCGGTACGCCGCAGCAAAAACAAAATCAAGCCACCCAGTTAACACTGGATTTACTCAGACGCTTTTTACAAAACAGATGCCCTTAATTCGCTTAACCAATGTTTCGATTGCCTTTGGCACCCATGCTTTGCTGGACAATGCTTCCTTTCAGTTAGACCCTGGCGAACGCGTGGGTTTGCTGGGCCGTAACGGTGAAGGTAAATCGACTTTGATGAAAATCATCGCCGCCGATATCCACGCAGATCATGGTGAGATTTGGCAGCAACCGGAATTACGCCTCGCCTGGCTGGAACAGGCCCCGCAGTTAGCAGCCGAGGACACTATTTATCAGGCAGTGGCCGGTGGTCTGGGTGAGTTGGGTCAGGTGATTGTGGATTATCATCATTTATTGACGCACATGGATGGCAGCGAAGAATCGCTGAATACCCTGGGTCAGATCCAGCACAAGCTGGAGGCATTGAACGGCTGGCAATTTCAGCAACGGGTGGAAGCGGTATTAAGCAAGCTGCAATTACCGGCTGAAGTACTGGTTTCCAGTCTGTCCGGCGGCTGGAAACGGCGGGTGGCACTGGCGCGGGCGTTGGTGATAGACCCTGAAGTATTACTGCTGGATGAGCCGACCAACCATCTGGATTTTGAGAGTATCGCCTGGTTGGAAGAACAGATCTTGGCATTTAGCGGGGCGGTATTGTTTGTCACTCATGACCGGGCTTTTTTACAACGTCTGGCGACCCGGATTATTGATCTGGATCGCGGACAGTTGACATCCTGGGCCGGCAATTACGAGGATTATCTGCGCCGTAAAGCAGCCCTGCTGGAGGACGAAGCCAACCAGAATGCCGAATTTGACAAAAAACTGGCCAAGGAAGAAGTCTGGATCAGACAGGGTGTGAAAGCCCGCCGTACCCGTAATGAAGGCCGGGTACGGGCATTAAAGAAATTGCGTGATGAGCGTGCCGAGCGCCGTTCTGGTCAAGGCACCGCCAAACTGGCTATCAACAAGGGTGAAATTTCCGGCCGTAAGGTGGTTGAAGCCGTTGATGTCAATTTTCAATATCAGGATAAAGTCATTATCCGTGATTTTTCAGTACGGATTGATCGTGGTGACAAAATCGGCCTGATCGGCCCGAATGGTGCCGGTAAATCGACTTTACTGAAGCTGTTGCTGGGGCAATTACAGCCGACTACCGGTACCATAGAATTGGGTACCAATCTGCAAATTGCCTATTTTGATCAGTTGCGCGAGCAACTGGACCCGGAAATCACGGTGGCGGATACCGTACTGGATGGCGGTGAGTTTGTTGATACACCCACTGGTAAACGCCATGTCATGTCCTATCTGGCCGATTTTTTATTCGCTCCGGCCCGCGCCCGCTCGCCGGTAAAAAGTTTATCCGGCGGCGAAAAAAACCGCTTGTTATTGGCGCGTTTGTTTACCAAACCGGCCAATTTGATAGTCATGGACGAACCGACTAACGATCTTGATTTGGAAACCCTGGAAATCCTGGAAGAAAAGCTGGTGGATTATCAAGGTACCTTGTTGCTGGTCAGTCATGACCGGGCATTTCTGGATAATGTGGTTACCAGTGTGCTGGTATTTGAAGGCGATGGCCGGGTTAATGAATACATCGGCGGTTATGCCGACTGGTTTGCCCAGGCCGAACAGGATAAAAAACTGGCGGCAGACATCAGTGCCGCTGAAGCTCAGAAAAAAGACAAACCAAAAACCAATGCCCCGGCCAAAAAACTCAGCTTCAAGGAACAGCGCGAACTTGAGCAATTGCCTAAGCTGATTGAGGACTTGGAAGCCAAACTGGCTGAATATAATATTAATATCAACTCGGCTGATTTTTACAAACAGGATGCCGGGCTGGTGGCTCTGGCTCTGGAGCAGTTGGCCAAAACCGAAGCAGAGCTGACCCAGGCCTATCAGCGCTGGGAAATACTGGATGCCAAATAACTTAATATTCATACTTATATAGCCAAGCTATCAATTTACTTGAACTTTTTTGAAAAACCCTTATTCTAAGCATACAACATACTGGTAACTGTTGCGGTAAAGTCAAACGTCAACGTAGTCGATGCTGCCAGGTAGAATTGAAAGTATCGGCAGGGAAAGCGTCGACACTGGGTTCATTGTGGCACCCAATAGTTACAAATAAAGGAGATAAGCGTGAATATTGCCGAAATTTGCCAATTAATTATCAAGCCGTCCAGAACCACGGTTGCCGTGGTGTTTATGTTGGTGTTTCATGCCGCCGGCGCCAAGTCTGCTCCACCCAAACCGGCGCCGGTCAATCAGGTCGAGGTACAGGCCCCGGCTCTGCAGGCTGCGCCATTGATACTGAGTTTGCCGGATACCGAAATTAAAACCACTGATTCAATCCTGGATATGCATAGTCAGCAAGCTGGAGACAATCTGCAGCTCTTGGCCGGGAATCGAAAAAAAGCGCCGGTAAATCTGGATTGCGGCATGGATTTGTACCAAAACTCGGCGCCGGATGTGTCTTTAGGCAGTCGCTTAACCGGGGTTTGTGATTTAAAATATCATTATTAAGCTACTTTTCTGAGTAAACTCGCTCATCCGGGTTAAGACTGCGTTAAAATTAGGGTTTCGTCGTTTAGCCCATTCTATGAAACTGCCCTTTCTATTAGTTTTTTTCACGCTGTGTTATACCAATCTAACCCTGGCCGGCGATAAACCGTTGATCCGTATTGGGCTGATGGCCTCAGGCACCTTGGGCTGGGAAATTGCCGCCTTGCAAAATGAAGGTTTGCTGGCCGATAGTGAATTCCGTCTGGAAACCCAAACCTTGGCCAATCAGCAGGCCGGCAAAGTGGCATTACAAGCCGGCAGTGTCGATATCATCGTCTCCGACTGGATCTGGGTATCCGGGATGCGCGCTGAAGGCGCTGATTACACCTTTTACCCTTTTTCCAGTACAGCCGGCGGCTTGATAGTACCCGCTAATAGCGAGATTAAAACCCTGGCCGATCTAAAATCTAAAAAACTGGGCATAGCCGGCGGCGAACTGGACAAAAACTGGTTATTGCTGCAGGAACTTGGCCAGCAGCAAGGCCTAGATCTGAATGCCGGCGTGCAAAAAGTCTATGCCGCCCCGCCCTTGCTCAACCAACAATTGGCCGAACAGCGTATCGATGCCCTGCTGACCTATTGGCAGTTCGCGGCACGCCTGGAAACCCAGGGTTATCGCCAATTACTGAGCGGTGAGGAAATTATTAAGCAACTGGGTATTAAGGAAACAGTGCCCAGTCTGGGTTATGTGTTTAAGCAGAGCTGGGCTAATCAGAATTTAAGCGCATGGCAAAACTTTCTGACTCTGGCTGATCAGGCCAGAAATAAGCTGTGCACCAGCGATCAGGCCTGGCAAAAAATTGCCAATACCTTTGCCGCCGGCGATGATATCAACCAGCCCTTATTACGTGAGCGATACTGTCAGGGGCGAGTGCAAGAATGGGGGCCGGCCAATCAGGCAGCCGCCCAGCAGTTGTACCGTTTATTACATGGCTTGGCCGGTAACAAACTTACCGCCGGTCACCCGGAATTACAGGCCGGCACTTTCTGGTTAGGCCGCTAATGCCGGTGAGTGCTTTGCGCAGCTGGTTGATGGCCGGCGTATCACTGCTGGTGTTAGTGGGGATTTGGCAGGTACTGGCGCTAAGTTTACACAGCCGCAGTCTGCCTGGGCCTTTGCTGGTGCTTGATGTGCTGTGGCAGGCACTGCTCAGCGGTGAACTGCCCTACCATCTGGGTTGGACGCTATTACGCTTATTACTGAGTTTTACTATCGCCATGCTGCTGGGTTGCGCTATCGGCATTGCTTTGGGCCGCAATCGCAGCCTGGATGCTTTTTTTGATCATTGGCTGGTGATTTTTTTGAACATCCCGGCACTGGTATCAATTATATTATGCTATGTCTGGTTTGGCCTGGAGGAATGGGCGGCCATTTTGGCGGTGGTGATCAATAAACTGCCCAATGTGGTGGTCACCATACGGGAAGGAACCCGCAATCTGGATCAAAATTTATTGGCTATGGCCCAGTCTTATCGGCTGGGCAGAGTGAAAACCTTGCGTGCGGTGATCTGGCCGCAACTGCATCCGTTTGTGATGGCCGCTTCGCGTTCAGGTCTGGCACTGATCTGGAAAATAATTTTAGTGGTGGAATTATTAGGTCGCAGTAATGGCATGGGTTATCAGTTGCATCTATTCTTTCAGTTATTCGATGTCGCCGGCCTGCTGGCCTATACCATAGCCTTTATTGTCGTTATTCAATTAATCGAGTGGCTGATCCTAAGACCATTGGATAACAAAGCCAGGAGCTGGCGGCGATGAAAGATATACGTATCAATATCGTCGACAAGACTTATCAAGCCGATGGCCGCAGCCATAAAGCCATCGCCGGACTTGATTTAACCATACAGCGCAATGAATTTGTCTGTTTGGTGGGGCCTTCAGGTTGTGGTAAAACCAGCCTGCTCAATATCGTGGCTGGGCTGGATCAACAGTTTCAAGGCCAGATTCAACTGGGTGATACCCAAAATGCCGCTCATATCGGTTATGTATTTCAGGAGCCGCGTTTGCTGCCCTGGTATACGGTGCGACGCAATATAGAACTGGTCTGTAGCGGCCAGCCGCCGGCGGCTTTGATTGATGCTTTGTTGGTTGATATGCAGTTGGATGCTGTCCAGCAGCAATATCCGGAACGGCTGTCATTGGGTATGCAGCGCCGGGTAGCGATTATCCGGGCCTTTGCCATTAACCCGGTGCTGCTGTTGATGGATGAACCGTTTGTGTCCCTGGATGCACCGACCGCCCGCCAGATCAGAACCTTATTGTATTCCTTGTGGCGGCAGCGACCACATACCGTGTTATTTGTCACCCATGATTTGCGTGAAGCCATTTCCCTGGCTGACCGCCTGATTTTTTTATCGGCGGCACCCATGCAGGTGGTTGCCGATATTCCGGTAAACTTGAGCCGGGATGAACGCGAGCAGCCTGCGCAGATTGAAGCCTTCCGCCACCATTTGCTGGATAACTTTCCGGCGATTGCCGCGTTGTTATAAACAACGCTCACTCCCAAGCCCATGAAACTTGTACTGGCCCGCGTCCTGACTGAGGAATATATCAAAAAATCCCGGTTTATTGGGGTAATCAGCCCCTGCGCTGACGAAGCGGCAGCTTTGGCAGTGATTAAAAATCTGCATGTACAGCATCCCGATGCCAGTCATATCGTCTATGCCTACCGAGTGCAGTCTGCTGATGGTCTGGTTTGCCGATTTTATGACGATGGTGAACCTGGTGGTACTGCCGGTAAGCCGATTTTTCAGCACCTGGAAGGCAAGCACATCATTAATGTCGTGTTGGCGGTGATTCGTTATTTCGGTGGAGTAAAGCTAGGTGCCGGTGGTTTGACCAGAGCTTACGGCAATCTGGCTAAACAGGTCATCGAGATTGCTGAACTGCAAGACTATGTCGAATATAGCGAGTTATTAGTGACTTTGGATTATCCTGAGTTACAGGCACTGGAATATCAGTTGAAAAAATGCGATGGGCAGATTCTGACTCAGGAATTTGCCGAAAAAGTCAGATTGCGTATCAAACTCCCCGCTCAGCATCTAGCCAAAGTGACAGAATTTTTAGCACCCTACCCCCAGAAAAATTAATCCGGCTTTTGGCGGAAAAATTCTGCTATATGAATCAATCACCTGTTGAAAAGTTCCGTTCGGAAAATTTTTTCTTGACTAAAACAAAAAAAAGTAATGCTAAGTATCCGCTAACAACGGGTAAGCCATTAATTGCAGTCAGGCTACAGGCCTTGTCTACCAAGGCTTTGCTACACCTAACACAGTCTTATGTCAAGTATATGACTGTATAATTTACTAATAAGAAACAAACCATCCACCGTCTACAGTATTGTAAATAAAACAAGCCAGCGCTATATTAGAACCGTATTCATTTATTTGACTGTATATAGTCAAGGAGTAAAGAAATGAAGAAGCCGTTTAATTGGTATAGAGATGTGGCCACTGGCCTGTTATTCACCACCGGAGTGTTTGGTTTTATGTCCGGTGAATTTATTATCTCCACTATACTGTTTGGCGCCGCCACGATTGCCAGCAATCTTGATTTTGGCGGATCATTTAAAGCTTGATGTTTTTGTTCCTCGTTGTTGTTAAATAAACAGTCCCTCCTCTGGCTCTGTTTAACTCTATACCCTTCGCCCGCAAAGGCGAAGGGTTTTTTTATGGGCGTCACCCAGCCTATCTTGCCGTAATCTAAGCCATTATCAGCCCAAAAAATGCTAAAATCAGGGTTTTACTCAGGATAATTGCCAACGGTTATGAATACTCAGGTCGCACTGTTTGAATCACACATCCCTCATTTAAAACTGCTCGGACGCGGCAAAGTTCGGGATATGTATGAAATTGATGACCGGCATTTACTGATAGTCACTACCGACAGAATGTCGGCGTTCGACGTGATCCTGCCGGATCCAATCCCGGGCAAAGGCCAGGTACTGACCACAGTCTCGAATTTCTGGTTTGCCAAAATGCAGGACATTATTCCAAATCATTTGAGTGATGAGCTGAGTCTGGCCGATGTGATTCCCGATCCGGAATTGCGAGCCGTTCTGACAGGCCGGGCTATTATTGTCAAACGTCTCCAGCCCTTACCGATAGAAGCCATCGTGCGCGGCTATTTGATCGGCTCAGGCTGGAAGGATTACCAAAGCAGCGGCAAGATTTGCGGTATCTCATTACCGGCAGGTTTACAACAGGCCCAGCAACTGCCCGCACCGATATATACACCCTCCAGCAAAGCCGAGCTAGGTACTCATGATGAAAATATCACCTTTGCCGACACCGTTAAGCTGGTGGGGCAAAGCATAGCCGAACAAGTTCGTGATGCCAGTATCAAGCTGTACAGCACCGCTGCCGCTTATGCCAGGGAGCGCGGTATTATCATTGCCGATACCAAATTTGAATTTGGCTTGGATGATGCGGGTACCCTGTATCTGATTGATGAAGCCTTAACCCCCGACTCCTCACGCTTCTGGCCGGTTGAACATTATCAGCTGGGCATCAGCCCACCCAGTTTTGACAAACAATATTTGCGGGATTATCTGGAAACCCTGGACTGGCCGAAAACCTCGCCCGGCCCCAGCTTACCGGCAGAAGTCAGCCAGCAATGCGCCGCCAAATACCGGGAAGCCCAGTTTAAACTGACCGGAATTTAGGTTTTTGATAATGTAATTACTCAGCTAAAACACAGGCCGTTGTAGGATGAGCCCGTAGCCTCGATGAAACCCAGTGGAATCGAGGGATTCGTTGCGACTAGTTTAAAAGGCTTATCCCGGATTTACGCTGAGTAATTAGCTATTCACCCGCAAACTAAAACACAATCACGCACCACTAATTCAGAGCAACTTAACCAAAGCTGCCGCAATGCGGAGCTTGCGAATAAACTTATGGGTATCAAAGCTAATTGCGGTCATCGCGCCCAGTCTCCTATTTTGTGTATAGTGTAACAAAAATAGACAAAATTTTCCTTAACAAAACAATAACTTAGCTTCAATTAATTCAAGTTTTTTGAGCTATTTTTGCCGCCAAAATCCCCAATTTCACATTAAAATAAGTGATGTCACTCATCCGGTTTTCATCTGAGCCACAATAGCCAACCAGGGTTGCTCCTGGCCTGGTTTGCCTGCAGGCCGGTAATAATAATCCAGCACACTAAAGCCTGCCGCTGACAGGTATTGAACACTGGTATCAATTTGCATGAAATGACCGTATCGTTGCCCAGACCAGCCTTCACCATTACCTCTAGGGTTTGATATAAACAAAATCCCGTCAGGCCTTAATGCCTCATGCAGTTTGTTAAGTACTGTCGGTAATTGCTGGCTGGGTACATGAAATAAAGCTGCGTTGGCGAAAATGCCATCAAACGCCTGACTGGCTAAAGTCAGGCCCAGAAATGTTTGCTGAAGAATCTCACATCCCGTATACGCTCTAGCCATCCGGCAAAAAATCTCGCTGCCGTCCAGACCAACCGGCCTGTGACCCAATGACTTAAAATAGTGAACATCCCTACCCGGCCCGCAACCCAGATCTAAAATATCCAGCTGTTTATCACTTGGAAATGGAGCTAAAAATGCCGCATAATTTTGCGCCACATCATGCTCTTTAGTGCCGTGCCAATAGCTTTCAGCATGCCGATTATAATGACCAAGCGTCACTGATTCGATTTCAGCCAATTGTTCAGCTTCTGGTTTCATAAAGCAATGTTTGCGTAAATAGTTGAAGCCTGCATCGAGCAATACACCGCGCGACCTTTATCAAAACAACCACCATGTAGGGTGGCTTAGCCACCAAAACTTCGCAGGTGTGTGACGTAACTATCCCCAAAACACCCAGCGACAGCCAACCATAGCCAAAATCATCGCGACCCGTAGCCTCGATGTAACGCAGTGGAATCGAGGAATTCACCGCGCAGCCTTAATCAAACCAGCGTCAGCGCAATTCAACCATGCCCTCTGCCGTTCAACCCTAACCAAACATCATCGCGACCCGTAGCCTCGATGTAACGCAGTGGAATCGAGGAATTCACCGCACAGCCTTAATCAAACCAAGGCCAGCGCAATTCAACCATGCCCACTACCGCTTCAACCAAAATCAACGATTAACCCAAACATGGCTTCTATCAAAGCAACCACCAAAACTTCGCGGGGGGTATGGTGTTTAGCTATCCCAAAAACACCCAGCGCAACAGAGGCAACCATAGCCAACATCATCGCGACCCGTAGCCTCGATGTAACGCAGTGGAATCGAGGAATTCACCGCACAGCCTTAATTAAACCAGCATCAGCGCAATTCAACAATGCCCACTTACCGCTTCAACCAAAACCAAAAATTAACTCAAACACAGCCCTTCATAACTGCCTTCTCGTTAGGCCGTTTATACTATTCATGCTGTCAGAAAAAACATGACAATTCTTTGCCAGCCTGCATCAAGGCTACGCTTTTATACGGCAATTACAAAAAGAAAAACGCCTGCTTGGTGAAAGCAACTCTAATAATGTAAATCAATACCAGCAGTGCGCCGGCAAACGCATACCAGCGCTTATCACCCTGAGAGCGAATGGTGACCAAACCCAGAGCAATGAAGCCAAACATACCCAGCAATTTGGCAATGATCCAACCGTATTCGCCCGACAGCCAATTGCCTTCAAAAACCAGCGCGATGCCGCTCAGCAGCAGTAAGCCAGCCAGAGCATGCGGGGCGATTTTCAGCCATTTATTGGCCAGTAGTTCCGGTTTATATTGAGCCAAAAATACTCTGATCACAAACAGGATAATGACCACAGCAACGAAGAGTAGATGTAAATGTTTTAGCATAGGGATGTCAGATATAGGATTAAAAAGTTTACTTTACGCCTAAGCGGCCCGGTGTGCAAAGTCTAAAGTCAGTGATCTTTATCAATACCGATGATTTCTATAGCCAGAGTAATCTCGCGCAGAAAATACACCAAGCCGCCGGTCAAGGCGAAAATAGCGGTAATAAATATCACCGAAATCACTCTGGACAGGTTAATGCCCAGTTCTGCGCCGACAAACAAGGTAACAATGGACAGACAAACCAGCAAGGCGCAAACAGTACATAAGCTAATGGAAAGATTAATCAGGCGCACCCGGTTGGGTAAAGCCTTCAACTCCTGAATATGGGCCACTGAGCTGGTCATATCGCTGGTTTCACTAAGGCTTCTATATCGATCCACAGCCCTGGCCAAGCGTCCGGTCAGCATATTTAAAAAGGCCCCTACTCCGCCTAATAAAAAAACCGGGGTCAAAGCTTGCTGGATAACATGTGCAACTATCGGTATATTGGTTAAAGCGTCCATTTTTTCTGATATTTTTATAAATATTTAAACAATATAGATGGCAAAGTTTAACAAAAGTCTGACAGTCGGGCACATAAATTGATGAATTGCATTCAACGGGCATATAGGCGTTATATTTTGCATCGCCATTCGATTCCACATAGCGAATGGGCTGCAGTGATCGAGCCTATGGCAGTGTTCAGCGGATTAAGCGCCGTCGAAAAAGCCCATCTGCGCGAATTGGCCAGTGTGTTTTTATATCACAAGACCATTGATGGTGCCGGTATCAGCATTACCCCACCTATGGCCTTGACTATCGCCGCCTTAGCTTGTTTGCCGGTACTAAAATTAGGTATAGGCTTGCTCACCGGCTGGCGGTATATTTTAATTTATCCCGATGCTTTTTATGTCAAGCGTGCCCAAACCGATGCATACGGGGTTGTGCATCCGCAGGCCAGGATTTTGAGCGGCGAAGCCTGGCAAAACGGGCCGGTTATTTTGTCCTGGGCCGATATTCATTATGATGTCAGCAATCCACATTCCGGGCAGAATGTAGTGATACATGAAATTGCCCATAAACTGGATATGTTGAACGGCCGGGCCAATGGCATGCCGCCGCTGCATACCTGTATGATTATTACAGAATGGACAGCAGCATTTAGCCAAGCCTACCAGGCTTTGCAAACCAGTTTAAATCATCATCACCATACCGCCATCAATCCTTATGCAGCCAGTGACCCAGCCGAATGTTTTGCGGTCTGCAGTGAGTATTTTTTCTGTGCGCCAGCGATATTGCATCAGTATTTCCCTGAGCTGTATCGGCAATTACAGCTTTATTACCGGCAAGATCCTTTGCTGCGGCAGAATTGAGGTTTGATTAGATTAGAACTACACAAGGTGTGCTTAGCCCACGATCCAGCATTATTTCTTTATGGTTAATTATCTATTTTATAGATTGGGTTTGACCTCAGGCTTAAAACGGCTTATCGTTGTGTACAAATAAACATAACGAATCAACCTACTTTTCAGCCGAAACGACTATGCCTCATCTGAACAGACTGACTGCCGGGCCAAAAATGCCGGTGAATATGGCGATTGATTATCGTTTACCGCATCAACTGGCCGGGTTTGAGCTAAAACCCGGCCAGGATACCAGTCTAGTTAGGCACAGCAATAAGTGCGTACAAATATTACCGTTTCCGAATGCCATGTTCACAGCAAAAACTGTACAGGTATTAGGCATATCATTCCAATTACTGGATTATGAAAAAATTCTCAAATTGTTTGCCGACTGGATTCCAGCCAAAACAGCGCATCAAGTTTGTCTGGCCAATGTCCATACGCTAGTCACCAGTCTTAAGGACAAACAGCTGCGGGCTATCAATGATCAGGCTTTAACCGCTATGGATGGCACACCGCTGGTCTGGTATGCCAATCTGATTCACAATGCCGGAATTGCCGGCAGGTTATCAGGACCGGACTTGATGCTGGAATGCCTGGATAAAGGCCGCAGCCGGGCCTGGAAACATTATTTTCTGGGGGCTAAACCTCAGGTGTTAAGTCAACTGACTCTAGCTATGCGGCAGCAGTTTCCCGGCGTGGAAATTGTGGGCGAATATGCGCCGCCATTTCGGGAATTATCGGCGGCAGAAGATCAGCAACTGGTGGCTGATATTAATGCTGCACAGCCGGATTTTTTATGGGTAGCGCTGGGCGCGCCCAAACAGGAAAAGTGGATAGCTGAACATTTGTCACGCATCCAGGCACCTATCCAAATTGGTGTAGGGGCGGCTTTTGACTTCTTATCCGGTCATAAGCCCAGGGCGCCGTTGGCACTGCAAAAGTTCGGCCTGGAATGGTTATACAGATTATTACATGACAGGCGCTTGCTGAAACGCTATGTGCAAACCAATCCGGTGTTTATCTGGCTATTTGTCAAACATTGGCTTGCCAGAAAGGTTTTCGATCGATTCACAAGCCAGGTAGGCCAGCGTAAACCTTGAAGCCTGTTTAGCCTTTTGCTATCGCAAAAACACCTCAGGGAGTTCTTGTTTCACGCCAAAACTGCCAAGGCCGCCGTGTAATCCGGTTCGTCAGCTATTTCCGGCACTAACTGGCCATAGATAACCTTGTCATGCTCATCAATAACCAACACGGCGCGGGCGGTTAAGCCGGCCAGAATACTATCCAGCAGCAGCACACCATAGTCATGGGCAAAGCTGGAGCGAAAAGTGGAAAGCGGGATGACATGCTTGATGCCTTCTATTTCACAAAATCTCACCTGGGCAAACGGCAGATCGGCGGAAATAACCAATACCACCGTGTTGGGCAGATGGGCGGCTTTTTCGTTGAATTTGCGGGTGGAAGTCTGGCAAGTCGGGGTATCCAGGCTGGGCACGATGTTCAGCACTTTACGCTTGCCGGCAAATTCAGCCAGACTAACATCCACCAATTTACGGTTAGTCAGTTTAAAGTCCGGCGCAGCCGAACCCACTGCCGGCAATTCGCCATTAGTGTTAAGGGGTTTGCCCTGAAAAGTGATGGTTGCCATGACTGCCTCCTGGATAGAGATTTTTTATTTTTTACGTTTGCTTTTACTGAATTCGACCAGCCGCTTGCGTTTTTTCACCTGCCGGTCGCTCAGCGGATTTTTCTGCCCTTTGAACGGATTTTCCGGCGACTTGAATACCAATCTTACCGTAGTACCTTTCAGCCGTAATTGCTCACGAAAATAATTCATCAAATAACGTTTGTAAACGCCCGGCAACACATCGGTTTGCACACCGTGGATTACCACCACCGGCGGATTACGACCACCTTGGTGAGCATATTTCAGTTTGATGCGGCGAGTACCCACCAACGGCGGCTGATGGGCGGCCACCGCATCGCTGAGAATCCGCGTCAACACCGGTGTCGACATATCTATCATCGCCGATTCGTACAAACTATGCACCACATCAAATAATTTGCCTACCCCACTGCCGTGCAAGGCCGAAATCGGATGTTTTTCGGCATATTCCAGGAAAGTCAGTTTGATATCCAGCTGTTTTTTCACGAACTCACGATGTTCGTTAGTCAGACCATCCCATTTATTGATGCCGATAATCAGCGCCCGGCCCGCTTCCAGTACCAGGCCCAGAATATGGGCATCCTGATCGGTAACACCTTCCTGAGCATCGATAAGATAAATCACCACATGCGCTTTTTCAATAGCTTGCAGTGACTTGATGATACTGAATTTTTCCACCAGCAGCGAGACTTTGGCACGGCGGCGCATCCCGGCCGTGTCGATCAGGGTAAATTTTTGGCCGTTGCGTTCAAATGGGATATAGATGCTGTCGCGGGTAGTACCGGCTTCATCAAAAACCACCACCCGTTCTTCACCCAGCAGGCGGTTAACCAGCGTGGATTTGCCGACATTGGGGCGGCCCACCACGGCAATAGCGATACCCTGTTCCTGATCCAGCACTTCATCATCAGATTGCGCGGGTAACAATTCATCAATACGGGCCAGCAGGTCGGAAACATTACGGCCATGAGCCGCCGCGATGGCAACCGGCTCACCCAGCGCCAGGCTATAAAAGTCATGGCTGACGGTATTGCTGTCTATGCCGTCAATTTTATTGACCACCAGCACCACCGGTTTACCGAGTTTGCGCAGAAAATCGGCTATGTCCTGATCGGCGGCATTAATACCGTCACGGGCATCCACCAGAAAGAACACCACATCAGCTTCCTGCAGCGCAACTTCCACCTGTTTTCTGGCAAATTGTTCAATGCCGTCGTCAACATCGGTGATACCGCCGGTGTCCACCACCAGGCAGTCACGCTCACCGCGTCTAACCCGGCCATATTGGCGATCTCTGGTGAGTCCGGGATAATCGGCAACCAGCGCTTCACGGCTGCGGGTAAGATAATTAAATAATGTGGATTTACCGACGTTAGGTCGGCCCACCAGAGCAATTACAGGTAACATGGTCATCTCGCTTTCAAGGCTGCGAGGGTGCCGTCTTTTGCATAAATATAAACGATACCGTCGGCTATCACCGGTTTGGTTTCTATGGGGGCTTTGGTGAGTTTGATACGTCCCATCACTTTGCCGTCATTGGTAGACAGCCAGTGGACATAACCTTCAAAATCGCCGGCTACCACATAGTTCTGATAAGCAATTGCGGCGCTTAACTGCCGGTTATGCAATTCTTTTTGTTTCCATAACGAGGCACCGCTACGCTGATCCAATTGCCAGACTTCGCCGTGGCTGTCGCTGATGTATAAATAACGCCAGTCGGCGCTGATGCCGGTATAGGTTGACACACTTTCGTTACGCCACAACACATCGCCATCGCCTTCCGCAACAGAAGCAGTGCCGCTTTGATAGCTGGCTATAAATAAAGAGCCGCGTGCTTCAATGGGGTCCACATCCAGATCGACCAAACGTTCAACTTCGGAACGGCCAGTGGGAATGGCGATGGTGGTTTCCCATAAAGTTTTACCATCCACTAATTGCAACGCAATCAACTTGCCGTTGGCAGCACCGGCAATCACTTTGTCGTCAAACACCAATGGCGTGCCGGCACCGCGAATGCTCAGCGCTGGTACGCTGTATTCAGCAACCCAGACAAAACCGCCGTCAGCTTCTCTAAGCGCGATAATTTTGCCGTCGGTGGTGCGGATAATGACTTTGCCATGAGCGACTACCGGCACAGCCAGCACTTCACTGGACACCGGCGTACTCCATTTTTGCAGACCAGTGATGCGGTCAAAAGCCACCACTTCACCATGACTGGTACCCATGATGACCAATTCTGCGCCTAAACCAGGGCCGGCGGCGAAGGTATATTCAGTTTTATTTTCCCAAACCAACTCCCCGTCGCCGGTTTCCCTAGCTTGTACTCTGCCATTGTAATCGGCAACAAACAACCTGTTATTGGCCACCACCGGAATCAGTTTCAGATTTTTCTGATCAGCACCCTTACCGACATTTTCTTTCCATAACATATCAACCTGGGTTTCGCCCTGAAAATCCTCGGCCAGTATGGCCGGAGGATCAGCCGTATCATCATCGGAAAACAGCTCAGTCAGACCGGTCATCATGTCAGTCAGCGTTTCCATCCCGGCGCACGCGCTCAGTAACAACAGACTGCTTAAAGCGATAGCGACAACACTCAGCCGCAGGTAAGAAATCAAAAACATGATGAAAGTGGTCAAAATAACTAAATTTATTGCGCCTGAGGGGGGATAGTGAAAGCCGGTGCCGCAATATCATCCAGTTTAAACTGAGCCAACGGCGAAGCATGGCCGGAGCGGATCGCACTTTGGTAGGCGCTACGGGCTTCGTCTAGCCGATCCAGGCCGATATATAAATCGCCCTGTAACTCATCGTAACTGGCAGAAAAACCTTCTTTAGCCGCCGGATCCACTTCAGCAATCAATTGCAGGCCTTTTTCATACTCTTTGCTGGCCAGCAGTAAATGCAACAAACGTAAACGGGCCACATGTTTAATTTCCGGGCTGTCTGCAGTTTTAATCTGGTTTTGCAGAATCCGTTTGGCAGCTTCCAGATCACCATTCTGGACTTTAACTTTAGCCAGCTCCAAGGCCGCAAACTGGGTATAAGCCGATGAGCTATGTTCAGCCGCCAGCTTTTCCGCCAGCTTTTCCACACTATCGGTTTGATTGATATCAGAGCTTTTCAATAACTCCTGATAGGTTTGCGAAGCCTGGCTACGGCCTTCAAGACGGCTTTTTTCCCAGAAATTAAGGCCGGTCAGCAAGACTGCTGCACCGATTATGCCGGCAATCACAGAGGTTTGATTGCTTTCCCACCATTTTTTCAACTGTTCGAGTTGTTCTTCTTCGGTATCGTAAATTGCCACGTTGCTACTCTTTGGTTTGTTAATTTAAAGTGATTGTCCGGTATGCAGATCAGTCAGAAATTTGACTAAATCAGCATACGCCAAGGTAACTTGCTCCTGCTCTACCCGCAGAGACTTCAGCGCCGCTACACCGCGCTGAGCTTCATCGTCACCTAAAATAATGGCATAGGCCGCCTCAGATTTATCGGCTTTCTTAAACTGGCTTTTAAAACTGCCGCCGCCGCAATTGATCTGTAATTTCAAGCCCGGCAACTGATCGCGGATTTGTTCCGCCAGCTTCAGCCCGGCAATTTCGGCAATTTCGCCTACCCGTATCATATAAACATCAACGGCAGGCGGCAAACTGGCGGTACCGAGTTGCTCCACCAGCGCCAGGATGCGTTCCATGCCCATGGCAAAACCGACGGCATAATTGGTTTTGCCGCCTAATTGCTCAATCAGACCATCATAACGGCCACCGGCACAAATAGTGCCTTGCGAACCCAAGGCATCAGTGACCCATTCAAATACCGTTTTGCCGTAATAATCCAGGCCGCGCACCAGACGAGTGTTCAACTGATAGCGGATACCCAGTTCATCCAGCATGGCTTTAAGCTGATTAAAATGACTTAAGCTGGCCTCACCCAAATGGGCCAGCAATACCGGTGCCTGTTGCAGCATGGCCTGCATATCGGGGTTTTTACTGTCCAGAATGCGCAACGGATTGGTTTCCAGTCGGCGTAAGCTGTCTTCATCAAGTTCGCTGATATGCGCTATAAAATAAGTCACCAGCGTGTCCTTATAAGCCGCCCGCTCCTCACTGGTACCCAACGAGTTGATCTGCAATTCAACTTTATCGCGGATACCCAGTGCTTTCCACAACCGGTCGGTCAGCACAATGATTTCGGCATCAATATCCGGGCCCGGCATCCCGTAAGTTTCAACACCAAGCTGGTAAAACTGCCGGTAACGGCCTTTCTGAGGCCGCTCATGACGGAACATAGGCCCATAATACCATAAACGATGGCTTTGATTATGCAGCAAACCGTGTTCCAGGCAGGCGCGCAGGCAGCCGGCAGTACCTTCCGGACGTAAAGTCAGCGAATCACCGTTTCTGTCATCAAAAGTGTACATCTCTTTTTCGACAATATCGGTCACTTCACCGATAGAGCGCTTGAATAATTCGGTTTTTTCGACGATGGGCAGGCGGATTTCCTGATAACCGTAACCGGCCAGAATTTGTTTGGCCTGATTTTCCAGCCATTGCCAGTAAGGAGACTGTTCCGGCAGAATGTCATGCATGCCGCGGATAGCCTGGATCGCCTGTTGTTGTTTTGCCATATTGCTGTTTGTTGCCGAATTGAATGCCAAAAGCTGAGTTGGATGCGGTGAATGCTGATCAGAGCTGCTGCCCTCAGCCACTGCCATCCAGTTTCGATAGTTTACTAAATAGGTGTCTGAGTCGCCGCTGCAACTGCTTGCAACTTTAAATGTCTGCGGCTTTTATCCTGAACCTGGCCAACCAGCTGCCCACAAGCCGCATCGATATCTTCACCACGGGTTTTGCGGATGGTAGTGACAATGCCGGCATGATGCAGAATATCCCGAAATTTTTGTATCGTCGCCAGACTTGAGCAACGGTAATTCGATTGCGGAAACGGATTAAACGGAATTAAATTGACTTTTGAAGGTACGGTTTTCAACAGTTTGACCAACTGTCTGGCATCCTCTGGAGAGTCATTGACACCGTCCAGCATCACATATTCAAAAGTGATATGTTTTCTAGGGCCGGTTTTGGCATATTCCTGGCAGGCTGCCATCAATTCTTTTAACGGATATTTCTGGTTAATCGGCACCAGCTCGTCGCGTAAGGCGTCGTTGGGAGCGTGTAAGGATACCGCCATACTCACATCACAAACCTGATGCAAACGATTCATGGCCGGCACCACACCGGAAGTACTGATGGTGACCCGGCGCTTGGACAAGCCATAGCAAAAGTCGTCCATCATCAAATTCATGGCAGCAACCACATTATCAAAATTCAATAAGGGTTCGCCCATGCCCATCATCACCACATTGGTAATCCGGCGTTCCGGTCCCAACCGTTGCTGAGCCAGATACAGCTGACCAATAATTTCACTGACCGTCAAATTACGGTTAAAACCCTGTTGAGCCGTCGAACAAAACCGGCAAGCCAAAGCGCAGCCCACCTGGGAAGACACGCACAACGTGGCACGTCTTTCCTCAGGAATATAGACAGTTTCCACCCGATTGCCGCAATGCATTTGCACCACCCATTTACAGGTACCATCTGATGCCAATTGCTCCACCACCAATTCCGGGGTTTTGATCTGACAATGGGTCTGCAGATATTGCCGCAAGGATTTACTCAGATTGGTCATCTCATCAAAATCAGTGATACCCTCCTGATAAATCCATTTCAGCAACTGCGTGGCGCGAAACGGCTTTTCACCGAGTTCGGCAAAAAAAGCCTGCAGGCCTTTTCTGTCGAAATCCAGTAAATTGATACCGGCTGAATTAGCGGGTACGGGAGTGGATTTCATCAGCAGTGAAAAAGTAAGCGATTTCTTCTTTGGCTGTTTCCTGAGCATCGGAACCATGTACCGCGTTTTCGTCTATGCTTTCAGCAAAGTCGGCGCGGATGGTGCCTGGGGCAGCATCTTTAGGATTGGTGGCACCCATCAGTTCCCTATTTTTCAGCACAGCGTTTTCGCCTTCCAGCACTTGAGCAACAATAGGGCCGGAAATCATGAATTTGACCAGATCATTGAAGAAAGGACGTTCTTTATGGACTGCATAAAAACCTTCTGCTTGTTCTTGGCTTAAATGCAGCAATTTTGAAGCAACCACGCGCAGGCCGTTTTTTTCAAAGCGGCTGACAATTTCTCCAATCACATTTTTAGCAACAGCATCAGGTTTGATGATTGAGAAAGTACGTTCGATAGCCATGGTATAAACTCCAGTGTTAAGTTGATGAAATAGTTATATAGTTAGTAGCTACTCAGCGTCAAAGTATCCCTTTAAAAAACAAGCCCCCCGTAGGATGTGCTAAACGCAGTGCAGCGCATCACTCGAAGCAAACAACTTGTTTAAAAAAGCTCACGCAAAGTTATGTTGAGCAATTAGTAACTACTCAACGTCCAAGTATTCCTTTAAAAACAGGCTCACCGTAGGATGTGCTAAACGCAGTGCAGCGCATCACTCGAAGCAAACAACTTGTTTAAAAAGGCTCACGCAAAGTTATGTTGAGCAATTAGTAACTACTCAACGTCCAAGTATTCCTTTAAAAACAGGCTCACCGTAGGATGTGCTAAACGCAGTGCAGCGCACCACTCGAAGCAAACAACTTGTTTAAAAAAGCTCACGCAATGTTACGCTAAGCAATTATGTTATTTATTATAATACCCTGCCGTCATTCGGCAGCAATTCTGTATTCAGTTCCCCCCTCAATGCCCCACAACGCGGCACTGAGGACGGGTTATATTTTGTCTAGATAGACAATTTCTCGACAGGCTTCTCGCCGCCGTAAATCCAGTTGACCAGCATCCGGGTACCGGTAATCGCAGTAAACATCGAAGTCAAAATACCCAGCGACAACACCACGGCAAAACCTTTGACCGGGCCGGTACCAAAGCCGAACAACACCAGCGCTACCAGCAAAGTGGTGGTGTTGGAGTCCAGAATGGTGCCGAAAGCTTTTTCATAGCCGATATAAATACTGGCTTGCGGGCCGTGGCCGTTGCGCAATTCTTCGCGGATCCGTTCGTTAATCAGAACGTTGGCATCCACCGCCATACCCAGCGTCAGCACGATACCCGCCATACCCGGCAAAGTTAAGGTGGCTTGCAACAGAGACAGAATCGCGGTTAACACCACCAGATTGAATAACAGAGCAAAATTGGCAATCAAACCAAAGCCCCGATAGTAAACCAGCATGAAAAACACCACCAGGAAGAAACCGACAGTAATCGAAGTCACACCTTGGTCAATATTTTCCTGACCCAGACTAGGACCGACAGTCCGTTCTTCCACAATTTCCACCGGGGCCGCCAATGCACCGGCGCGTAACAGCAAGGCCAGCGTGCGGGCTTCCTGAGTATTATCCAGACCGGTAGTCTGAAAACGTTTACTAAAAGAATCGCGAATCGTGGCGATACTGATCACTTTTTCAACTTTTTCCTTATGCTGAACTTTCTGGCCATCCACCACCTTGGTTTCAGACTTGTATTCTATAAAGACCACCGCCATCGGTTTGCCGATATTTTCCTGGGTAAATTTACCCATTTTTTTGGCGCCGATATTATCCAGGGTAATAAATACCGCCGGAGAACCATCCTGATCCAAACCGGAGGACGCATCGGTAATCTGATCGCCAGTAACAATCACCGAGCGTTTCAGCAACACCGGGTTACCGTTTTTGTCCGGATAAATCCGGCTACCCACCGGTACATGGCCGGCAATAGCGGATTGAATATCATGTTCGGTATCCACCAACCGGTATTCCAGCGTAGCGGTAGTACCCAATAATTCTTTGGCGTGCGCGGTATCCTGTACACCCGGCAATTGCACCACAATCCGGCTGTCACCCTGTTGCTGAATAATCGGCTCGGCAACACCCAGCTCGTTAATCCGGTTGCGCAAAGTGGTAATATTCTGACCAAGAGCCGATTTTTTGATTTCTTTCAGATAGCGCTCAGGTATCGTGGCAATAAACTCATTGTCACCGCGTTCAGCAATATCCAGATTGCGGAAATCTTTATCCAGTACCGCCAGCGCCGCTTCTTTGGATTCGTCATTGGCCAGGCTGATTTTGATGCCGTCAACTTCTTTGGAAACCGATTGATAACGGACTTTGGCATCACGAAAACCGGCACGAATATCGTTGACATAACGCTCTTCGGCTTGTTTAACGGCCGATTCCATATCCACTTCCAGCAGAAAATGCACCCCGCCGCGTAAATCCAGACCCAAATACATCGGTTTTGCGCCGATGGCGCTCAGCCAGTTTGGCGTCGCCGGGGCCAGATTCAGCGCCACAGTGGCTTTGCCGGACATTTTGTCACGTAACAGGTCGGCGGCTTTTAATTGTTCGTCGGTGTTGTTAAAGCGTGCCAGAATTCTGCCATCATTAAATTCAAACGCTTTGACGGTCAAACCGGCATTATTCAAGCTGGCTTGCACATCATCCGCCTGGCTTTGCGCCAGAGGGTTGGCACCGGTTGAAGCCAGCTGTACAGCCGGGTCGTTACCGAACAAATTCGGCAGCGAATATAAAATTCCAAGAACCAGCACGATCAGAACCAGTGCGTTTTTCCATAGGGGGAAGTGATTTTGCATGATTATTCCATTAATAACAGAGACAGCTGGACAGCGAACAAAGTTGGAAAAGCGTCTGTCACGTCGTTAAAGCCGGCCTGGATTTAAATTTTAGGTTTTTTAATGTTTAAAGCCGCCTTATAAGTACCTTTAGGCATTAAATTGGCAATGGCATGACGCTGAACCTGAATAAAGATATTGTCTGAAACTTCCAGTTTCACAAAATTGTCGTCAAGTTCTATCACTTTGCCTAAAATACCGCCGGTGGTAACCACTTCAGTGCCTTTGTTCAAAGTAGCCAGCAATTGTTTTTGTTCTTTACTGCGCTTGGCTTGAGGACGAATAAATAAAAAATAGAAAAACACCAGGATACCCAGTGGGAAGAGCATACCTTCAAAACCAGGTTGTTGGGCAGCAGGTGCGGCTTGCGCCAACGCATCAGATATAAAAAAACTCATTGTTATCCTCTATTTATTATCGTAACTCTATATTTTATTCCGGCAGCGTACCGGAAAACCTGCGCATTATGCCATACTCAAAGTCATAAGCGTATAATGTTTAAGCCCGCCCTGCCCTACCTTAGTGCAGAAACAGTCGCCGAACCGGGCCAAGGCCGGTCAGAGAGTGCTGGTGCCCAACGATTCGCCCAGCCGTACCACTGTTCCGGCCTGCAGATTATCACGCCATTGCACGGCATTCTCGCCAAACAGCACAATAATGGTAGAACCCATATTGAAACGGCCCATTTCTGCACCTTTGCTCAATATTGGCGCATACTGCTGATATTGCCAACTGCGTGGCGCAGCCAAAGTCGGCGGCGTTACCACCCCATGCCAGACAGTTTCAATACTGTTAACAAAAATCGCACCCACCAGAATCAACGCCATCGGGCCGATTTCCGTGTCAAACAGACACACCACCCGTTCATTACGGGCAAACAAACCCGGTACCACTCCCACCGTCACCGTATTGACACTAAATAATTTGCCCGGTACATGCACCATCTCCTTCAGCACCCCGGCAAAAGGCATATGCAGCCGGTGATAATCCTTGGGAGACAAATAAATAGTGGCAAAACTGCCATTAGCAAACAGCTTGGCCTGCTCAGCGTCACCGCCCAACAAATCCTGCACCGTATAGTGATGGCCTTTCGCCTGAAAAATTTGCCCGGCCTCAATCCGGCCCAACTGACTGATAGCCCCATCAGCCGGACTGGCAATCGCATTGGCAGCTCCAGCCAGACTACGCACATCGGCTTTCAGCTCGCGGGTAAAAAAAGCATTAAAACTGGCATAATCACTTAAATCCTCAGACTGGGCCTCACTCAGATTCACCCCGTACAACTTGATAATCAAGCGAATAAACAGATTTTTGAACCAGCGATTTTCGCAATGAGTCAGCTTAGACATCCAGCCAGACAGCAGATGCTGAGGTAAAATATATTGCGGCCAGACAGCCAGTATTTCTTTAAATGTCATGATGATACTTTAGTAATTGCATAGATTGTTTGCTAAGCCAAGCCAAATTAATGTCCAAAATTTAATACATATTTTTGCGCCAGAAATGTAGGATGTGCTGAGCAAAGTGAAGCGCATCAATCGCGGCATTTAGCGTAGAAACACCAATCCCAAACACCTTAAAACCAAAGCCCACGTAGCCTGGATGCAGCGCAGCGGAATCCGGGAATCGAAGCCAAATCACCACGAATAATCTTTAACTTATTGTTAAAGCAAACAACTTAATCCAAAATCCCACAAATACTTACTTTCTCGCCAAGAATGTAGGATGTGCTGAACAAAGTGAAGCGCATCAATCGCGGCATTTAGCGTAGAAACACCAATCCCAAACACCTTAAAACAAACCCCACGTAGCCTCGATGCAGCACAGCGGAATCGAGGATGTAGGCCTTTATTTTGTTGCTGACGCTTAAGGCAAGGCTACCAGCTCAGGAGCCTGCCAGCCCTCCTGCCGGTGTTCCGCAATCACCGTAGTATAAATCCCACCTCTAACATTAAATTCCGCACGTAAGCGCATGAATTTTGGTGAAGTCGCCGCCACAATATGATCCAAAATCTCATTAGTCACCGCCTCATGAAAAGCGCCGCGTTCCCGGAAAGTCCACATATACAGCTTAAGGGATTTTAATTCCACGCATAACTCATCAGGCACATATTCCAACACCAGTTTGGCAAAATCCGGCTGGCCGGTGACCGGGCATAAACAGGTAAACTCCGGAATATCAATACGGATAGTAAAGTCGCGCACGGGCCGGGGATTTGGAAAGGTAACAAGGTCTGAACTGGGTTGGGTGGTCATTGAATCTCTAAAAACTTGATTGAATAATGATTGGGTAAAAACGCCGTAGCGGTAATGAAACACAGGGTCATCACGCCATTCACAGCCTACAGCCTCGCTTCCGCTTCGCTGCATCAAGGCTACGTCATTAACTGAGCGCTGACGGCAAACCCGCTATTTTAGCAGCTAAGCCGTGTTTGGGCATGACTTTAGACAATTTGCCATGCGGATGAAGGCTTGTCAAAGCAGGTTATTGTTATAGACAGGTTTCAAGGCAAACTGGTTTTAGCTGAATCTATACCGTTTGCAAAGTTGATACGGCTTTTCGGTTAAGAAATAACCTCAATTTAAGCCAACCAACCACTTCTTTTTAGCCACGTAAGGTGGCTTCGCCGCCAGGCAAGCCACCAAAACCACGCAGGTGTGGTGTTTAGCTATGATAAAAATACCCTACACAGCGGGCCACCAGCCTATATCATCGCGACCCGTAGCCTCGATGCAACGCAGTGGAATCGAGGAATTCGCAGCGTAGCCTTAATCAAAGCAGAGTCAGTGGGATTCAACAATGCCCTGCACCACTTAAACCAAAATCAACCATTAACCCAAACATAGCCTTAAAAAACAGTCATTTTTAAGGTGTAGAAAGCAGCCATGTAGGGTGGCTTCGCCGCCAGGCAAGCCACCAAACCTCGCGGGTGTTTTATGTTTAGCAATCGCAAAAATACCCTACACAGCCGCCCACCATAGCCTATATCATCGCGATCCGTAGCCTCGATGTAACGTAGTGGAATCGAGGGATTGGCAGCATAGCCTTAAAAAACAGTCAGATGTAATATGTTAAACACAGTGGATCACATCATTTTAAGCTAACTAGTTGTTTTAAAATCAGTCAATAAAATGGGCACTAACTAATGAAAATTTTTGGAGCCTAGGCCAATAAATCAAGCTCATCCAGTAGTTGCAAGGCCCGCTTGGGATTTTCACGCAGTTGAGCAGCCAAGCAACGTTTCTTGGCTTCTTCTTCTGCCGATAGTTCAAACATTAGATTATTGACGCTTATCTCCCTAATTTGGGCAATTTTCTTCAATCTTTCGGCCATATCGTCGGGTAAGACCATCTTGCGCAACATCGCAAACTTTAAGTTTGACCAAATCGCATCCCCGTAGCTTGCTATCAATAGCAAGATTAAAGAAAGTTGCTGCCTGCGTACCATATAATGATCTTTTTTAGGTCAAAGAGTTCTTGCTATAGTGTATCATTTTTGGTACGCTGCATAAATGAATCCAATACTTTCTGTTAAATTTTTTGCAACTGAAGCAGGTAGCGAGCCCGTTAGAGAATGGTTGAAAGGATTATCTGCCCAAGACAGAAAAACCATTGGCGAAGATATCAAAACAGTTCAATACGGTTGGCCTCTCGGTATGCCCTTAGTCGATCATCTCGAAGGTGACATATGGGAAGTTAGAGTTAAACGTAAGCGCTCAATTATCCGCGTAATTCACAACCCTTATGGGCCCTGTCAGACTATCCCCACGCTATAAACTTGGGATTTACGATGGCATCAACCGAAAGCAATACCGATCACGAATTCTGGCAACGCCATATCGAGCAATGGCACACCTCCGGGTTATCTCAAGCCAGTTACTGCCGCCAGCAAGCGCTACTTGTCCATCGATTTAGTTATTGGAAGCGCAAGTTCCTGGCAGAGTGCGAACCGATTTCGCCTGATCCAAAAAGCGGCTTTGCCCGAGTGCAAGTAGCGGCACCTGTCGCCACACCTTCCTCGCCGGGCTTGTCCTTGTGCTTTCGGGATGGCATCCGGTTGACCGGGATTACGCAGACTAATCTGGCTTTGATTAAACCCTTGCTTGAGGTATTGCGGTGACTTATATCATGCGCCCCGCCTTGGAACTGACAGAGGTCTATCTTTACCGGCAAGCCATTGATTTTCGCAAATCCCATCGTGGCCTGGCGGCGATTATTGAGTGTGAGCTCGGCCATAATCCGTTTGATGGTGGGCTGTATGCGTTCACCAATCAGCAGCGAACTAAAATCAAATGTTTGTTCTGGGAAAACACGGGCTTTGTCCTTTATTACAAGGCTTTGGTCGAGGATAAGTTCAAGTGGCCGAAGGGTGATGAGGCACTGTTAACGTTAACCGGTCAGCAGTTGAATTGGCTTTTGGATGGCTATGACATTAGCGTCATGAAAGGCCATAAAAACCGGCATTATGAATCTGTTTTTTAAGGGAAATATCAGTATTTACGGAGTGAAATCGCGTATAATATCAGCATGATTTCACCTCACTTTCCTGCCTTAGAACACGATGATTACTCGGCTGTCTTGTTGCCGGGGATGCTCGCTGAATTACTTGAAAAAGCACAACGCGTGGATGAGTTAACGCAAACCGTTGAACTTAAATCCGAAGTCATTGCCTCGCTCAAACAACGGATTGAGTTACTCGAAGAAGCGCTACGGTTATCCAAAGTCAAACGCTTTGCACCTTCGCCGGCAAGGCCATGACTTACCTCAGTAATCAATGGGATAAGCTGATGGTGTATTGCTCGAATGGGGAATTGAACATCAGCAATATTCTTGCTGAAAACGCTATTCGTCCCTTTGTGATTGGTCGCAAAGCAGGGTTATTCAGTGATAGCCCCAAAGGGGCACAAGCCAGCGCAATCCATTACAGTTTGATTGAAACGGCTAAAGCTAATGGAATAGAACCCTACGCCTATTTAACCCAAGTCCTCAAAGCACTGCCTTATGCCGATACGGTTGAAAAAATTGAAGCCTTGTTGCCCTGGAATTTTAAAAATCAGAATTTTGCCAGATAGGGGTAGTACGTGCTTTATTAAGCGCTTACAGTTAAACTTGATAACCGGATCGGCCGCATTCTGTTTGTAATTGACAAGCATACGATGATTTTGCTGCATGGATTTGTCAAGAAAAGTCAAAAAACACCGAAGCCAGAAATCGATTTGGCCAAACAAAGATTGAAAGCATTACGAGGTAAGCAATGAACAGTCAACACGAAGAAAATCCCCATATTGGCAGTGACTTCGATGATTTTCTCAGCGAGGAAGCTATTCTTGACGAAGTTACAGCGGTAGCGACCAAGCGTGTCATTGCCTGGCAAATATCAGAAGGTATGTCTACGCTTAAACTCACTAAGACTGCGATGGCAAAAAAAATGCACACCAGCAGAGCTTCACTTAATCGATTGTTGGATGAAGAAGATACCAGTTTAACCTTGACCACCTTAGTGAGCGCAGCCGCCGCGCTTGGTAAAAAGGTAAAAATAGAGTTGGAACCGGTGTAAACTTGTACGGTCATGGCCATTTGTAGGCTCAAAACGGCTAAAAGAGGACGGCCGAAGTCAGAACCACGGATGTCCGCTTACGACTTATTCACTGTTATTCAATGAGTTTTTCTAGCTTTTTGATTGCTTCACTCATTCCCGCGAAGAAGTTTTCCTCAAAAGCGCCGAGTGATTTAAGTGCCTTGATACGCGCTCTCGGTTCTGTGGCTTCAAGATCAGTCCCATCCCGCTCCATTTCTCGAGCGATAGCATCCGATTGAGCCTCCACGACTTCATGCATTGTCATCGCAAGTGCTTCGTCAAACTCAACGCTTCAACTGTTAAGTATGACCTAATACGCTGTGAGCGTTCGGAGACTTTACTGCTCCACAAAAGTTCGCCAAGAACCCGTTCGTCGCCTTTCAGTCCGACAAGCAAATCAACTAATTGAACAATTCCTACGTGACTCACCATTTCTTCAGCAAGATGCCCAAAATCCGTTCTCAAAATAGCCTCGTATAGTTGCCGATCCGCAGTTACGAATACAGCTGGTATATCATCGCGACCCGTAGCCTCGATGCAACGCAGTGGAATCGAGGAATTCGCAGCGTAGCCTTAATCAAAGCAGAGTCAGTGGGATTCAACAATGCCCTGCACCACTTAAACCAAAATCAACCATTAACGCAAACATAGCCTAAAAAAACAGTCATTTTTAAGGTGTTGAAAGTAGCCATGTAGGGTGGCTTCGCTGCCAGGCAAGCCACCAAACCTCGCGGGTGTTTTATGTTTAGCAATCGCAAAAATACCCTATACAGCCGGCCACCATAGCCTATATCATCGCGACCCGTAGCCTCGATGCAACGCAGTGGAATCGAGGGATTCGCAGCGTAGCCTTAATCAAAGCAGAGTCAGTGGGATTCAACAATGCCCTGCACCACTTAAACCAAAATCAACCATTAACCCAAACATAGCCTAAAAAAACAGTCATTTTTAAGGTGTTGAAAGCAGCCATGTAGGGTGGCTTCGCCGCTAGGCAAGCCACCAAACCTCGCGGGTGTTTTATGTTTAGCAATCGCAAAAATACCCTACACAGCCGGGCCACCATAGCCTATATCATCGCGACCCGTAGCCTCGATGCAACGCAGTGGAATCGAGGGATTCGCAGCGTAGCCTTAATCAAAGCAGAGTCATTGGGATTCAACAATGCCCTGCACCACTTAAACCAAAATCAACCATTAACGCAAACATAGCCTAAAAAAACAGTCATTTTTAAGGTGTTGAAAGTAGCCATGTAGGGTGGCTTCGCTGCCAGGCAAGCCACCAAACCTCGCGGGTGTTTTATGTTTAGCAATCGCAAAAATACCCTACACAGCCGGCCACCATAGCCTATATAATCGCGACCCGTAGCCTCGATGCAACGCAGTGGAATCGAGGAATTCGCAGCGTAGCCTTAATCAAAGCAGAGTCATTGGGATTCAACAATGCCCTGCACCACTCGAACCAAAATCAACCATTAACCAAAAAATATCTTAAAAAACAGTAACTTGTAAGATATTAAAAGTAGCCCATCACATTACTTTAAGCTAACCAATTGTTTTAAAATTATTTAAGCAACATTAACAATGAATAATGACAGTTTCTTGAGTCTAGGCCAATAAATCAAGCCCATCCAGCTGTTGCAAGGCCCGCTTGGGATTTCCACGCAGTTGAGCAGCCAAGAAACGTTGCTTGGCTTCTTCTTCTGCCAAGACTTGCACAGATAGTTCAAACATTAGTTTATTGACGCTAATGTCCCTGATTTGGGCAATTTTCTTCAGTTTTTCTGCCATATCGTCGGGTAAGCGGATAGATAAGGTTGTCATGATCGTAGTAACCTCAAAAGCTGTTCTGGTGTAATGACTTCATAACCCAAGTGCTTGAGTTCCGCAGTTGCAAAATCAGCCACATTATTGGTAATAATATATTTGGCATTGGCTGCAATTGCCAGTTCAATTAAATGGTTATCTGCTTCATCCTTTAAATTGGGACGCCATAGGTACCGAGCGTCAACCGGCCTGCAAACCTGGGCAAAACCATCTAGAAACTCCATCAGCGTTACGCTAGTTTGCTTGCAAAGCGCCTGAATGTGCTCCCGATTCAGCAAGTCTTGATATTCAAGGAATAGCTCGTTGCCAATAAAGGGAAGTAATTCACCCTGGAGGCAGCAACGAAGCACTTCCCTATTTGGCCCTTTGCCGCCTATCAATCCGGCGACTAAAACGTTTGTATCGACTACAACCTTGATTGCCACAAAATAATGCCATCGTATATGCCAGCATAAATCTTATCATAGCAACCAATTGTCATCAGAAAACTTCATTGATAGATTAGCTTGCCTACCTTCGCTTACTGGGACTAATCATCATCTTTAGTTTGACTTTGGCTGGTGGGGGGTAATCGGCCAGGAGTGGACAGCGGTTTTGGCTGGTGAATGACTGTCGATTTACTTGCAGCCTCCCTCCGTAACCCCGAAAATGTTCGACATCAAATAGGTTGTGTGGAGCTATGCGAGGCGCAATGATCGCGAACGGTGCGCCTGACGGCAGCACCCTATATGTCTGGCGCACATTATGGCCTTAGTTAACTTCCAATGGTTTGTCTTATGAACCATTCCTTCAATAGAGCAAAGATCGTTCCGAATATAATGAATCCTAGTGATCCTTTCATGAACCAATCCCACCATTTAAGCTTATCCTCGGTCTTGCGAGACTCAAATTCATTATAAGGGCGAAGCTTTGGAAGAATAAAAATATATGAGACTAATATAATAAAAATAAATATATATGCCGGAATAAATGTCTGAGTGTTCACAGAACTGGTCGCAAGTAACATGACATCGGCACCCAGTGTCGACCAAATTACACCTTCGATAAATCGATTTGGATACAGCCAGACTAATCCTTTTTTGTGCGGGCCAAGACATTGTAGTATACCATGGGTGATCCCGTGTGCCAGTTCGCGCGCGTTATCTCTATTGCAAGAGATTTTCAATTCCGAGAACATTTTGTCGCGGTTGAATCGCACTTCAATTGATAGGTCATATAGACTAGTACCAAATGCATTAGAAAATATTACGTCTACATTTTTTGTTGTGTCAGGAAATTTGTTGGGTGCATATTCAATAAGCGAACTCATTGTTTCTTTTCCTAGGTCATCCTGAATAGAAATTTTAATTGCTGACGAAACTTTTGCTAGGTCATCATCTGCTAAGGCAAGTGATAACGATTTGTTAGTCAAATACGAATGCAATGACTGAACAAGTTCTCGAGATACAATTACCGGGGGTAAAGGTTGATCCATTTGAAAGTGTGTCATCGAAAAAAATCCAATTTTTGGGGTAAAAAGACATATTACAGCCATCGGAAATATCGTTTGATTGGGGCCTGTCTGAGTTTTTACCAATCAGCCTGCTTACAATTCAACAAACCCCATCAACTGCTGCAATTCCTTGGCATCCAATTCATAATGATCGTTAGCTCTAACCCGTTCCGGTAACACGACTTCGCCGTAGCGTACCCGGATTAAGCGGCTGACTTTAACACCCTGGGATTCCCATAGGCGTCTGACCAGGCGGTTACGACCCTGTTTAACCACCACGTAATACCATTTATTGGCGCCTTCACCGGCGTAGTAACGGATTTCATCGAAATGGGCCGGGCCGTCTTCCAGTTCCACGCCTTGGCGCAGGCGTTCCAGGGTGCTTTCTTCCACATCGCCGAGGATGCGGACTGCGTACTCGCGTTCAACCTGGCGGGACGGATGCATCAGCCGGTTGGCCAGTTCGCCGTTGTTGGTGACCAGGATCAGACCGGAGGTATTGATGTCCAGCCGGCCTACCGCAATCCAGCGGCCCACTGCCAGTTTTGGCAGGCGGCTGAAGATGGTGGGGCGGCCTTCCGGGTCGTGACGGGTGACCATTTCGCCGGCTGGTTTGTGGTAAACCACTACTCTGGTCGGCTGGTCGGTGTATTTGTCCCATTTCACTACCCGGCCATTGATTTGCAGATAATCGCCGGGTTTTAAGTGGTAGCCCAGTGCGACTTGGGCATTGTTGACGGTTAACCGGCCTTCCTGTATCCAGCGCTCGATTTCCCGGCGCGAGCCCAGGCCGGCTCTGGC
This sequence comes from Methylomonas paludis, assembly GCF_018734325.1. Classification (NCBI taxonomy): domain Bacteria; kingdom Pseudomonadati; phylum Pseudomonadota; class Gammaproteobacteria; order Methylococcales; family Methylococcaceae; genus Methylomonas; species Methylomonas paludis. The sequence goes on along the minus strand of NZ_CP073754.1, from coordinate 1,912,148 downwards.
CAGCACTTTTTGAATGCGTTCGCCACCAGCCGCGCTATCCTGATTTGACGCAGGGCTGGCTGGTTTAGTTGGGGTTTTGCCCGGATTCCGCCGGGTCTGGCGGGGATTGCTGGGCTTCTGCGGAAATGATTTGCTGTCTTTCACTGTTTTCCTGTACTAAAGGCTGTTGGGAGTCAAGGCTGAAATTAGTGTCGACAAGTTCTTGCAGAGTCGGTAATTCGGCCAATGAGCTGATATTAAAATAATCCAGAAACTGTTTGGTGGTGCCATAGAGCGCCGGGCGGCCCGGTACTTCTTTGTGGGCGATCACGCGCACCCATTCCCGTTCCAGCAGGGTCTGGATAATACTGCTGCTGACGCTGACGCCGCGGATGTCTTCAATTTCGCCGCGCGTAACGGGTTGGCGATAGGCAATAATGGCCAGAGTTTCCAGTAGCGCTCTGGAATAACGCGGCGGTTTTTCGTCAAAAATCCGGCTTAGCCAATAGCCCAAACCCTCTCTGACCTGAAAGCGGTAACCGCTGGCCAGTTTTTGCAAGCCTATCGGCCGATCCAGATAATCCTGGCTGATGGCTTCAATAGCTTCCTGAATATCCAGGGTATTGGGCTGTTCCAGTTCCGGAAATACGTCCTGAATCTGTTTAATGGTCATCGGTTTGTTGGCCGCAAACAGAATCGCTTCGACGATGCGTTTGATATTCATGGCAGCCTCGGTTTCAGGCTGAATAACTGTGGTGCTGCGGCTTTCGGTAACCACCTCCGGCTGCGGTTTAAGCCAGGGTTGCTGCCTGGAAAATGCAGATGGCAGCCTGGGTGGCTGACGCCGCAAAATGACCGGTGCCGAAGCTGGTGGCGGCTGATGGGCCTCAACTGCCGGCTTGGGTTTACGGGGTTTGGCTTTGGGTTTGGCTGGACTGATTTCCGCGTCAACATAGGCTGCAGGCTGTTCGGGTGGTTCAGATGGTGTCAGCGCTTCTGCTGCGAACTCTAACGTTGAGTCCGGCGTAAGGCTCGGACTGGAAGATGTCGATGATTCCTTCTTTGCTGAGCTCAAGGATGGCAAGAAACGCGACAACCACGCCGTTTTTTCCTTCGCTTCGGGTAAATAACGCTCCGAAAGCGAGGCTATCTGACCGGTTAAGTTTTTCCAAAATGGTTGCCATTCGTTCACGGACTGATAAAGGTTCTTTGGTTATTTGATGATGACTAAGCTGCTCGACACGTTTCAACACATCCTGAAACGCCAGCAGGACTTCCTTGAGTGCAACGCCCGGTAAGGCCTGGGCCACACTGACGGTAGCCGTATCGACACTGATCGCAAAGGTGTCGCGTTCGTCGCGGGGCAGCTGATCCAGATGTTCCGCTGCCAGTTTGATAGCTTCGTATTCCTGGAGTTTACGAATCAAATAGGCGCGTGGGTCCTCTTCTTCTGCTTCGGCGTCTACCTGCCGCGGCAGTAACATTCGCGATTTTATTTCCGCCAGCAGTGCCGCCATCACCAGATATTCAGCGGCCAGTTCCAGCCGCAATTGATCCATGATATCGATATAGGCTATATATTGCTTGGTTATCTGGGCAATCGGAATATTCAATACATCCAGATTCTGTCGGCGGATTAAATACAATAACAAATCCAGCGGCCCTTCAAATGCATCCAGAAACACTTCCAGAGCATCGGGCGGAATATATAAGTCGTCGGGCAAATCCTGATAGGGCTGGCCGTACACCATGGCCAACGGCGTGATCAGCGCTGTTTCTGCAGATGCTGCCAGATCAGTTGTCGTCATCGGTCCCAGTTACTGCGACTACAAGCCGGCCAGGCTAAAAAACAGCTGACTGGCATAAAACAGCGGATAAGCCAGCACCATGCCCACCACATTAGTCATCAGCAATACCAGTAAAATGATAAAGCCAAATCGCTCCAGACGATTGAATTGCCAGGCCCAGTAATCCGGCAGCATGCCGGATAAGATACGGCTGCCGTCTAACGGTGGTATCGGCAGTAGATTCAACAAGGCCAGTATCAAATTGATATGGATGCCGGCTTCCCCGGTTTTAATCAACGGAATGGCAAAAAATTCAAATTCATGGAAAGTAACGCCAATTCTGGCAATTAATGCCCAGATAAAAGCCATCAGCAAATTTGCCGATGGCCCGGCCAAAGCCACCATCATAATGGCCTGTTTCGGCTGCTTGAAGTTACGCGCATCTATCGGTACCGGTTTGGCCCAGCCAAAAATAAACCCGGTAAAGGTAATCAGCATCAAGCCGGGGATAATAATGGTGCCTAACGGATCGATATGTTTTAACGGGTTCAGGCTTAACCGGCCTTGTAGAAAGGCTGTGTTATCGCCGTATTTTTTAGCCATCCAGCCGTGCGCCACTTCGTGGCCTGTGATAGCGAAAACCACTGGTAAAACCCAGATTACAATGCGCTGTACCAGCGATAAATCATCCACAGTGCTTACTCCAACATCGGCGCAATGCCGATGCCTTGTCTGACAATTTCAAATACATTATCCATACAGCTGATGATGGTAGTGGGTTGATATTCAACTATGCCGGCATCGATAATTAAATCCAGTTCACGGTCAAGCAATTGTCGGATATCAAAGGGGTCGGTCAAGGCATCTTCCTCGCCGGGCATGATCAGTGTCGAGGTCAGTAAAGGTTCCCCCAGCGCGGCAACAATAGCCTGGGCAATGCGATAGTCGGGAATACGCACACCTATGGTTTTCTTCTTGGGATGTTGCAGGCGGCGCGGCACCTCACGGGTGGCATCCAATATAAAGGTAAACGGCCCTGGTGTCAGTTTTTTTATCAGCCTATGGGCATCGTTACCCATGCGGGTAAAGGTGGCAACTTGCGACAAATCGTTGCACAGCAGGGTTAAATTGTGACTGTCGTCCAGGCGGCGAATCCGGCGTATGCTGTCAGCCGCCTGTTTGTCGCCGATACGCGCACCCAATGCATAGCTGGTGTCGGTGGGATAGGCGATTACTCCACCCTTTTCCAGAATCTCAACCGCTTGCTGGATCAGGCGCGGTTGTGGATTTTGGGTATGAATTTCAAGAAACAGGGCCATTAGAGAAACACAGCAAAAATAGCTATTGTATCCTAATTGCCGTTTTAAAAGGCTAAGTCAACTTTTTAAAACGCCTTATATATACAAAGGTGCCATACGCCGCCAATAATGGCCTTGATGCGCCCTGCCCTCCCACTCATACAAGGCATGACGCACGCCTTTTTGATTCAAAATATGGCTTAACTGATGATTGTTTTGCAAAAACGGATCTTGTTTGCCTATGACCAAAGTAATATCCATTTGCCGGATCGCGTCTAATTGGCGTTCACAATTGAGATTGGGTAAAAAATGTGTCGGAGTATGAAAATAAATATCTTCATCGTAATAGCCGTCAAACAGGTTTTTAAAGTGTTCGATTTCCAGGGTTAAATCAAAGCGTCCCGAAAAAGCCACCAACCGGCTAAACAAATGCGGGTGGCGGAAGGCGATATTGGTGGCATGATAGGCACCAAGGCTGCAGCCGTGGACAATAATGTCCGGGTGCGGATTTTTGGCCTGCATAAACGGGATAATTTCGTTTAATACATAATCTTCAAACTGGATATGGCGCTGGATGCGGTGATTCGGTTGGTTCCAGAAACAGTAAAAAGTTTCGTGATCTATGCTGTCCAGGCAATACAATTGCAATTGCCCGGCGGCAATTTTACTGCTCAGGCTGTCGACAATGCGTAAATTTTCATATTCGTAAAAGCGACCGTCTCGGGTAGGAAATATCAATACCTTGGCACCGGCATGACCAAAGACCAGAAACTCCATATCTCGACCCAGTCTGGGAGAAAACCAGTGATGATATTCACGATTCATAATCGGTGCTTAGATTTCCCCAAAAAATTGGTTTAACTCATTCAACAATTGTAGTTCCTGATAGATCTGGTTGGGATAGGCAAAATGGCCTGCTTCCAGGATAAACAGGGATTTTTGCCCGGCCCAGGTATTGTAGATAGCAAATTGGCCCGGCGGTGCCACCACCGGATCAAATAATGCCAGGGCAAAATGGGCGTCCTGCCGACCATATTCGGCAGCCAAGGCTGCATCATAATAGCTTAATGTTGCAAGGACATTATGATGCTGTTGAAAATAGTCCTGCACGGCGGCGGCGCTGCCGGTCGTGGGTAATTGCGTGCGCAGGGGCTGGTTGCCAAAGGTGGGGACATTGAAATGCGCCCGCTTAATGCGTGCATCCCAGGGAACCCCCAGTGCGCCAATGCCGCCGCCAAAGCTGATGCCCATATAGCCGATATGTCCGATGGTTTGCGGATAAATCTGCTGCAAAACCGATACCGCCAGCCATAAGTCATCAACACAGCCGCCCATGATGTATTGCTGGGGGTCGTCAATTTTCCACAATACATGTTGATCGGGTGATTCCGGCAATTTCGGGCTGCGGCTTTTGCCCAGGCCGCGAAAACAGGGAAATAATAAAGCTGTATTAGCCGGTTTAAGATGATAATCAGGCTGCTCACGACCGCCATAACCGTGGCCGACGATCACTGCCCGTTTAATAGTCTGTTGTTCAGGGGTAAGCAGCCAGCCGCGAATAATCACTTCTGCAGTCGATTGATAACTGAGCTCATAAACCTGAAATCCGGCTTGAGTGCCGCAAGGCTTTAATTGATAGGCTGGGGATAAGGTCAGGCTGCGTTGATAACGCTGTTGCCAAAATTCACTAAAATCGTCTGGAGCTTTGGGTGCCGGTACAGCTAATAAATCCGCCAGACTGTAGCCGTAATTTGGGTCAAAAGCATATTCATGATCAAAGCCAAACATGGGACTCTAGCTCTTAGGGGCGATGATTGACAGATGGCTGTGGTGGGTTTTGGCCGCTTGACCAGAAAGGCCCGATTTTGTGTTTGACGGCTTAACGATTGCCATGACTGAGGGTTGGGCTGGACTGAACAGGTTCCCAGGGTTTATAACCTGGGAACAGGGGTCATCTCTTGCCGATAAGGCAAGCTTGGATTTAATCTACAATTTTGAATTTTTCCCGGGAATCATCGACCATGTCCCGTAATTCTTTGCCTGGTTTAAAATGAGGTACATGCTTTTCGGTTAAGGCCACCGATTCGCCGGTTTTGGGGTTTCTGCCCAATCGCGCTGAGCGATGGTGCAAGGAAAAACTGCCAAATCCTCTAATTTCAATTCTTTCACCGCTTGCCAGTGTGTCGCTTAAATGATCGACCACACATCTGACAGCTAATTCAACATCTTTAAGCGCAAGATGCGGCTGTTTTCTAGCCAGCACTTCTATCAATTCTGATTTTGTCACATCAAACCCTGAATTTAAAATGGGTGATAAGAACCAAGTTCTTATCACCCATGAGGCTATATATTATTTGTCAATTTGTTTAAAGATATCGCCCAGTGTTGCTGAACCAGCAGTGTTCTGTGAATAGTCTTTAATGGCATTTGACTCCTCTTCGGCATCTTTGGCTTTAATAGACAAAGAAATCGATTTGGTTTTTTTATCGACGCCGATGAATTTGGCTTCGATTTCGTCACCGTCTTTCAACAGAGTGCGGGCATCTTCAACCCGGTCTCTTTGAATTTCGGAAGCTCTTAAATAACCTTCAACATTATCAGCCAGGGTGACGATAGCGCCTTTGGCATCAACTTCTTTAATCACACCTTTAACCAGACTGCCTTTTTCATGCAAAGCAATGTAGTTTTGGAATGGATCTTGTTCCAGTTGTTTAATGCCTAAAGAGATACGTTCACGTTCGGAGTCAACTGCCAAGATAACGGTTTCAACTTCATCGCCTTTTTTGTAATTGCGAATCGCTTCTTCGTCATTTTCATTCCAGGAAATATCGGACATGTGTACCAAACCGTCAATACCGCCATCCAGGCCGATAAAGATACCGAAATCGGTAATCGATTTGATTTTGCCGCTGATTTTATCGCCTTTGTTATGGGTTGCTGCAAACTCATCCCATGGGTTGGAGCGGCATTGTTTCATGCCCAGTGAAATACGGCGACGTTCTTCGTCGATTTCCAGCACCATAACTTCAACTTCATCACCCAGTTGTACCACTTTGGATGGGTTGACGTTTTTGTTGGTCCAGTCCATTTCGGAAACGTGCACCAGACCTTCCACGCCTTCTTCGATTTCCACGAAGCAGCCGTAATCAGTCAGATTGTTGACTTTACCAAACACGCGGCTACCAGCTGGGTAGCGGCGGGCAATGTTTTGCCATGGATCTTCATCCAGCTGTTTCATGCCCAGAGATACGCGGGTTTTGTCTTTGTCAAATTTAAGAACTTTAACTTTGACTTCTTGACCGATTTCCACACACTCGGAAGGATGACGAACTCTGCGCCATGCCATATCGGTAATGTGCAACAGACCGTCAACACCGCCCAGATCGATAAACGCACCGTAATCGGTGAGGTTTTTAACGATACCGGTAACAATGGCGCCGTCTTGCAGGGTTTTAACCAGTTCTTCTCTTTCTGCACTGTATTCGCTTTCAACGACAGCACGGCGCGACAGCACCACGTTGTTACGTTTTTGGTCGATTTTAATGACTTTGAATTCGAGATCGCGGTTTTCCAGGAAGGTGGTGTCGCGGATAGGACGGACATCAACCAAAGAACCAGGCAAGAACGCACGTAAAGCGCCCACTGCCACGGTGAAACCACCGCGAACTTTGCCGTTGATGCGGCCGATAACGGTTTCCTGTGTTTCGTAAGCTTTTTCCAGCTCACTCCAGGCTTTACTTTTCTTAGCTTTATCGCGGGAAAGCAGTGTTGCACCCAAGCCGTCTTCAAATAGATCAAGCGCTACCTCGATCTCATCACCAACATTGACTTCAAGATCGCCGTCCGCATTCAAGAACTGCCATTTAGGAATGACACCTTCTGATTTGGCTTGAGTGCTGACAATGACAAATTCGTTTTCGATATCAATGACGGTACCGATCAACATAGCGCCAGGACGCATTTCGGTCTTGGCAAAACTCTCTTCTAATAACTGTGCAAAGCTTTCGCTCATCTTCTACTTTCCCAAACTTGTTAAAACACAAACAAGTTTTTTATATTCCAAAAAATTAAAAAAAGCTGCCGTACTGCGGCAACCGCCTATCCAGCCCTAACGGACTAAATTTATGACCCGGTCTATCACCTCTTGGATGCTTAGACTGGAGGAATCGATATAAAGCGCACCTGCCGGCACAGTCAACGGGGCGGTAGCCCTGGCGCTGTCACGCAAGTCTCGCTCTTCAATTTCACGGGTAATTTGGTCAAGATTAGCATCAATTCCTTTTTCTATCAACTGCTTATATCGTCTTAATGCTCTTTCTCTGCTTCCTGCGGTTAAATAGACCTTAAATTCGGCATCGGGAAACACCACGCTGCCCATGTCCCGCCCATCAGCCACCAGCCCCGGAAGTTGTTGAAAATCCTTTTGTTTTTGCAATAAAACCTGGCGTACTTCCGGAAATGCAGCAATGATGGATGCGGCATTTCCGGTGGTTTCGCCGGCTAATTTTGGCGTAATATTTATGCCGTTCAATTTCACTTGCAGTTCCGCACTGCAATCAAATTCCAGCTGCATTTCCTCAGCTATCCGGCACACTTCCGCACGATTTTCCAGTGGGATACCGGCATCCAGTGCGGCAATCGCCAAAGATCGGTAAATTGAGCCGCTGTCCAGGTAATGCCAATGCAAAATATTGGCTACCGCCCGGCTGACAGTGCCTTTGCCGGCACCGCTGGGGCCGTCGATGGTAATGACCGGTATCTGCATATTACTGACTGCTTAAATCCAGGCCCAGTGTTCTGGCCAATTGACCAAATTCTGGGAACGAGGTATTGACGTTGGCGCAGTCGTTAATGGTGATCGTGGCCCCGGCACGTAATCCGGCTATCGAAAACGACATGGCGATACGATGGTCACCATGCGATTCCACCCTGCCGCCACCGATCGGGCCGCCCTGAATCACCATACCATCTTCGGTAGGCTGGGCATCAACACCTAAAATTTGCAAACCATCGGCCATCACCTGAATCCGGTCGGATTCCTTGACCCGCAATTCCTTGGCGCCGGTCAATACGGTCTGGCCTTCGGCACAGGCTGCAGCGACAAACAATACCGGAAATTCGTCAATTGCCAGCGGTACCAGTGCTTCAGGAATGTTGATGCCATGCAGTTTGCTGGAGCGAACCCGCAAATCAGCCACCGGCTCGCCGCCTACCGATCTTTCGTTCAAAACTTCGATATTGGCCCCCATCAAGCGCAGGATATCAATCACACCGGTACGGGTAGGATTGATGCCGACATGTTGCAAAGTCACATCTGAATCAGGCGCAATGCTGGCCCCCACCAGGAAAAACGCTGCCGAGGAAATATCGCTGGGTACATCGATATGAGTGGCGGTCAGTTTGCCCTGATTATTAATACGGGCGGTACTGCCTGCGCGGCTGACCGGATAGCCAAAGCCGTTGAGCATACGCTCGGTATGATCGCGGGTAGGTGCGGGTTCGGTAACGGTGGTTTCGCCGCTGGCGTACATACCGGCCAGTAATAGACAGGATTTAACCTGGGCGCTGGCAATCGGCATATCGTAATGGATGCCCTGCAAATGGGTGTTACCTTTAATGCGTAATGGAGCGGTACCGTTATCCTGGGTTTCAATTTCCGCGCCCATCAGGGTCAGCGGCAGGGTTACTCGGCGCATAGGCCGCGATTCCAGCGATTTATCACCGGTTAATACACTTTCAAAAGGCTGGCCGGCCAGCAAGCCGCTCAATAAGCGCATGGATGTGCCGGAATTACCCAGATACAAAGGCGCTTGCGGCGCTTTTAAACCATGTTTGCCCACACCGTGTATGGTCACTTCACCATTGACCGGACCTTCAATCTGTACGCCCATGGCCCGAAAGGCTTCCAGCGTGGACATGGCGTCTTCGGCGTTTAAAAAGCCTTTAACGTGGGTGACGCCTTCTGCAAGAGAGCCCAGCATGATGGACCGGTGCGACATGGATTTGTCGCTAGGAACGCGAATTTCGCCGCGCAAGCTGCCGCCGGGCTGAACAGTAAAGGTGATGGTTTTGGACATAATAATTTTCAGTCTTCTAGTTGATCAAGATAACGTTGCCGGGCATTTCTGGCATACGTAAAGGTTGCAAAAAGTTGTTCAGTCTGATCGGTATGCAAATAGTGTTCAATTTTGGCTAATTCGGCCTGGTATTGCTGAATTAAAGGTATGATTTCCTGCTTGTTGGCCTGACAGATATCCAGCCACATGGTCGGATCGCTGGAGGCAATCCGGCTGAAATCTTTGAAACCGCCGGCGGCATATTTAAAAATTTCGCGCTGCTCATCCTTATGGCCCAGCAAACCCACCAGCGCAAAGGCTAACAAGTGCGGTAAATGACTGGTCGCAGCCAGCACCGTATCGTGGTGTTCCACGCCCATCAATGACACGCTGGAACCAATCGCTTCCCAGAAGCGCTGTATGGTATCCAGGCAGCGCGGATCGGTGTTATCCAGCGGGGTAATAATCAGGCGGCGCTGACGAAACAAATCAGCAGTAGCGGCTTCCACCCCGCTGCATTCAGCGCCGGCAATCGGATGCGCCGGGACAAAATTGACCGGCACTGCGCCGAATACCGCTTGCGCCGCCTGCACGACACTGGTTTTGGTGCTGCATACATCAGTATAGACGGTTTGTGGATTCCAGTAGGGCTGCAACTGCTTAAATATCCCGGAAACAGCACCCACCGGTGAAGCGATCACTACGCAGTCTGCTGCGCTTAGCGCTGCGCCCAGATCGGTAAAATAGCTGTCTATCACACCTAATTGTTGAGCCCGCTGCAGATTGGCTGCATCCTGTGCTCGGCCATAGCCGACAATTTCCCGGCATAAACCCTGTTGGCGGGCCGCTTTGGCAACCGAGCCACCTATCAGGCCGACACCTATCAGGCACAGACGCGCAAACACTTTACAGCACCTGCTTCAAGGCATTGATAAAGACCTGATTTTCCCCCGCTGTACCGATGCTGATACGCAGATGGTTAGGCATTTCATAATTAGCGATGGGCCGGACGATAACACCTTTATGGAGTAAAGCCTGATAGACGGGTAAAGCCGGTTTACCGATATCGACGGCAACAAAATTGCCTGATGAGGGTATCCAGCTCAAGCCCAACTCTGCAAATGCCGCGGTTAATTGCTGCATTCCGGCATTATTCAGAGCGATGGTGCGTTGCAGATAATCCTGATCACCCAGCGCCGCTTCCGCTGCCGCCAAAGCCAGACTATTACTGTTAAATGGCTGTCTGATCCGGTTTAACAGGTCGGCAACATCGCTTGAGGATATACCGTAACCGATGCGTAAACCTGCCAGACCATAAGCTTTGGAGAAAGTCCGCGCGATCAGCAGATTAGGGTATAGCTCTGGCCAATGGATGGAATCGATCCGCGTTTCCGGCGCCACAAATTCATAATAGGCTTCATCGAGTATACACAATACCTGCGCCGGCAAGGCAGCGATAAAATCCTGCAATTCCTGCTGACCCAATAAAGTGCCGGTAGGGTTATTAGGATTGGCAATAAACACCAGCTTGGTCTGTTGATTAATCCGGGCTTGCATGGCAGCCAGATCATGACCAAAATTTTTAGCCGGTACCGCCTGCGCTTTCGCACCCACCGCCTGTGTCAGAATCGGATATAAGGCAAAAGCATGCTGGGAAAACACCACTTCATGTTCCGGACTTAAAAAAGTGCGAGTCACCAATTCCAGGATTTCACTAGAGCCATTGCCTAGCGTAATTTGCTCCACCGCAACGCCCAGTTGTGCGGCCAGGGTTGCTTTTAAAGCAAAACCGCTGCCGTCCGGATAACGGGTTAATTCCGGTAAAGCTGCCTGAATCGCCGCTGCCGCCTTAGTGCCTATGCCCAACGGATTTTCATTGGAAGCCAGTTTAACGATTTCACTCAGCCCCAATTCACGCTGCAGTTCATCAACCGGTTTACCCGGCACATAAGGAACCAGTTGCTGAACACCGGCTTGGGCAAGATGTAAAAATTTGTTCATCGAATATATCAAAACCCTGTTGGGGCGTAGCTTGGATTTAGCGAATTAACCGGCAATCACCAGCCGGATTTGGGCAGATGGGCTGGGTGAACTTAAACGTTCAATAATACCGGACTCGATGAGGGTTTGCAATGTGGTTGGTATGTCCTAGATAGCTTGCTACTGTTATCAACTGGATTTAGCAATTGTTTGCAAGTCGTTCATTTATGACTTGGGACGACTGCGCATACCTTATTACTATGCCAAACTTAAAACGACAGATGAATTTTACCAATTTGGGTGTCGGGATGTCCTGTCAGAGGACACCAGACACCCAATCAAACTATTCATCTAACTAAACAGGATTGGTCGACGACTAGTTAAGTAATCCCACATAAATTGCCGGGGTATAGGTAATCAGGTTGTTTGACGGCTGGCTAAATTTGACATTTAAAGTAATTGACTGGCCAGCAGCTAAACTATTCACCGCAGACAGTGTTATATAGGGAGCCCCGGAGAAATTTCCGGTGGCGTTTACCAAAGTGACTTTGCTCGGTATTCCTTTAAAAATAACTTGAAATGGCCCGGTTATAGCCGTTTTACTGATATTTTTCACGGTAACAGTCCCATTATAGGTTTTGCTGGCCGCGTTATAAGTCAATCCCGAAGCAGTGGCGGTCACTTGGCTTGCCGGCACATAGCCAATCGGCGGAATAACAAATAGTGTAACGCTTTGCGCGGGCAAATAGGCTTCCAGATTACCATTTTGCAACGCATAATCACTAAGTTGATTAATCGCCCCGCTGGAGGTCAGTTGATAACTTTTTGCGGTACTGGCACCTGAAAAATTACTGATATTAAACAAAACCTCGGTATCAGTGGATAGCTGCTTGTTAATGGCCATGATGGTGAGTGCCCCATCCTTAGTCCGCAATGCGGCAAACGAGGATATGTTGTCGGGATTGGGAACAGTGTCGGCAACACTAATATCGCCAAAACTAGATTTGGCGCCATCATAATTACGATATAGTTTCATAGCCTCATAAACCGGAGTGTTGGCGCCGGGAGCAGTCCAGTAAGTTGCCATATCCAGCCCTTCCCTGCCGAAAATACCCAAAACATCTGCCAGTGCGGTTGCGCCATTGATGCTGCTTTCCGCTCCCCAGTTATATTCGGTGACACCAATTTTTGTGCCGGGATAGTATTGATTAATCCATTGTTTCATTCGCGGAATTAAATAGACTTTTCCACCCCCGGCTGCTGAACCTATCCAGCTTTCATCGGTATAATTCTTATCCCACAGCGAGCGCGTGGAACGATTACGCAGCAACATCATATTGGTAGAAATATCATTGCTATATTCGCCGCTGGCCGGATACCAGTGCAATGTCAACATATCCAACACCCGCTTACCGGTCGCCGCATTATTTTGGCGCAATTGATCAAGCAGCCAGGGAATGTAATCCTTGCCGCCATTAGCTTTTCGATCCGGTAGATCGGCAAAATTCCAGTCATTATTGTTACTGGCCCATTGGCTATCGAAGCCGCTTACCAGATATCGGGTCCAACCATCTTCCTCTGGCCCTAACACCTGTGCATTTGGGTCTTGCCATTTAACCATGGCGCCGTAAGCAAGAATATTATCCCTGATTTCCGTCATTTTTGGCCCAACCGGACGAATGTCGATATGTGTTGAAGACCAAATACCCGGCTCATTATCCATCGCGTAAAATTTTACCCCTCCCGATTTAGCACCTCCCCATTTCCCTACTAAATGATTAACCAAGCCTTGTTGAAAGGTGGGGTTGGAAGTCACATAGGCGTCATTTGGATTATTGCCGGTAATCTGGGTATCGGTTTTGCTGAGAATACCGTTTCCGGCATCAGGCATCCATTGGTCAAAGCCGGTTTGAGCACCATATTTATGTTGCGAAAAACTGGCCAGTTTGCCTTGATTTGGACCGAGTTTAGCCACCCAGCCAATCGTGGGAATAGTAACGATAGAATCCGAGCCATTGCTAAGATTATCGTTAATCATGCCGTCTATCATACCAGCCACAACATTACCGCCGGATTCCGGCAAACTTTCATAGAAATAGTCATTGGCGTGATTGCTGGCGTTATTCTTATAATTATAAGTACTTGAAGTATTACCACCTTCACGGTTAAGCGTAAAGTTTAAATCAGCTAATGTAGTGGCGTTGGCAAAAGCCAGTCCATAGATATAGGGACTAATCGAGTGTTTGCCGTTCCCGGCGTCTATACTGATAGTGGTCGGATTATATACCGGCGTAAAACTGAAACTGGTGTTGGCAGTTATGATATGTGCCGGTGTCAAGCGGTCAGATATATTATTGACCAGCAAACGATAAACATCATTATTTTGCAGCAGTGTGGCAACGGTTAAAATAACACTAGTGTTATCTGCAGAAATACTGGCGTTTTGCGGCGTAAGCTGTTTGGTGTAGTTTTTATCCTGAACGGAATCGATTTTATAATTGGCGAGAATCGTCGCCTTAGCGGGGTCTACTTGCTTGTTAAAGACCACCTTAATATGCTTCAGATCATTACTGCTGACCGATAATATGGATGGCGGATTAAAGTTTGGTGAAAATGAGATATTGTCAATCAATACATTGCCATAAACGACATTATTGGTTTGCCAGTCATCATTTCGCAGTTGAAAGCCTTCGGTTAGGGCACCGGGCGTCACGCTGAAATCGCTAATGGGGATTTTAACATGCTGCCATTTAGCGGCTGGGGTAATATAGTTCTGAATTAAAACCTGATTACCGATGGTGCTCCAATTGGCCGGGCTGTCGGTCAAGGCAATACCAAACGTTGCTTGTGCCGGCGCCGTGGCGTACAAATAAAATTCCAGATAAGAGTAACTGCTGACATCAAAGCCGCCAATATAATTCCCAACGTTATAATGGCCTGGCTGTATAAAAAACACGGTGCAGTAATGATTCAGATTAAGTTGCGCTGACGCTGCGCCACTCGGCTTATTTTTAGTATAGTTAAGATTTAAAACGCACTTATTATTCCCATCAAGCCATTCATTTGTTTTAAAACCATTTTCTAACTTACCATCGAAAATAGCTAATGAAACCGATGCAGGTATGGCTGCTGCCTGTGCTAATGTAAGACACAGGCATAGAGAAAAGGCTAGTGGTAAAGCCAACAGTCTGGTGAAGCCAATTTGCAACACCCTTCTGAAAAATTCGCGCTGATCACTCATTCGTTTTAATTTCAAAATACAAACCTAAGCAAATTAACGTTAAAAAACTGATGACAACTAACAGCAAAACACCTGACGAACAGGACGTTGGCCAATTAGAAATTTGAGTAATAAACCCAATTGATTACCATATGATTTTTATTGAATTGCCATCTCATTGTCAAGGTAAGCGCTTAATAAAGCGCGTACTCCCCCTATCTAGCAAAATCAGTATTTTTTAAATTCCAAGGCAACAGGGCTTCAATTTTTTCAACGGTATCGGCATAAGGCAATGCCTTGAGTACATGGGTTAAATAGGCGCAGGGTTCCAAGCCATTGGCTTTTGCTGTTTCAATTAGGCTGTAATGAATCGCGCTGGCCTGTGCGCCTTTTGGAGTATCAGAGAAGAGCCATGCTTTGCGACCCATTACAAAGGGGCGAATGGCGTTTTCAGCAAGAATATTGCTAATGTTCAGCTCCCCATTCGAGCAATACACCATCAGCTTATCCCATTGGTTGCTCATGTAAGTCATGGCCTTGCCCGTTAAACTATCCTTAGGCACTTTGTGTTGATTGTCGTCCAAGTACGCTCTCAGTTTCTTCAAAACCGGCAGGCTTCTTTTGCAGCGTTGCTGGAATCTTTCAGCGGCACTCAGAGTTTTGATTTGCCGCTCAATCATATAGAGTGTATTGATTAAACTCAGCATGTGATCGGCTTTGCTGGCTTTATGCTGCTTGCCTTTCTTGGGTTTGGGCTGCGCATCTTGAGCTTCTTTAAATTTACGGCGCGCATGATCCCAACAACCGAGCTGGATGATATGATTGATAATACAGGCGGCATTGTAAGCGGCATAACCATCGGTTTGCAGATAACCCGAAAAGCCCTCCAGCAAGCGCAACGGCACCTCCTGGCTGCGGGTCGGATCATATTCAAATAACACACTGGGTTGACCAGGCGTGCCGCCCAGCGTCACCCACATGAATTTATCCGAGGTGGCCGGTCGCCCCGGTTCTTTAAGAACCTGCACTCGGGTTTCATCGGCCATGATGATGTTACCAGCCAGTTGATGATCCCGAATAAGGTTAATCAAAGGTTGCAGCGTTCTAGCCAGTGCGATGACCCAGTTGGCCAGTGTGGCTCTTGAGAGTTCGCCGCCATAACGGGCTAAGATGTTTTCCAGCCGATACAGCGGCAAGCCATCGCAGTATTTGTAGATGATTACATTACACATTAAATCAATGCTGCCCATCGCGCCTGGAACAGGATGTTTGGGCAGAGCAGCGGCAATAATACGGCGTTGTGTTTCAGCTTGAGCAGGCTCCAGAAACACCGCTTTTTCCTGCATGTATTCTAAAACCCGCACTTGGGCAGGGATGATGTCTAATTCTTCTTTAACTTTAGTAAAGAAGGTTGTAATTGCACCGGCTTTTTCTTCATCGCTCAGTGTGATAAAGATTTGCTTTCTCGGTAAGTGGCTGGCAAATGGTTTGCGACCAGGTTTTGGCTTAGGTGGATTGGGCTCAGAAGCTTCTGATTCAACGCTCGAATCAACAGCCTCTACTGTGTCAACGGCTGCATCCGTTGCGGCTTCAAGCTCAACCGTGGCCTCGACTTCGGCTTCATCAAATAATGAAGTTTGCCCGGACTGCTCACTTGAGGGCGCAAAGCGTTTGATTTTGGATAAACGCAACGCTTCTTCTAACAACTGTATACGTTGATTGAGCGTAGCAATCACTTCTGATTTAAGCTCAACGGCCTGTGTTAATTCATCCACTCGTTGCGCTTTTTCAAGCAACTCGGCGAGCATCTCGGGCAACAAAATAGCCGAGTGTTCATCGTGTTCTATGCTAGAAAAGTGGGATAAAATCATAGGCTTATTATACCTGAATTCAAGCCAAAAAGCAGGCGTTTTTCCTTAAAAAACAGACTCATAATGCCGATTTTTATGGCCTTTCATCACGCTAATATCGTAGCCATCCAGCAGCCAATTCAATTGCTGTCCCGTTAACGTCAACAATGCCTCTTCACCCTTCGGCCACTTGAACTTATCCTCGACCAAGGTCTTGTAATAAAGCACAAAGCCCGTATTTTCCCAGAACAAGCATTTGATTTTAGTACGCTGCTTATTGGTGAACGCATACAGTCCGCCATCAAACGGATTATGGCCGAGTTCGCACTCAACAATTGCCGCCAACCCGCGATGGGATTTACGAAAATCAATGGCCTGTCGGTAAAGATAAACCTCTGTCAGCTCTAAAGAGGGGCGCATAATGCAAGTCACCGTAACACCTCTATCAATTGCTGAATCAAAGCCATATTATTCTGAGAAATCCCAATCAATTGTGTACCATCCCGGAAGCACAATGACAAACTTGGCGATGAGGGCATGGCGATAGGTGCAGCCACTTGGACACGGGTAAATCCAGTCGCTTTACGTTCAGTGTCAACCGGTTCGCAATCGATCAAAAATTTGCGCTTCCAATAACTCAACTGGTGGGTATGCAACGCTTGCTGGCGGCAGTAGTTTACTTGGGACAAGCCAGACGCTTGCCATTGCGCGACGTGCCTTTGCCAAAAATCGTGACCGGTCTTGTTTTCTATTGATGCCATTGGTAATCCCCAAAATAATATCGATGGGAAATTCTGACATGGTAGGCTGGGGGGTGGGAATTACGCGGAAAATTGAGCGCTTACTTGTCAAGTCCAATTTGTCATGAAAATAACACAGGTAGCTGATTGAATCTGCTATGAGTTAAGCCATTAAGTGGTCGTGTGAACTGTTTAGGTAATCACAGCTTTAGGACAAGAGCCCAATGTTTTTAACAGCTTGAGATTGTTTTGCAGCAAGGTCGGGGCCTGGCACAGCAGTAGTGATTCGATATTAGTGGTGCTTATGCCAGAGTCGGCAAATGGGCCAAGGATTTTCTATAAAGCGTCTGCCTGCAGGTGGATAGCAATATGGTGGTTTTATCGGCACCGATGGAAGCCGGTTGCTGGAGGCCAATCACAATAAAGCGGGCTTCATCTTCAATATTATTGCCCAGTACATTCAAACTGTAGAGTTCGGTATTGCTGCTGACTGAAAATAAATACAGGATATGTGATTCCTGAATCCGTGTTTAAATTTAAATAAATTCACATAAGTTAATGATAAATAAAGTATAATATAGCTTTCACATGCTCACCCATTTTGATTATGGCACGTTTTAAGCTAAAAGAATCCAAAAAGGAACTCACGTCCTACGCTGGCCTGTCATTGATCGGCCAGTGCCTAGAAGCGGTTAATGTCGAAGCGATGGTAGATGGAAAGATACCCGTATCACAGGGAATCAAAACCTCTGATTTAGTCAAAACCACGGTAGGTCTGTTGAGTATAGGCAAAAGCGACTTTGAGGCCGTCGAACCGTTTCGTGAAGATCGTTTTTTCAAGAAAGCTTTGGATGTCAACAAGGTACCGGGTAGTGTGTGGCTGCGACAGCGACTTGATCGTGTTGGAGGTCGCTTGCTAGAACCACTGGATGACTGTTCGGTTAGGCTCATTGAACGGACAGAAGCGCCGATCACGCCGCATAAAGGCTACGTTTGCCTGGACATGGACACTTTCGTCATGGATCAGAGCGGAACTAAGAAAGAAGAAGTCAGCCGCACCTATCAAGGTGTCGATGGCTATACGCCAGTCGCAGCCTATTTGGGTAATGAAGGCTGGTGCATAGGTTTAGAGTTGCGTCCAGGTCGCTGGCATTCATCGCTAGAGATCGAATATTTTCTAGAGCGGCTCTTTCCGCGAGTTGAACGTTTGGTGGCACCGAACCAACCGGTGCTGCTTCGTAAAGATTCAGGGTTTGATAGCGCCAAACTATTATTTGCTGTTGCCGATGAAAAAGCACGCTGGGCGGCTATGAATCGATTTTTTGAATACTTGATCAAATGGAACCCCAGGAAGCAGGATAAAACCGCTTGGGTCGAAAAGGCGGAAGCGGCAGGTGTTTTTGTTGAAAAACGACCGGGCAAACGGGAAGCGTTAATGACCCTAATTGTAGAACGCGCCTGGAAAAAGCAAACCCGCATGTTCAGATTGGTCATACGAATTATTGAACGCACCATCACTAAGCACGGTCAAATGTTAATACTGCCAGACATTGCGTTGGAAGGTTGGTGGACTAGCCTGGAGGAAGCGGAAGAAACCGTCATTGAACGTTATCGTGACCATGGCACTCATGAACAATTTCATTCGGAATTCAAAACTGACCTGGATTTGGAACGCTTGCCTTCCGGTAAATTTGAAACCAACGACTGCCTAATGAGAATGGGCATGTTTGCCTACAATTGCTTGCGGCTGATTGGTCAACTGGGTTTGACGGGAGACTTGGCACCCATACGTCACCCTGCAAAGCGTCGGCGGCTCCGAACCGTGCTTCAAGAAATCATGTATCGAGCAGCCCAAGTGATACACACGGCACGACAATGGTGGCTCGATTTGGGGCATGCCTCGCCAGTCGCTAAAGTATTGTAAGCGGTTATCAAACCCCATCTAGCCATTTTTCCATCCGCTGTTAATATGCTCCCTATCCACTTGCCAGGGCAGCAGTGATTCAATATCTTCCAGAGTCTGAGCCTTGGGCAGTTCTTTAAAAATATGATGCAGATAGCGATACGGCTCCAGTCCATTGAGTTTGGCGGTTTCAATCAGGCTATAGAGATTGGCACTGGCTTTGGCGCCTTTTATGGTATCGGCGAATAGCCAGTTATTACGACCAATGACAAAGGGCCGGATGGCGCGTTCCACGGCATTGTTATCAATGTCTAACCGCCCATCTTGGCAATAGACGGTGAGTGTTGACCACTGGTTAGCCAGATAGCCCAAGGCTTTGCCGGTTAAGCTGGTGGGGGCCACTTGGGTTAAGGAGATATCCAACCAAGCTTTGATTTCATGCAGGATCGGCACGGCCTGCTGTTGGCGAATCCGGTATTTTTCATCGACCGACAGATATTTGATTTGCGTCTCAATCCGGTACAGTTTCTGGATCATGATTAAGGCCTTACTGACTTTGCCGGCTTTAGGCTGAGCTTTGCCTTGGGCTTTTAAGGCTTCATCGAATTTACGTCTGGCGTGTGCCCAACACCCGGCATGGCGCAAGCCGTTTTTAGCGCACACGGTCGGGTAAGCGGCGTAGCCGTCGGTTTGCAGCGTACCGCTGTAACCTTGTAGCAGTTGGTCTGCCACGGCCTGGCTGCGGGTGGGTGCATAGTGAAACAGCACGACTGGTTGATCAGGTGGGCCACCGCGCTGTACCCACAGATAAGACTGACTGCTAGCGGCTTTGCCCTCTTCTTTCAAGACTTGTAGCGTGGTTTCATCCATTTGCAGAATGGGGTACTGATGCAGGTGTTCCTGCATCAAATTGCACAAAGCTTGAATCAGCTCGCCGCAACGAATCGCCCATAAAGACAGGGTGCCGCGTGATAGCTCAACGCCGATACGCTGAAACTGTTTACTTTGCCGGTAAAACGGCAAGGCATCCAGGAATTTGCTGGTGATCAGATAAGCCAGTAAACCGGGCGAAGCATTGCTTTTAGGCAGCGGTTGCGGCGGCAGTGGCGCGGTTTTCACCTCGGCCTGACAGCAAGGGCAGGCATACTTGATGCGGATATGGCGTAACACCTGCACCTTGGCTGGAATGATGTCCAGTTGTTCGGACACTTCAGTACCGATTTCTTTTAGCGCATGGCCGGCTGAGCAACGGCGTTGCGCTTCCGGTAGGTCGTGGATGATCTCAACGCGGGGGAGTGCAGCAGGCAGGGCTTTACGGCCAGGCTTGACCGGTACAGTTTGGCCGGGCTGGGCTGCGGAAGCGATAGGCGCTGATGCATTTTCGGTGGCGGCCACCACTTCAGAGGTGGCCGTCGCCGTTTCAGCGGTCGTTTCATCCGACTCTTCGGCATAGGCTTCCGCCTCATTGAACATATCCGCTTGCTCTGCCCGGTATTTCTCGCTATTGGCGCCAAAGCGTTTATGTAGCAAGAGATTGATTTGCTCTTGCAGAATATCGTGTTTTGATTGTAATTGCCGATAATCACGCGTCAGCGTACGTAGCATTTTCTGCAGGCTGTCGACATCTGAAGGCAATTCAAGCTCTTGTTCCATAAGGCTTATTATAGCAACTTACGCCATAATAAGCCATTGAAAATTCAGAAAATAGACGCTTCAAAGCCGGCAAAAGATTATAAAACCGACTGATAATCCAGCACCGGATGCGGCTTCATGCGATTAATATCATAACCTTCCAACAACCAGTTCAGTTGCTGTACGCTTAACGTCACCGTGCCAGACTCGCTGGGTTTTGGCCAGAAAAACCGTGCTTTCTCCAAACGCTTCTGCCATAGACAAAAACCATTACGCTCCCAATACAGCAACTTGATAGCCGTGGCTGACCGATTTCTAAACACATACAAACAATCAGCAAACGGATTTAAACTCAACTGCGCTTCCACCAGGACCGCCAAACTGGCAGCGCCCTTCCTGAAATCAACCGGTTGTTCGCATAAATAAACTGCCCAATCGACGGAAAGGGGCCGCATCATGCTGGCAACCTCGACAACCCGGTCAGCACCGCCAGGCAATGCTCGGTATCAATGGCTTGAAATTGACATTCAATGCCATTGGGTAGGCGCAGCCACAGCGTTGGCCGTTCAAGTGAGCCACTCGTCACCGGCTGTACCATCTGCACAGGATGAAAAGTCGCTGTGCCAGCGCCGGTCTGCACAGCACGGCTTGGCCACTCACGCTTACGCTTGATCCAGTGATATAAAGATTTATCGGCCAATTGGTGTTGCCGGGCATACACGGCAATACTCAAACCTGACGCCAGGCATTGCTCGACATGGGCAAACCAAAAGCGCTGCGTATCGGTTAGACTTACAGCATCCGTTGGCTGGGTATTTTCTGAAAGGGGCTGGTTCATCGGGTATCCTCATCAATTGACGGTGACGATACTTTCCCAAATTCAATTAATTATGGGTAGATGGGGTTTGTTAAGCGCTTACAAAGTATTCGCCTATTTGCAAGAGCGATTGGTGGTGCAACCGAGTTTTGCATCCGGATAAACGCTACGGCAGCTCGATTGTGGATTGCGAATGGTATTCTCTGGATAGAGAAGAGGATGGCTTGTCTCGTCGTCAGGTTTTTTATCTAGCGATGGCGACAATGTATTAGAAACGGTTGATTTTTGCGACTGAGGGCTTAATAGGCGACAAATAAATACGCTGAGCTGTCGTAATTTTTTAAAAAACGCGACTAAAACGCGGCAGCCAATACTTCGGCTGCAAGGTACACGGATTCAGGTGATTCTTTTTGGGGGTGTATTTTGAGAAAATACTTTATGATTAAAAACTATCCACATATGACTGGCTATGAACCAGTAACAAATTCATCGTCTTCTAAATTTGAATCCTCTTGCTCCAAAGGTGCTTTCCATGCGTCGCCAACAACTTCTTGGATTCGATCAAGAATCATTTGAGCTCTATCTTTTAGAAATTCGTCAAAATTTTCCTTAGAAATTTTTTTTTGAAAATCAAAGCTATCACTTGAATAAGGGATAAAACAACATTTTAACCTACGATTTAACTCTCCTGTTGTGCCTTCGCTTTTATGACGCATCACCACGTCATATAGATATTTATCGGGATTTAAATTATTAATACTGCGATTTGTTTCTTTAGATACAATTATTTTATTTGCTATTGAGTTTAATTTGTTTTTATTAATTCCAGACTTATTTAGTGAATAAGGAAATATATGATGATCCTCTAAGTCTCCACCTAAAGAATTTCCCGTCAAAAGATCTTCCTTTACGGTGGTTCGCATCAAAGCTTGTATGGATTTGTATCGACTATCACTAATATGCTTTATTGAAATAATATCTTCAACGGTAAAGTATACTCGTGTATATTGAAAGACGCCACCATTATCAAGAAAATTACAAAATTTCCTGAAGTCATCTCCTATCTTATAGTTATTAGCAGGTGCAGGTGCCGCAGCTAATGTTGAACAAAAATACCATTTCTTCAATGAGCTTGAAAATTCAGGTTTAGACAAACTCCCAGGAAAGCACATTAATGTTGCAGCCATTGACACTAATATTCCATGTGGTGGTGGGGTTTTAGAAGTTGCCCCTAGTTGATTCACCCACTCACAAGCCTGTGATAAATGATATGAAGCACTGTTCCAGTGTTCATTAATAAAGCCTGGTTCTAATGACAACAAAACAGAACGTGTTGCTTCAGGAAATTTATTTACTTTATTTCTTAGAAAGAATAAAGAAAGAATTTGTAAAATACGTTCCCCATCAATTTCATAGTCCATCAAAATCTGGTGATTTTCAAGCGAACTATCTAATAGCTCTTTAAGATCGGGGTCTGGATAATATCGTGCGACAGCCAAATCAAATGTTGTAAGTCTAGTTCCTGTAGAATTTATTGTTTCAAATACACGGCAAACAGATTCAAGCGGAGCATCATTTTCTAATGCTACAAATGGAATAGAAAATTTTCGTATAGTTTCAAATATCCCTTTTATACTTGCAGAAGCTTGTCTGGCAAGATTCTTGTTAGATTCAAACTCAGGAAAATCTCCTGAATCTTCAATATATTCTGAAATATAAACATCACATTTAGCTTGATCAAGAGCAATATCAGTTCTTATTAATCGATTATTATCTTTACGTTCTGGGTTTTTCAAGCCTCTTTGTCGACTTACAATCCATGAAGGATTTTCAGATTTAAACATTATATGCATTTCTTTTAAATCGAAATAATAATTTCTATTTGGATGGGCATCTAAAAAAACTCTTGCTATCGAAGTTAGTCTCTGCTGTCCATCTAGAACATAATATGACTCCGAGCCAGGTTCATCAAAATTCATTAAATTTTGAATATCATCTGATTTTGGAGGATAAATTGCATCTAGTTTTCTTGATTTCAAAGGTACTTCATCATTTTTGCCTAGTATCAATAGGGAGCCGCAAGGATAATTTCTTGCAATTGAGTCAATTAAAAGCCTAGTTTGCCCTTCCTTCCAAGTAAAATCTCTTTGGAATTGAGGGATTAAGAAGTTACCGGCTCGTATTTTTTTCAATAGTTGCCCAATATCAAAGTTTATTGTTTGCATAATTTGAATTAAAAATTTTATAAAAAGGGCTAGGTTAAATAATTTATAACATTGAAAAAGGAAAACTTCTGAAACTATTATTTGAACTGAAACGGCTCTGTACACGACAAAACGCGCCACTTAAATTCTGAGGGTTATTTTCCCAGACCGACTTCGGTCATAATCGATCATAGTCGGCGGACATAAAAACAAAATCCAGAATCGAAGCATCTCATCAGCCGATTTAACCGTTTTCAACAAAAAGTTATTCAGCTCGTCTAGCCCATAACGAAACAAGCTACATTCCGGGCGACCGTGTTGTTTGATGGTTAACGGCTTAACGGCTCGATGTTTCCATTCCCCGACTTTATGGGCCCAGCAAAAAGCAATGGCTTGGAGCGCCATGACTTTCTTAATCCGATAATACCGGGTCAGCCGGGTATCTTCTAAATGGAAGCCGCGCCCTTTCAAGCATTGGAACAGGTTTTCAATTTGCCAGCGCTGGCCGTAAACTTGAATCGCCTGAGCCAAGCGCCGGTTACTGGCCAACACTAATAGCTCGTTGGTCTCTAATTTTAAGGCGTTCAACCAAACCCACTGATCGCCAATGCGCTGTCTTTTCCTCAGTACGCGCTGCTCGCCCACCTTTAAATCCCGGAATAGGGCTTGAACGGGCTTTCCGGCGTGGCGGCGATTGGTCAGTAACTGATTGTCTTTCATCCGAATCAAATACGGAATGGTATGGTCTGTTAACCATTGCCACCACTGATCGCCAATAAACTCCCGGTCAGCCAATACGCCTTGAATGCCATGCCGACCAAACTGCCGGATGAAGCGTTGCAATAAGGCGATTCGTTCACGCTGATTGGAGTTACCCTGCTTATTCAACACCAACCAGTACACCGGCACCGCCATGCCTTTATAAGCAATCGCCAGGGTGAGGATATTCAGATTGGCCTTTCCCCATTTCCAGTTAGTGCGATCCAGAGTCAAATAATACGACTGGCCCTTAAAATCAAACAACTGCATGATCAGATGCGCCACGGCGTCATAATCAAAAACAACGGTTTGAAAAAAACGCTGAAGCCGCCTGTACCGGGACTTTAAGGTCGCCTGTCCACCAAAATTCACCGCTAATTGCGTTAAATTCATGTGCCTGGATTGGATTAACGCCAGTAACAGACCGATAAAACAATCTAAACGGCGCTTGCTCCAAGACACATGGTCTTTTAAAATCGCTCTAAGCCCATCGTTTAAGTCCATGTTCACCCCCTTTTTTAGTCATTAGAGAGTGAAACAGATTTGCGATGGGCTTTCAAGTCATAAGCTTAGATCATCTTCTTTAGCCGGTTTTTAGGTTTTGTCGTGTACAGAGCTGAAACGGTTTAACCAAAATCACAGTACTAATAAACTTTTTCGTAATGTAATCCATTTGTTGTCAAAAAAGTCCGACAACTAAAGGGCAATGATAGACCTATCAAAGCTGTATTCAATGTCTGCTAATGAAACAGCGGCGGTTATTTCCGTTGGGATGATCTTAGTTTGATTGACCAGTAGTTTTGACAGGGATAGAGTTTGCTTTGATTGTAAGCCTTGGGCTTTATAGGATGAAACCCATTTTCTTCCTATCTTTTTACTAGCATTATCTCAGCTCTAGCGGCTCATCAATTTGGTAAGTAAGATAACTTATTCCGGTTTGCACATCAAGATGACTCTAATCCATAACTGCTCAGATCGGAGTGGTCTCTGAGCTAGTTGGTACTAATCACTATCCTTTCCAACACCAAGCTCAACAAGCTCCTTCTCCATGCGCCGAATTCCGACAATCAGATTTTTAAAACTGGCTGAACGTTGATTATTTACATCAAGATGTTTGCCAATAATTCTGGAATCGCTGACTTTTTGATAACGATGTTTGGTTAAAACGGCTAGTTCTCGACTTGGGCTAGCTAAATTATCTGGGTTGCGAAATTTTTTAGTATTTTGCTGTTTAACCAAGCCGTCGATGTTCATAGCCGATTCCACAGCTTGCAGATCGGCAAGGTAAAAGCTTTCCAGTTCACGGCAAGCTATGCGTACCATAGGCGCAGGCTGACGACCAGTAGCAATACATTTGTCTAACAGCGTCTTTTTTAATTCTTTACAATCTGGAGCACTGTCAAGATCGCGCATTACAATAAATCTGGCCTGAGGATTAATGTATCCTTTGATGCGTTTGACTAGCTGTTTTTCCAGATCCTGCTTACCCTCGAAGGCTATTAGCCTTGGTGTAATGTCTGGACTGAGAATTTTTGTCAGCAAACTTTCCAGCATGGCTTTAGCAGATGGCTCTTCCAGCAAAAATACCAATTCTTTCATTCAGGATCGGCCCCGGTAAAAAAGCCTTGCTTCCATAAATAGCCCATTTGATCGCCATCCGCCATGTAAGCAGCAATTTGCGGATCGTCTTTGGCACGAAAAATTTGAGTGGAGCCGGCTTTTTTAACTAGCCAGCAAACTTCCTCCAACTTGGCAGCATTTAAAAAATCGGGTGAATGAGTTGATACAAGTACCTGCCCTTCTCGTGAATATAGACGAAACTCTTCCGCTAATTCCGACATTAGTTTTGGATAAAGCTGATTTTCTGGTTCTTCCACGCATAGCAAAGGATGTGGGTTTGGATCGTGCAATAGCACCAGATAGGCAAACATTTTAATGGTGCCATCCGATACATAACGGTCAAGAAACGGGGTTTTGAATGATCCGTCCTGAAAGCGCAAGGTCAGAAAACCGTCATCCATGAGTTTGGGTTCGATATCCTTTACTCCGGGCACCCTCCGTTTCATGGTATCAATGATTTTTTGGAAAGTATTGGGGTATTGCTCAAACAGATATTGCGCTACACGCGGCAAATTATCGCCGGTTTCAGATAGGTGTTCCGAGTCGCCCGCCGCTTCTTTGCGCCCTCGTGCCGCATTGATGTGAAAATCAGAAACATGCCACGATTCAACTAATTGCCTAAATGCATTGGCCGCTTTAAATCGGGCAAACTGCCCCAGTCCTTTGATGGCCAAAGAATCGGGTGCTACCGACTGATTTTCGCGGGTGAGTTCTTCGTCTGACTTATGAAAGTCTTCTTCATTAGTCACAGCGTAACCTTCGCCATTGGCAAAATCCAGAAAATGATATGGGCTACCGTGCCGGCCACGTTTATAACGCAATATTTCTCGTTTTACATAGGGCGCATTATTTTTTTCGGCAATTTCCAGAGAATAGGTGACTAAACGATCAACATCGGTAATTTCCATGCGATATTGGATTTCAATCAGGATACTATCGCCATCGCTGTCTTTACTGACTACTTCTTTAAATCGCCCGCGGCTATCTAAGGCTTGGCGAACATTACCTTTCAAACAGTCATGTAAAAATCCAAACACATCGAATAAGGTGGTTTTTCCAGAGCCATTAGCGCCAACGACTACTAAAAAAGGTGGAATCTCTTTTAGATGGACATCGCGGAAGGTCTTGAAATTTTTTAGCCGAATAGATTCAATCTTCATAAAATACTTAAGCAGATTTGCAGCACTGACACCCAAATAGTTGGTCAACTTTTTTGGAGGATAAGCCAAATAGGAAGTTGATGTAAGGAACTGCATCGTTTGCGATTAATGCGTATCACTGTGTTCAGTCTATCCAATGTCCTATTCATCAATACACGGTTGGAGTACTATATGCTAGATGGGATAAACTGAATGGCCTCACGACTAACTTATAACACCAAACCCTTGGTTTTATCAATTACATGATGGCAGATCGAACTCGCTTAGGGAATTTTCATTTCGTACTCAGGCGAGCCGCAATAGCAAAATGCTGCACAACTCCCCTTTCCCGCCGTGTTTAGTTAGGTAATCACAGCCTTAGGATAAGAGCCCAATATTTTTAACAACTTGACATTGTTTTGCAGCAAGGCCAGCGCTTGGGCTACATTGTCATCTTCGCGATGGCCGTCAATATCAATAAAAAATACATATTCCCACAAGGCCTGGCGGGATGGTCGCGATTCGATATGAGCCATGCTGATACCAAAGTCGGCAAATGGGCCAAGGATTTTGTATAAAGCGCCGGCCTGATTGCCGGTGGATACCAATATGGTGGTTTTATCGGCACCGGTGGAAGCCGGTTGCTGACGGCCAATCACAATAAAGCGCGTGGTGTTGTTGGCTTCATCTTCAATATTATTGCCCAGCACATTCAAGCCGTAGAGTTCGGCGGCGATCAATCCGGCAATAGCGGCTTTGCTATTATCCAGACTGGCCAGTCGGGCAGCCTCGGCATTGCTGCTGACAGCAACACAATTCACGCCGGGCAGATTGATATTCAGCCATTGCCGGCATTGAGCCAGCGATTGTTGATGGGAATACACTTCTTTAATATCAGCCAGAGATTCCATTTTACCCAGCAGATTCTGATGCACACGAATCTCCACCTCGCCGCAAATCTGCAAATTGGAATCGATAAAACGATCCAGAGTATGAGCAATCACGCCTTCGGTGGAGTTTTCCACCGGCACCACACCAAACTGGCACTGCCCAGTATCCACAGCATGAAAAATATCATAAATGGTGGCTACCGGAATATCCTGCACAGCATGGCCAAAATGCTTGAATACCGCCTGCTGGGTAAATGTGCCGGCTGGGCCAAGGAAAGCCACTTCCAGCGGTTTTTCCAGGGCCAGACAGGCAGACATCAGTTCCCGGAATAAATGTGCAGCCGTATCGGCCGTTAAGGGGCCGGGATTGAGTTCCTTGATCCGGCGCAGCACCAGGGCTTCGCGATCCGGGCGGTAAAAGCTGCCGGTTTCACCTTCAGCCAGTTTGGTGCGGGCTACTTCCTGAGCGCACTGGGCACGCTGATTGATCAAGGCCAAAATTTGCTGATCTATCGCGTCGATTTGATCTCTTAATGTGCTAAGCGGGATAATGTCTGTCATAGCGGTCATACTTAATGAGTGCGTTCAAACTCGGCCATAAAATCGATTAAGGCATCTACCCCGGCTTCGGACATGGCGTTATAAATACTGGCCCGCATACCGCCTACCGAGCGGTGGCCGGGCAGCGAACTTAAACCGGCGGCATCTGCCAGACGTAAAAATTCTTTGTCCAGGCCGGCATCTGCCAATACGAAAGGCACATTCATTCTGGAGCGGTATTCAGGATCGACCGGATTCCGGTATAAAACCGAAGCATCAATGGCCTGATACAATTTTTGCGCTTTGCGGATATTAGTTTGCTCAATAGCTGCCAAACCGCCCTGGCGTTTACTCCATTGCAGTACCAGACCCAGTAAATACCAGTTATAAGTGGCCGGAGTGTTCAGCATGGAATCACTCTTGGCCTGCAACTGATAATTAAACACCGAAGGCACGGTGTCCTGAGTCAGGCCCAGCAAATCATCACGAACGATGACCACGGTTACACCAGATGGCCCCATGTTTTTTTGGGCACCGGCGTAGATCAGGCCAAACCGGCTGACATCAAACTGCCGGGACAAAATATTGGACGACATATCGCATACCAGCGGTATGTCCGCCACATCAGGTATTTCGCTAAACTCCACGCCGTGGATGGTTTCGTTGGAGGTGTAATGCAAATAGGCTGCATCACTATCGATCTGCCAGGTGTTCAAGGTCGGGACGGTGGTAAAACCGCTGGTTTCAGCACTGGCAGACAGTTGTACTTCACAGTATTTGCCGGCTTCCTTGATGGCGCTGGTAGACCAGGCACCGGTATTGACATAAGCTGCTTTGGTCTTACCGTTAAGTATATTTTGTGGAATCAGGGCAAACTGCGCACTGGCGCCGCCTTGTAGAAACAGAACCTGATAATTGGCTGGAATAGCCAATAATTCGATCAAATCATTTTTCATGGCTTCGGCTATGGCCATGAAATGTTTGCCGCGATGGCTCATTTCCATCACCGACATACCGCTGCCTTGCCAATCCAGCATTTCCTGCCGGGCTTGCTCCAATACTTCCACAGGCAAGGTAGATGGACCGGCGCTAAAATTAAAAACTCTGGACATTATTCTTCTTCCGCACCATTATCGGTGTTAGTGATTTCCACATCATCAGTAAATTCGGCATCGGCATCTTCCTCGTCGCCCAAGCCTTCTATTCTATCGACACCCACGACTTTTTCACCTTTATCCAGGCGAATAACGGTAACACCCTGAGTATTTCGGCCGACGATGGAAATCTCGTTAACCCGGGTTCTGACCAGAATACCGCCGTTAGTGATCAGCATGATTTCATCATTGTCGTTAACCAGTACCGCCCCCACCACAGCGCCATTGCGCTCGGAAGTCTGGATGGCAATCAGGCCCTGGCCACCGCGTCTATGCTGGGTAAACTCTTCCAGTTTGGTGCGTTTGCCGTAACCGTTTTCGGTAATGTTCAACACCGTGCCTTCGCTGGCGATAATCAGCGAAATAACCCGCTGGCCATCCTGCAAACGAATACCACGCACACCAGTAGCGGTTCTACCCATGGAGCGCACATCGGATTCGTTAAAGCATACCGCTTTACCATCGCTGCTGAACAACAGTACATTCTGCTGACCATCGGTAACGGCGACACCCACCAGGGTATCATTCTCGTTAAGGTCGATGGCTATCTTGCCGTTAGTGCGCTGGCGGGCAAATTCCGGTAACGGCGTTTTTTTCACCACACCCGAAGAAGTGGCCATAAAGATATATTTATCATCGCTGTATTCCCGTATCGGCAACATGGCGTTGATTTTCTCGCCTTCTTCCAGCGGCAGCAGATTGACAAACGGTTTGCCGGATGCAGCCCGGCTGGCAACCGGTAAATCGAATACTTTCAAGCCATACACCTTGCCTTGCGAAGAAAAACACAGGATGGTGTCGTGAGTATTGGCGATAATCAGTTTTTCCACAAAATCGTTTTCTTTGGTGGCCGTGGCTGATTTGCCTCGGCCACCACGACGCTGGGCGCGATAATCACTTAACGGCTGTGTTTTGACATAACCGGCATGAGACATGGTCACCACCATGTCTTCTTCGGTAATCAGATCTTCGCGGGAAAGATTGGTGTAATCCTGAATAATTTCGGTGCGCCGGGCATCCGCATACTGGTTTTTGATTTCCACCAGTTCTTCGCGGATAACTTCCATCAAACGGGCGTCACTGCCTAAGATATACAGGTATTCATCTATCAATGCCAGCAGTTCTTTATATTCATTAACAATTTTGTCCTGTTCCAAACCGGTTAAACGGTGCAGACGCAAATCCAAAATCGCCTGGGCCTGGGTTTCGGAAAGCCGGTAAACCCCGTCAAGAATACCGAACTCAACCGGTAAATCATCAGGACGGGAACGCTGGGCATCGGCTCTATCCAGCAAACTGGCCACCAGACCGGCATCCCAGGTTCTTTCCAACAGACCCTGTTTGGCTTCCTGTGGGTTGGGCGAAGTTTTGATCAGTTCGATCATCGCGTCGATATTGGCCAGTGCAACAGCCAAGCCTTCCAGGACATGGGCGCGATCTCTGGCTTTACGCAGATTGTAAATGGTACGGCGGGTAACGATTTCGCGGCGGTGGTCGATAAAGGCCAGCAGAATCTGTTTCAGATTCATACATTCCGGGCGGCCATCGTACAAAGCCACCATATTGATACCGAATACGGTTTGCAACTGGGTATGTTTGTACAGATTGTTCAGCACCACATCCGGCACTTCACCGCGTTTCAGTTCCACCACCATGCGCATACCATCCTTGTCGGACTCGTCGCGCAGGCCGGAAATGCCTTCCAGCTTGCCTTCCTTGACCAGTTCGGCAATTTTTTCCAGTAAGCGGGCTTTATTGACTTGATACGGTAATTCGGTAGTAATGATAGCTTGACGGCTGCTGTCGCCAATGTCTTCAAAATGGCTGCGCCCCCGTAAATAAATACGGCCCCTGCCGGTGGCATAGGCTTCGTAAATCCCGGATGCGCCATTGATGATGCCGGCAGTCGGAAAATCCGGGCCGGGAATAATTTCCATCAATTCATGCAGCGTCAGATCGTCGTTATCGATCAGAGCCAAACAAGCCGAAACAATTTCACCCAGATTATGCGGCGGAATATTGGTGGCCATACCAACGGCGATACCAGAAGAACCGTTGATCAGTAAAGTGGGAACCTTGGTGGGCATCACCGTGGGTTCGGATTCGGATTCGTCGTAGTTGGCGACAAAATCCACTGTTTCCTTGTCCAGATCGGCCAGCAGTTCATGAGCGATACGCGACATGCGCACCTCGGTGTACCGCATCGCCGCCGGGGAATCACCGTCAACCGAACCGAAGTTGCCCTGCCCGTCCACCAGCATGTAACGCAAGGAAAACGGCTGAGCCATACGGACGATGGTGTCGTATACCGCCGTATCGCCGTGGGGATGGTATTTACCGATCACGTCACCGACCACCCTGGCCGATTTTTTGTAAGGCTTGTTCCAGTCGTTGCCCAGTTCGCTCATCGCGTAAAGCACGCGGCGGTGTACTGGTTTCAAGCCGTCTCTGACATCGGGTAAGGCCCTGCCTACGATAACGCTCATGGCGTAATCGAGATAGGATTGCTTCATCTCGTCTTCGAGATTGACCGGAAATATTTCTTTAGCGAAGTCTGACATGTGTCCGTGATTCCAGTACTGCCGATAAGGGGCAGAATCCTCATAAAAAGTCTAAGCAACACATCCTTTGCTGCAAACGACTAGCGAGTGTTAAAGCACTGTATTGTATCAAACGTAAGGGGTTCCGTGGGAAGTGATGTGTCGAAGTTGGTGGCCAGCGGTTTTATCCGGGTTAAACCGATTACATTGTGCTTTTAAGGACATAAAAACAATAGTACTAATGGTGCGCCAAACTTAAAATGACGGATGAACTTGCGGCGAAAAAAATCATACGCTGAAAATCTTGGAAGCGGAACGTAAGTGGAGCGAAGATTTTTAGTCCCCGATAGGCGTAGCGCCGGGCGGGTTTTCGAAGCGAAGCGGAGAAAACCTGCAAGGCATCGCGAAACGCCGTCAAGTCACTTGGAGCCGAAGTTCCGATCCCCTTGTTGGGTCGGAACGAGGTGAGGAGGACGAATCGGGGCCGCCGGAGGCATTAGCGGTCGCGTAATTTTTGCCGCTTGTTGGGGCTGGGATGCCCCTAAACAAGCTTTCGCAAAAATAGCGACTCACTGATGGTAATTAATGATCGGCAAATATGTCATGCAATGTATCTGCACTCAATACACGCTCTGACCATAGAAGCAATTCTGCAGAATGGGCGGTCTGCAAACGTTGTTTAACACTGTCTGGTATATCGCCAAATTTAATCTGCAATAGCTTTTCTAGCATGACAGCTTCTCCTTGCTGTTTGCCTTGTTCAATACCTTGTTCAATACCTTGTTCGATGCCATCCTCCAAGCCTTTTTTCATGCCTAATCCATAAGAAGGCAGATCGCTGTATTTGATTTGGCTCAACATATTTTCTTCCTCTTGGACAATTTGTTTTAAATCGCGGTTGCTGGACAGGATTTCCAGCATCAGTAAATAATCTCTAAAAGCTGCTTCGTTATGGCCAGTTAACTTCTGTAAACCTTGCAAAATGTGCCGCACAACTTCACGGCTACTATAGTGGCCAAAATCGCAGAGTATGGCAAATACCAAGGCATCGGGCGTGTTTTGCTGAAAAAAGCTTTCGCAGTTCATGCTGTGCGTATTCACAGTTCGATAACGATAACTCAGGTCGGCCTGCTCTATGCCGGATGCCATAGTCAGTTTAGCTTTGCCTATATAGATTAGGTATTGCTTCACATCAAGTCCGGGATAGGCGAGACTTATATCGGTGCGATAACGCAGCATTCGCCAGGGCATGATGGCTTGATTATCATTCTGTATCTCAATATGCAGAATATAACTAAGGCCATGCTCTTGCACTTTAGCGACCAAATCCGCGCGCCGATCTTCTACCCTTTGCTGTTCATTATCGATGATTTCCACATCGGAAATATCCAGATCGAGGAGTAAACGCGCCATATCCACAGTCATCTGCTTGAACAGGTGTTTGGAGATAATGTCTCTGTCGTTCATGGTTAGCGGCTGAGTATTCTGGGACGTGATTAGTTGCTGCGCTAAAGTCTAGCATAGACTCAGGCTGCGATTAAGTAGGCGTCGCCAGAAATGTTTGTTATGACAGTCACTTAATTTAGCTTTCTCCGGTATTTAGTGCGGATCAGGGCTAAATTACCCTAGAAAACTGCTGCTGTTTTTGCGCCAGATATCGATCAAACACCATGCAGATATTGCGGATTAACAAACGCCCGGCTGGCAGCACCTGTATACCTTGATCGCTCAAAGTCAACAGACCATCGTTCTGCATCGCGTTCAGGCTGGCGAATTCGGGGCCAAAATAATCATGGAAACTGATATTAAATTCTTGCTCTATCTTACTGAAATCAAGATCAAAATGACAAATTAACTGAGTAATCACCGCCCGGCGCAATTTGTCGTCTTCATCCAGCGCCACACCCCGGAATACCGGCAGTTTGCCCTCAGCAATACTAGACTGATATTCATCCAGTTCTTTGTTATTTTGCAGATAGGCATCAGCCACCCGACCAATGGACGTTACCCCCAAACCCACCAGATCACAATCGGAATGAGTGGAATAGCCCTGGAAATTGCGATACAGCTTACCTTCGCGTTGAGCCACCGCCAATTCGTCGTCAGGTTTGGCAAAATGATCCATACCGATATAGACATAACCGGCATCAGTGAGTTTTTTACCCACCATCTGCAATATGTCCAGTTTTAAGGCCGGGCTGGGCAGTTCAGTTTCAACAATCTGGCGCTGGGTTTTAAAGCGGCTAGGCATGTGCGCATAATTAAATATCGAAAACCGGTCCGGCTCATAAGCCAGCACCTGATCCAGCGTGGCCGCAAAACTTTGTTCAGTTTGTAGCGGCAGACCGTAAATCAAATCAATATTGGTGGAGCGGAAACCTTCCTGGCGAGCTGCATCCAGCACAGCAAAAGTTTGTTCTTTGCTTTGGATCCGATTCACCGCTTTTTGGACAGCAGGGTCAAAGTCCTGCAAGCCTAAACTAATGCGGTTAAAACCCAGTTCACGCAACTGCGCAATGGTTTGATCGTTGGTTTCGCGCGGATCAACCTCTATGGAATACTCACCCTTATCATCGTCACGCAAATTAAAATGAGTACGGGTGGCTTCCATCAACTGCCGCATTTGCGCATAATTTAAAAAGGTAGGCGTACCGCCGCCCCAATGCAATTGATTAACCACGCGGGACTTATCAAACAAAGCCCCCTGCATGGCAATTTCCTGTACCAGACTATCCAGATACGGCACAGCATGCGCACGATTTTTGGTAATAATTTTATTGCAGGCGCAATAAAAACACACGGTATCGCAAAACGGAATGTGAAAATACAGTGATAACGGCCCGCCCAGAGCATTGGATTTGGCAATCTGCTGACGGTATTCGGCCTCACCGAAGCCCTCGTGTAATTCCAGCGCCGTGGGATAAGAGGTATAACGCGGCCCGGATTTATCGTAGCGATGGATAAGATCGAGATCGAATTTGATAGATTGATCCATTATTTCACTTCTTGATTAATGTTGATATTGACCGTCTGATCGGCAAGCAGCTGACCAAGTTCCACACTACCGATAAAATCACCGGCCCGGCTGATGGCATCACCGCTTTGCGAAATCCGCGCAACAATTTTAAGTTTGGGAAAATCAGCCAGATGTAAACCCGGCTGCATGGCCAGACTGTCATTCAAATCCACCGTCAGCGGCAAATCACCCACCTGTTTGCGCACAATAGCCAAAGGCATTTTCGGGCCACTGACGGCCTGAGCATAGATAAATAAAGTCTGACCGCTTTGCGCCCTGGCTTTATATTCAGCCGCAATAGCCACATTGACATGAATATTGTTGGTAATCGGCGCTGCCGATGCCGATGCCGACTCTGCAGCCATCTGTGCCGTGACTTCGGCTATCATTTGCTGCACCTGAGGTAAATTACTGGAGTCAGGCGGCAGCAACCCCGCCAGTTTTTGCCAGTAAACAATGGCCTGACCGCCCTCACCCGACTGAGCCTTAGCCATACCGGCCAGCCATAAGGCATTATGATTATCCGGAGCCAATTGCAAGGCTTTAAAAATCAGCTCACCGGTCAGGCCATTCAATTCACCATTTCGGCTCATCGCCAGACTATTGGCATAATCCAGCATTACTTCCAGATTATCCGGCTGAAACTGATAAAGCTTGGCATAAACCCCGGCAGCCTCGGTATATTGCTCCAGATACATATACGACCTGCCCAACATCAGCCAGCCCTGCAAATCATTGGGATTTTGTTTCAGGCGCTCGATAATCTGCGGAATCATTTCCCGCACCTGAGCCAGACTACGCTCATTTTCCGCCTGCATCTCAGCTTTGGCGATAGCATCGGCATCGCCCAACTGTAAATAGAGAGCTATACTCAGCAGCGGCAGCAACACCACAATCAACCCGATAATCCAGCGACCGCTGCCGCCAGCGTGTGGCGCAGAGTTATCATCATCCAGATTGTCGTGCAAATTTTGCTGCAGCTCCAGATACTGGGCATCAAACTGATCCTGGCTAAGCACACCGTCCAGATGTTGCTGTTGCAATTCGGCCAGTTGCTGACGGGCGATTCTCAGATTGCGCTGAGTGCCGTCCTGGCTACGCAGGGCTTGTTTGCTGAGCAGGGGCCGAATCAAAATCACCAAAGCCAGCACTAACATTGCGCCGGCAATTATCCAAAACCAAGTGTTCAATCCTCTTCACCTTTTTCTAAAATTTGCTGGAGCCGGGTCTTTTCACTGGTGCTTAATACCGGCTTGACGGCCTGTTTTTTCCGGCGTACCACCAGCCATAGTGCTACCAGTCCAGACATCAGCAACAATAGCGGCCCTAACCACAATAAAGCCGTTTTAAAGGTAAACGCCGGTTTATATAGCACAAAATCCCCATAGCGCTGGGTCATGAAATTAATGATCTGCTGCTCAGACTGGCCTTGTTGCAGCATCTCATAAACCTGACGGCGCAAGTCCTTAGCCAAATCAGCATTGGAATCGGCTATGGTTTGATTTTGGCAAACCAGACAACGCAATTCGGCAATCAGATTTTGGTAAGCCTGTTCCTGTTCCGGCTGTTTAAAGTCATGGTATTCCACAGCTGCCCAAGTTGGGCTGGATAATATCAGCAGCCAGACGGCCAGCAGGATTTTCATGAGGGTTCCGCCTGTAATTGCCGGGCCAGCGGCAGCAGAGTATTTTCCAGATCAGCCGGAGTAATAGGCCCGGTATGTTTGTAACGAATCAGACCGCGCTTATCAATCACAAAAGTTTCCGGCACACCGTACACGCCATAATCAATCCCCACCCGGCCATCACTATCCATCACCGACACAACATAGGGATTACCGCGCTGTTCCAGCCATTGCCGGGCTGCACTGGCTTCATCTTTATAATTCAGACCGACCAAGGGTATTTGCTGCTGAGCGGCAATCGATAACAGCAAAGGATGTTCTTCGCGGCAGGAAACACACCAGGAAGCCCAAACATTCAGCAGCCAGACCTGTCCCCGATATAGACCGGGTTGCGCCGTACTTTCCGGCGCACCCAGTACCGGCAAGTTAAATTCAGGGGCCGGCTTACCGATCAGCGGAGAGGGAATTTCCTTGGGATTAAGGTTCAAACCCACCGCCAGAAACACCGCCAGCACGATAAATAATAAAAGCGGGATCAGATACTTAAACATGAGCAGCCACACCTGATGATTTATTAAGTCGATAACGTCTGTCGCAGGCCGCCGTCACCCCGCCAGCAGCCATTAACAAACCACCCAGCCAAATCCAACGGATAAAAGCCTTGTAATAAATACGCAGACTCCAGGCACCTTCATCGCCCAAGGGTTCACCAATGGCGACAAACAAATCCCGGAACAGACCGGCATCAATCGCCGCTTCGGTCATCGGCATTTTCTGGACTTTATAGACCCGTTTTTGCGGATGCAGCTCGGCTACCAGTTTATCCTGATAACTGACGGTCAGATAGCCCTGCTCAGCCTGATAATTAGGTCCCTGAGTATGTTTAATACCGTGAAACTGGAAAATATAGCCAAACAAATCCAGCGTCTCTTCCGGCGCCAGACGCACATCACGCTCTATGCTGTAGACCGAAGTAAAGGTAATACCAGTCACAAATACCGCTATGCCCAAATGGGCCAGGGTCATGCCGTAAAATCCGGCAGGTATTTGCCGGAGTCGGGCCCAGTTCCACACCTGAATTTTTTGCTGGAAAGCCACAAAGGTCACCGCTACAGTCCACAGCGCCAGCGCCACACCCAAAACCGCCGCCCAGGAATAAAACGGCATCAAAGCCGGTATCAGCAAGGCAATGCCGACACAGATCAGTGCCGCCCAGCGTAACCGCCAGGCCAGCTTTTGCAGACTGTCGCTCTTCCAGCGCATCAGCACCCCAAAACCCACCACCAAAGCCAAAGGCGCCATCAGCGGAATAAACACCGCATTAAAATACGGTGGCCCGACCGACAGCTTGCCCAAACCCAGCGCATCAATCACCAGCGGGTATAAAGTACCCAGCAAAATACTGGCGGCCGTCACCACCAGCAACACATTATTAATCAACAATACCGATTCTTTGGAAACCAGGTCAAACGAAGCGTGACTTTTCACTTGCGGAGCGCGGATGGCATACAGCAATAACGATGAGCCAATCACCACCGCCAGAAAGCCCAGAATAAAAATCCCCCGTGCCGGATCGCTGGCAAAAGCATGTACCGAGGTCAACACCCCGGAACGCACCAGAAACGTGCCCAGCAGACTTAATGAAAAAGCAAAAATAGCCAGCAGCACCGTCCAGGTTTTAAAGACCCCGCGTTTTTCGGTGGCCGCCAGCGAATGAATTAAAGCCGTCCCCACCAGCCAGGGCATGAAAGAGGCATTTTCCACCGGGTCCCAAAACCACCAACCGCCCCAGCCCAGTTCATAATAAGCCCACCAGCTGCCCAGAGTGATACCTATGGTCAAAAACATCCAGGCAATATTAGTCCAAGGCCTTGACCAGCGGGCCCAAGCGGTATCCAAGCGGCCTTCCAGCAGCGCGGTAATCGCAAAGGCAAAAGCCACCGAGAACCCAACATACCCCATGTACAACATGGGCGGATGAATCGCCAGACCAGGATCCTGCAATAAAGGATTAAGATCCCGGCCTTCGCTGGGCGCAGGAAACAAACGGGTAAACGGATTAGAAGTCAGCAATAAAAACAGAATAAAGCCGATACTTACCAGCCCCATCACCCCCAGCACCCTGGCTCGGGTGGCATCGGGGATATTTTTGCTGAAGCCGGCCACCAGTGCCGTCCAGATCGTCAACGTCAGCGCCCACAGCAGCAAAGAGCCTTCGTGTGCCCCCCATACCCCGGAGATTAAATATAAAAACGGTAAGGAGGTATTACAGTTTTGAGCCACATAAGCCACCGAGAAATCATGCTGAACAAAACTCCAGGTCAGACTGGCATAAGCCAGACCCATAAACAGCAATTGGCCGTAAGCGGCAGATTTACCCACATGCACCCAGCCGGGTATGGCTCTGGCCGCGCCCACTATCGGCAGCACCCCCAGAATAATGGCCATGCCCAAAGCCATAATCAGGGCAAAATGTCCAAGTTCCGGGATCATGGTTTTTCCTTGGTTTTTTTCAGGCTGTCGGCCACTTCCGGCGGCATATAGTTTTCATCATGCTTGGCCAGCACTTCTTCAGCCACAAACACACCGCGACTGTCCAGCCGGCCTTTGGCGACAATGCCCTGCCCCTCGCGGAACAAATCCGGCAGGATACCGGTATATTCCACCGTCACTTCCTTATTAAAATCGCTGAGTTTGAAACTGACCAGCAAATTGCTGCCGGGCCGGACCACACTGCCCTTGACCACCATGCCGCCCAGACGAAACGCCGTATTGGCCGGTGCTTTGCCGTCCACCACATCAGTAGTGGAAAAAAAATACATCAGGTTCTGGTTAAAAGCCTGCAAGGCAAAAGTCACCGCCAGCCCCAGCCCCACCAGCATTAAGCCGATCAAAATCAGACGTTGTTTTCTGGCTGGTTTCATCGTTGGCTACGCCGTTGTCTAAGCATTAATTGACGTAATAACTGCTTGCGCTGCAGCAGCGGCAGCAGCAGATTGATCAGCAACACCACAAAAGTCACGCCGTAAGCGCTCCACACATACACGGCATAGCCGCCCATGTGCAAAAATTCCTGTAAAGTCATCCTCGTTGCTCCAGCAGATTTTTCACCCATTGCGCAGACGATTCGCGCTTGAGCAATTCCAGTTTGGCGGCCTGCAATACCGCAATCAAATAATAAAACTTAAAGGCTATCGCCATTAACAGCAAAGGCACCAGCATAGTCACATGGATAGAGGGCTTATCCATTTTGGTGACGGTAGGGCCTTGATGCAAGGTGTTCCACCATTCTACCGAATAATGGATGATAGGAATATTGACCACCCCCACCAGGGCCAGAATCGACACGGCACGAGCCGCATTGCGGCGGTCTTCGATAGCACCGTACAGGCTGATAACCCCCAGATACAGAAACAGCAGTATCAGTTCGGAAGTCAGCCGCGCATCCCATACCCACCAGGTGCCCCACATGGGTTTACCCCATAAGGAACCGGTCACCAAAGCAATAAAGGTAAACCCGGCACCGATAGGCGCACTGCTGACCAGCATCACTTCGGCCAGTTTAATCCGCCACACCAGCGCAATCGCGCCCATGACCGCCATTAACACATAAATAAACAAAGACATCCAGGCCGCCGGCACATGAATGTAAATAATCCGGTAACTATCACCCTGCTGATAATCGCTGGGTGCCAGATATAAGCCGCCGTAGAGGCCGGCAGCCAGCAACAGCAGAAAAATCACCGTCAACCAGGGCAGCAAACGATCTGC
Organism: Methylomonas paludis; assembly: GCF_018734325.1. Taxonomy (NCBI): domain Bacteria; kingdom Pseudomonadati; phylum Pseudomonadota; class Gammaproteobacteria; order Methylococcales; family Methylococcaceae; genus Methylomonas; species Methylomonas paludis. Next base: position 1,871,629 of record NZ_CP073754.1, on the reverse strand, counting down.
CAGCGCATAAAAATAAGGTGGCGATGCCGTTTTGTGAAAAAAACGGCTGATAACAGCAGGAAATACAGACATAAATTAATTAACGCTCATTTTTAACGCGGCTGCTGTTGGTAAAGGTGCCAACACCAAAGCCAGTAATAACATGGCCGCCAAAATATCCAGTTGGGCGTCCACCGGCAAACCACCGGCAGCCCTGTCCACAGCGCTACTGGCGAAAATCAGCACCGGCACATATAAAGGTAACACCAGCAGCGACAAAATCATGCCGCCCCGGCGCAAACCCACCGTCAAAGCCACCCCAATCGCCCCAATCAAACTCAGCAAAGGCGTAGCCAACAGCAAAGTCAGTATCAGCGTACTCAAGGCCGAGTCCGGCAAACCCAAAAACACCGCCAGTAAAGGCGCAATCAATAACAAAGGCAATCCTGTCACCAACCAGTGTGCGGTAATCTTAGCCAGCACCAGTATTGTCAAGGCATGCGGGCTGAGCAGCATTTGTTCCAGGGAACCATCTTCAAAATCAGTCCTGAACAAAGTTTCCAAGGACAGCAAAGCCGCCAATAATGCCGCCACACAAATAATGCCGGGGGCGATGCTTTGCAATAACTGCGGTTGTGCGCCCACCGCCAGCGGAAACAGCGTTACTACCAGCACAAAAAATAATAAGGGATTGAGCATTTCAGCGCGGCGGCGAAACGCCAGCAGTAAATCCCGGCTGATAACGGCAAAAAAAGCCTTGCTTAATGACATGTATCTAAATGAATACGCTGTAAATGGATGTGCGGCAAACTTAACTCATGATGCGAAGTCAGGATTACCATACCGCCCTGCCCGGTATGCGCCATCATTAAAGATTCAATTAACTCTATACCCTGCCGATCCAGCGAAGTAAAGGGTTCGTCCAGAATCCACAAACGCTGGCGGGTGATCAGCAACCGCGCCAAAGACAAACGCCGCTTTTGCCCGGCAGACAGAGTTTGCACCAAATTATCGTCAAACCCGGCCAACTGCACTTTCTGCAAGGCCTGAGCTATGCTGTAGGCACCGGGAGCGCTTAAGGCCAAGGCAAAACGCAGATTTTCCAGCACCGTCAGCTCTTTTTTACTGCCGTCAGCATGACCCACATAAGCTGTTTCGGCAAAATAATCGCTCTGGTCCAGCGGTATACCGTCCCAGCGGCACTCGCCGCTATCCGCCGATCTAAAACCGCACAGAATCCGCAACAAAGACGTCTTGCCGCTGCCGTTACTGCCTTCCAGCAATAACACCTGCCCCGGTTGCACATTAAAACTCAGGCCGCTAAACAGCAAACGCTCATCCCGCCGGCATGACAGATCGGTAACAAATAATCCGGTGGCTTGCGGCTGAGACATGATAATTGACAGGCTGGTTCACAAAACCTCCGTATTTTACCAATAAAGTAAGCAAGTTTTGTAACTGATGTGGCGTGACGGGTAAATTTTGGCCGATTCAGGACAAAATCTGGGGTGCGGGGCTAGTAATCGACCAATTTTATCTTGATGGATAAGGCCTAGGATATGCTGAGCTTAAGGCGACCAAGCAATTAACCATTAAAAAAGTATTGTTTTTAGCCTCGATGCAACGCAGTGGAATCAAGGAATTCGCCGCGAAGCCGTTATCAAACAAGGGTTACCGGGATATACAATGGCCTCACCGCTGCAGCCCAAATCCACTACTGATTAGTACCTAATTTATAAATCACATTTACCTTTTTTTCAATTTTAATGGAATAAGGTATAAATGTTATCACAGCTGGATTACCATTGAAGCTGGCTTTATTAAACATATAATCAGATTTATCACTGGCATTAGAAATTCCAAAATCGCCTTCTATTGAGCCAAAGCCTTTTTCTGATATGGCAAATACAGCATCTAATTGCGCACCAACACTATTGGCGATATTTTTGGCGCGATTTTTAGCATCTGCATAGGCTTCAATCAGTAATGACGCTTCAACATCTTGGCGTTCTGCTACATCAAACTTCGAATTAAAATTTACGATGTTTCGATAACTGACGATCTTGTTCATCAGTGCCGTATATTTATTAATGTCCTTTAGTCTCAGTGTGTAACCTTGGCTGATATCGTAACCCAATACTTTTAACTCTTGATAATCCTTGTTTTCACGAACAGTTGTTTTTTGAATATCATAGGATTCGATATTCTCATCGGGAATATCAAGGTCTTTGAACAACTTTACTAAGTCAATATTTTGTTTTTGTAGTAGTTTAAAGGCCGTTTCCGGATTCTCATCAAAGATTTTTACATAAAAATTCAGTTCAACCGTATTGGGTGGTATTTCTTTTGCTGCGTAACCTTGTGAATAGATAAAAGGAAAGTCAGGGAGTTGGATTGCATTTGCAATAGAAACAAAAAATTGCAATGCCAAAATTGCAAAAAATTTATTCGTCATGTTAATTCCTTATAATTATAAATAGGCTTACAAAATTAATTATCAAGGCGACCGTTTATTTTCGGCTATAGCCCTTGCCCGTTTCACGGCTGATGAAAAACTAAGCGCCACATCCGGCCTAGCCTGCATTTGGTAATGTAAGAGCAATAAGCTTAATTTTCCAAATTTTATTCCGGCACAGAACCCAAGCTAGGCAGCAGATACACCACCTCACTCCCCAGCACATGCAGCACATGCCGGCTGGGTTGACCATCTATAAAATACAGTTGACCAAGATTGCAAGTCTCAATCACCTTTTGGCTATTAGCCGTACACGGCAACAAGGTGTGTTCCATGCGCCATTGGCTGGCGTAAAAACGCCACCAATTACTGATAGAAGTTTTAGGATTAGTGTCTTGCTGAATGATATTCAACACCTTTTTTTGCTCATCACTGGGGATATTGCGTAATGAAGAACTGGTCAATTGCAGGCAGCTCAGCTTTTTTTGCTGGCCGGTGTAGCCGTTGCTGCTGGTATAAAATCCGCAAGTGGTGAAAGAATAATGCACATCACCAGATAAAAATACGCATTTATCAATATGCATTTTGTGTAACAGCGTATCCATGAAATCGGTGAATCCGTTCAAATTGGCTGTCCAGGCTTCCGCATCCAGAAAATCAACCGCCCAGTCCATGACCAAACCCTCCTGATTAAAGGCCACTTCCACAGCCCGCACGGCTGGGATATCCTCCAGATAGGCAACGCCGGTCAGGATAAACTGCACCAGGCGCTCCAGGGGAGTAAATCCCACGCTGAAAATCTTGGAAGCGGAACGTAAGTGGAGCGAAGATTTTTAGTCCCCGATAGGCGTAGCGCCGGGCGGGTTTTCGAAGCGAAGCGGAGAAAACCTGCAAGGCATCGCGAAACGCCGTCAAGTCACTTGGAGCCGAAGTTCCGATCCCCTTGTTGGGTCGGAACGAGGTGAGGAGGACGAATCGGGGCCGCCGGAGGCATTAGCGGTCGCGTAATTTTTGCCGCTTGTTGGGGCTGGGATGCCCCTAAACAAGCTTTCGCAAAAATAGCGACTCACTGATCACCGGCGTGGCGGCAATCAACACCGGATAAGCAATGTCTTTACCGGCTTCTGCAGCAGTGCTTTTCAGCTTGCTCCATTCCACACGCAACCAGTCCAGCGCATAGCGATCCAGCAAGTGGGCCGGATAGTATGGATTTTCCGGTTGGCGCTGGGTACGGGAATCCATTGCAATAATCGGTGGTTCAGTGGCTATCGAAAAACCCCAGCCCCGATGTTTCCAGGTCATTAAATCGTAGCGTTCCTGAATGGCCGGATCAGGATTGGCCTGATTAAGCTGAGCGGTAATGGCTTTAACCAGATCGGCATCAAAATTATCCGGGTCATTGCCCCAGCCCTGAAAAGCCCAATAAGCCGCCAGCGCATTCGACACCATGCGTCGCCCCAATGATGAAGTGCGCACCTTGTCATACCAATGCCCGGTTATATTCCAGTCATCAGTCACATCATGATCGTCAAAAATCATATAACTGGGGATATTGGCCAGTAATCTGCGAACTTTACTTAGATTATTGCCAAACTCAACCACGGCCAGCGTGGCTTGCTCATACTCAGCCTGTTTATCAGCAGCAACCGGGATATGTTTCGCCGCTATGTCTTGCCAACTCGTGGCGGTTTGCCAACCCTGAGCATTGCCAAATACAAAGATATACATGGCGGCAAATTCACCAAAAGTCAGCAGATGATTACCGGCTTCCGTTGAGCTCAAACCAGAATGATGACGTTTTAATACTTCTGCACGACCACCCAGTTTAATGTTTTGCGGCACAAGTGGCTGGGGAGACCAAGCCGGCTGCTGGGTTTTGCCGCCAAACAGATTGCTTAGTTTCTCGCAAACGCCAGGCTTATCCTCATCTGTCGGCAGGTCTTCAATGCGTCCAGTCAATATTGGTGCCTGATCGCGCAAAATATCCAGCAAGGACGCTTCCACATCATCAGCATAAATTTGATCGCCGGTTAATAACAATAAATCCGGACGCTTTCCAATTTCCTGATGATATTGTTCCAGCAGGCTATCGGCCACAGTTAAAGCCTCCTGACCATGCGCCCCATGCGGTTTACGGCAACTGCCGTGGAGTATGGAGGTCAGCTTTGCCGGGATATGGAAAATAGGATATTTGAGTTCCCCATAAGTAACTTTCGCCGCTTGCAGATCAATTTCAGATGTGTCGGTAAGCAAACGGTAGTGACAAAGGGTATTGGTCGGGAACAAGCCCTGATTTTGATTCTGGTCAGGATAGGCCTGCAACAGGTAGATAAACAGCTTTTCACCCAATTGCACATGACTGGCCGCCAGTTCGTCATCACGGCTGACACCCAGCACATTCTCAGGCTTATTGGCTTCGATGATTTGCAGGCTTAACTGTTGGGGGCTATCCAGTGCTAACCAGACACAAATTCGATTCTGCGTGGTGCGCCGCAATATTGGGCCGGCTAAAATTGTTGTCATATTAAACCCACCTTTTTTTATTATTAGATACAGATACCTTGGGGTTTTGATAATACTGGTCAAGCCGAAAGTGTTATCGCGGTTCGATCATATACTTAATAATAATAAATTCAATTTTTTGTTATTAAGCCGCATAAATTTTTCTATGATCCCATTTAAACCATAGTGGGTAGGGTGAATTCGCCGCCAGGTAATCCAGCAAAACTTCTGCTTATGGGCTTATTTGCTTAAAGCTTCATAGCCGGAAATCACGTCGAACAATTCCTCGTCTATGGAATTTTGGCGGAGTTGATTGAAGCTGGTGTGCAGGTGTTCCAATAATTCTTCAATATTGGTATCGGCGCGTTCCATAGCGGCCAGGCGGCTGGCGTTTTCACTGCTTAGCGATTCGGCGCAGGCTCGATACAGCGAAATAAACAGATATTCCCGTATCAGCGCCCGCAGGGTCTTATCGCCAGAACACATCACTTCCGGCAGATTGGGGCTGGGCCAGCTTATCCGGGCCAACTGGTGTCGCCACAGCCCATCCAGAGGCAGCAGCCGTAAACACACCGGCTGGTAGAGTGTGGCAGTATGCTGGCGGTTATGAAATACATATAAACTGGCGCCATCGGCAGTGGCTTGGTGGAGTTCTGTTTCAATTTGAATGCGCCCCACCAGCGCGGCGATAGCATTAACGGCGTTAGGTACGGCAAAACCGGTTTGTACAGCAAGACCGGCATCCAGCAAATGGGCTTGAACCCGTTCGCCCACCGCCCATACCTGGGCAGTGCCGGGCAATTCAGCCAGGGTCTTACCGGCAAACTCGGCAACCACTTCATTAAATTGACCGACCAGCCCCTGGTCGGAACCAAATACCACGGCATTGATGGTGTTGCTGGCTGGATAGACTGCTTCCGGGCGGTCAGCAATTTGGGCGCTGGCCCGAAAACAGGCGCCCAGACCAAGTTCTACCGTGCGGTAATAATCAGCCAAGGCGCCGACAGCCTGCTGATACTGGCCGATATTAGCGGCTGCCAGCGCTTTCATGGTACGTACCACCGAATGCAAATCACCGGCATTATTCATCTTGCGGCGCAGAGTCGCCATCGAATCGCTCATGGCTGGGCTGGATTGGTACTGGTTTGAAAAGTTACCAAACTGCGGCCGGCAATATCAAGTATCACTTGCCGGTCAGCCGCACTGAGTTGAGCGGCTGTGCTGATACGCTGCCTAATTTCGTCGGGTATTTGCTCAACAGCACTTTGCAGAGCGGTTTCGGCGGCCGGCATTTGTTCCAGCGTTACCTTATCAAACAAGCCTGCTGTTAAGGCCAGCAGGATGGTGATTTGGGTCAGCACCGGCAGCGGCGCAAACTCAGCCTGCTGCAAACAGGCGCGGATGCGCCGGCCATGTTCCAGCGTATGCCGGGTGGCATCATCCAGACGTGCGCCAAACCGGGCAAAAGTTTCCAGTTCCTCAAACTGGGCATAAGCCAGTTTTAAATCGCCGGTCACCGCCCGGTAACTGCCCAACTGGGCTTTACCGCCGACCCGGGATACCGATTTGCCCACATCTACCGCCGGTAATACGCCAAGTTCAAATAATGCCGGCGACAGGTAAATCTGCCCATCGGTAATAGAAATAAGATTGGTGGGAATATAGGCCGAAATATTCTGCGCTTCGATTTCGATGATAGGCAAAGCCGTCAAAGAACCACCGCCCTGCTCGGCGCGTAAATGAGTGGCACGTTCCAGCAAACGGGAATGAATATAAAAAATATCCCCCGGATAGGCTTCCCGGCCCGGTGGTCGGCGCAATAACAAAGATAACTCCCGATAGGCTCTGGCATGCTGGGTCAGGTCATCGTAAACAATCAGCACATCATTGCCTGCTTCCATGAAATGCTCGGCAATACTGGTGGCCGCATAAGGGGCAATATAGGTCAAACCCGGCGGGTCATTGCCTTCGGTCACCACCACCACGGTATATTCCAACGCGCCGTGCGCACGTAATACCGCTATGGTTTTGGCGACAGCAGCAGCGTGTTGGCCGATGGCGCAATACACGCACAACACATTCTGGCCGCCCTGATTAAGGATAGTATCAATGGCAATCGCCGTTTTACCGGTCTGGCGATCCCCCATAATCAGTTCGCGCTGGCCCCTGCCTATCGGAATCAGCGCATCTATCACCTTGATGCCGGTTTGCAGGGGTTCCAAGACCGGAGCGCGATCCATAATGGCCACAGCGGGGCGTTCGATGGGCAGACGTTGCTGACACAAGGGCGGCGCATTGCCGTCCAGAGGCAATCCCAGCGGATTGATAACCCGCCCCAGCAAGGCCGGGCCAACTGCCACATCCATAACCCTACCGGTACGCTCGGCTTTATCGCCGGCTTGTAACCGCCAGTATTCGCCCAACAATACCACGCCGATTTCCTCGGCATCCACATTAAAAGCAATTCCGGATATGCCGCCAGGAAACATAATCAATTCTTCATAGCCTACCCCAGGCAAACCGCTGACTTTAGCAATACCGGTGGAAATACTGGCGATATAGCCCACTTCCCGGCTTTGCAATTGGGCAAGATAAGCCGCGCGGGTTTGGCCGATACCGCTAAATATTTCATCAAATAAGTCATCAAGTTGATCAGCTGCCATGAGGGTCCTGCTGGGCAGTGGCAATTGCAGGAGTGCTGCTTAGCTGTTGTTGCAATACGCTGCTCACACTGGTTTCCAGATCGGCCAGATAATCGCTGATGCTCCAGGCCAGCTGATGACCATTACCAATTAATGCCAGTCCGCTGATCAGCCCGGCATCGGTTTCAAATTGCAGATTAAGTTGGGCAGCAAAAATCTCTTGCAGGGTATTACGCACTGCGCCGGTTTGGGCTTCACTTAAGGGAAAGGCGCTACGAATGATTAATGGTGCTGCCGAGGTTTGTAACTGGGTGGCCAATGCGGTTTTAGCTGCAGTATCCAGTGCATACAAACGCTGAATAAACGCTGCGACGATCTGCGCTTCCAGCGTCACATCAGCCAGATCCTGCAGAGTCTTGCGGGCAATGGCATACACTTCCTGACTGGTGCGGCGGCTGAGTGCTTCCTTTAAGGCCAATGCCTGATTATTGAGGGTTTCGGCACGTTTGGTGCTCAGAGCATCCGCGTTTTGCCTGGCCTGATCCAACAGTTGCTGACCGGCGGTTTTGGCTGCCAGTTCTGCCTGCTGTAATTGGGTGGCGCATTGCTGGGCAAATTCCTGTTGTTTACGCTGGTATTCATCCCGCTGCTGATCGGCACTGGCCATTTTTGCTGCTGCTGCGGCCAATTCGGCAGCAATTCGCTGTTCACGGGCATCAATCGCATGCAGTATCGGGCCGTACAGAAACCGCTTTAACAACCAAATTAAAATAAGGAAATTAAGGGTTTGCGCTGCAACAGTGAACCAATCTATCAGCATGGCTATTTTCCGCCGGCTGCACTGAGAAAATGATCCCAGAACGGATTGGCAAAAATCAGAATCATCGACACCACAAAACAGTAAATCGCCGTAGACTCTATCATCGCTAACCCCACAAACAGCGTCCGGGTGATAGTCGCAGCCGCATCCGGTTGCTGAGCCAGCGAAGTCAGCGCAGTCGCCACCGCCCTACCCTCAGCCAGCGCCGGCCCCAGACAGCCAAACCCCGTGGTCAAACCGGCCATCACAATAGAAGCCACCGCAATGATTGTAGAACTATCCATAAAATATCCTTTGCATAATGTACATATATTCACCCATCAAAAAAGTCGCACAGCGAAACCAAGCTGTCGCAGGTCGATGTTCCCCCCCGGATGCCGCGCAAGCTTTCGGCAGGAATACCCCACCCAGGAGCGAGGAATAAAGCAACTATTCAGCGTCCAATTATCACTTAAAAAACAATAAGTTGTAGGATGTGCTAAATGCAGTGCAGCGCATCATTCGAAGCTAACTACTTATTTAAAAAAGGATCATCCATCGTTACACTGAATAATCACCAAAAAACATTAAAAAAATATTATAACTTATTAAAATATAAATACTTAATTTCCTGATCCAGGATCACCCCTCATCGCCGCAGCCAAATACACCGCCGCCAAAATACTAAAAATATACGCCTGCACCATACCGGTCAGCAAGCCCAATAAGGTCATGACAATCGGAAACAAAAACGGAGTAATCGTCAGCAATATCGCCAGGATCATCGCCCCGCTCATCATATTGCCGAACAGCCGTACTGCCAGGGCCAAAGTTCTGGAAACCTCACTAATGATATTAAACGGCAACATCACCCAGGTGGGTTCCAGATAGGATTTAAGATAAGCCCGCAAGCCCTGGTCTTTAATGCCAAATAAGGGTACCGCCACAAACACGCACAGCGCCAGCGCCGTAGTGGTGGAAAGCGAACCAGTGGGCGGTTCGTAACCGGGGATGATGGTGCATAAATTGGCCGTGGCAATCAAAAGAAACAGCGTGCCAAGAAATCCCAAATACTTGGCGGCATTACGCAACCCCACTTCCTCAATTTGTTTGACGCTGGTAGTCACTATGATCTCCAGCAGATTTTGCCAGCGGCTGCGGTGCAGATTGGTGGATAGCCTGCGGGTGATCAGAATCGAGCCCAGGGTTAACAGCAGCATTAACCCCCAGGTAAACACTATCGTGGCATTAAGTTTAACCACGCCCCATTGCCAGTAAATGATTTGATCAGGACTAAGATGCATGCTTAACCTGCTGCGATTTGCTGGTATTGGTCAGGTGGCTAACCAACAGGCGCGCCATGATAAATCCCACTAAACACGACAACCAGCGCTGCCATTGGCTGCCACCGACCAGATAAAATCCTGCCACCACCAACGTACTGCGCAGCAGCCAACTGCCTAGAAACAATAGCGCCGGATGCTTACAGTTTAGACCATTGCGGATCGTCCACCATAAACCGGCAAAAAACACCCCGCCCAGGCCTGCGCCTGCCAGCCAGGCCAATGCTAATATCAGGATATCATTCATCATTATCTTCCTCGTCTTGCTGATGCATAGCCTTGTCTTCTTTAGCTACCCACATCCAGGCATTGACACAGCCCAGTACCAGCCCTGCCATTAACAGCGCCAGCGTCCAGGGGTGTTTGCCGGGAAAATGCTTATCCAGCCACATGCCCAGCGCAACACCCAACAAAGTTGGGGTGGCCACCGACCAGCCGATCAGGCCCATCATACCCATGCCAAACCAGATGCCGGGAGTACCGTGACGGCGAGCCTTGAGCTTGCGTACCACTTTAGTGCCGATCTGGTCGGCCAGATTATCCGGTTTGACCGGCGGCTTGGCGGCTTTATTACTCATGCTGCAAAGCGGCAAAGCGGCGTAAAAACCCGGCTTCCAGTTTGGTGTTAACTGCACGCAAAGCTTTAGCCTGCTCATCCAGTATCAGGAATTCGCGTTCCACCAGACGGCGTAATTCGGCCAGATCGGCACCGACGATGGCGCGGCGCACCGAAACCAGCACCTGAGGGCCGGTTTTGACCAGTACACCTTCATCAATAGCCAGGCATTGCTCGACATTATTGGCAGTTTGATAAATCAGGATGCCTGGTGTCAAGGCGGCCACACAATCCAGCCGGCGCGGTAACAAACCAAAACTGCCTTCCGCCGTCTCAGCGACGATGCGGGTCACCGCAGCAACATCCACCAATATCTGATACGGTAGTAATACCTTAAGTTGCATTGGCTGCCCCGGTTGGTTCCGGCATTTTAGCGGCTGTGAACTTTAATTTTGCTTCGTCGATTGCGCCTATCATATACAAAGCACTTTCCGGGTAATCCTTGAACTCATCGGCCAGAATGCGTTCACAACCGTCCAGCGCATCAGTCAGACTCACAAACCGGCCTTGCATGCCGGTAAACTGTTCAGTCGTAAAAAACGGTTGAGTGAGAAACCGCTCCAGGCGGCGGGCGCGGGCCACCACCTGCCGGTCTTCCGGCGATAATTGTTCCAGTCCCAGCATAGCGATAATATCCTTCAGTTCAGCGTATTGAGCCAGAGTACGGCGGATTTGCTGGGCCAGCTTGTAATGACGGGCGCCGATGATACCGGGAGTAGACATTTTTGAAGAAGACTGCAAGGGGTCAATAGCCGGATACAGGCCTTCAGCAGCGCGTTTGCGCGATAAGACAATCGAACCGGATAAATGCGAAAAGGTATGCACCGCTGCCGGGTCGGTAAAATCATCCGCAGGCACATAGACCGCCTGAATGGAGGTAATAGCCCCGGTATCGGTGTTGGCAATCCGCTCTTCCAGGCCGGACAATTCGGTACCCATGGTAGGCTGATAACCCAGGCGTGAAGGCATTTGCCCCATTAAACCGGAAATTTCCATACCAGCCTGAATGAAGCGGAAAATATTGTCCACCAGCAGCAAAACATCACGATGCTCCTCGTCCCGAAAATATTCGGCCATGGTCAAAGCCACATGCCCCACCCTAAACCGCGCACCGGGGGGTTCGTTCATTTGGCCGAACACCATCACCATATTGGCCAGCACACCAGCCTCCTGCATTTCCCGGTAAAGTTCCTCACCTTCCCGGCAACGTTCGCCGATACCGCAAAAAATACTCACGCCTTTGTGATTGCCCACCATATTGTGGATCATCTCGGTCAGCAGCACGGTTTTACCCACCCCGGCACCGCCGAACAGGCCGGCTTTGCCGCCGCGTTCCAGCGGCGCCAACACATCGATCAGTTTTATACCGGTCTCAAAAATTTCCGACTGGGTAGAACGGCGCGCCAGCGCCGGTGGGGCACGATGTACCGTACGCCGTAATACATGGTCAGGGACAGGCAGCCGGTCGATAGGGTTACCGAACACATCAAACATGCGCGATAGAATACCCGGCCCCACCTGTGCGCATAATGGCCCACCGGTGTCGAGGACAGACATGCCGCGCGCCAATCCCTGAGTGGGTGTCAGCGCAATACCGCGTACCAGTTGGGCATCGCTTTGCGCCCAAACCTCAATCACAATCCGGCCACCTTCTCCCGCCAGCAATAGCGTGTAAATAGCCGGCAGGGATTCGGTAAAGCACACATCTACAATGCTGCCGCGTACCGCTACCACACTGCCCTGATTGTGAGTTTGTTGGCCTGTATCCATAGTCACTACCTGTTTAGATCAAGACCGTCACCTCACCAGGCTGTTAGGCTAGTGAGGATCGGCAAAGCGCAGCCGTGCTTCATTGTCTTCACGGGCTGCGTCAATTTCACGAATAATACTGCGTAAATCGGCTGGCCTGGCGCTTTCCTGATAATAACCGCTGAGTTGGCTATCCGGGTGTAATTCACCACGCTGGTACAGATGCCACATCTCTTTACCGTAATGGCTGGATAACAGTTCCGGGGCAAATTGGCCAAAATAGCTGGCCATATTGCCGACATCACGTTCCAGCATCATTTGAGCATTGTTGTTGCCGGCAGCATCGACTGCCTGGGGCAAATCAATAATCACCGGGCCATCACTGGCCACCAGGACGTTGTACTCCGACAAATCACCATGCACCAGACCATCACAGAGCATGCGCACAATCTGGGTAATCAGGAAACCATGAAATTGCCTGGCCTGCTCTGCCGACATTTGCACATCATTCAGTCGGGGGGCGGGCTGACCATCGGCATCGGTGACCAGCTCCATTAATAACACCCCATCAATAAAATTATAGGGTTTGGGAACCCTGATCCCGGCATCGGTAAGCCGGTATAAGGCCGTGACCTCAGCGTTTTGCCAGGCTGATTCCTGTGCCTCACGGCCATAACGGCTACCCTTTTCCATCGCTCTGGCCCGGCGGCTGTTACGCACCTTGCGGCCTTCCTGATACAGCACACTTTGGCGGAAACTGCGCTGATCGGCTTCTTTATAGACTTTGGCGCAGCGAATTTCCGTGCCGCAGCGCACCACATAGACTGCGGCTTCCTTACCGCTTTTTAAGGACCGCAGCACTTCGTCAACCAGACCGTTCTCAATTAAGGGTTCTATTCTTTTAGGCGTTTTCATAACAATATTATGCCGTTTTCTGGTTAAAAGGTGTTAACAAACCCATAAAAACCAGAAAATTTGCCCAAATATTGGAAAACTAACGAAAGTTAAGCGGTACTATCAGATTGATGCCAGGCGATTGTATCGGCACTGCATATACCGGTGGCGGCACATAAACCGGTTGGGCGTAGCCGTAGCCATAACCTTGACCATAGCCGTAATGGTTGCCGTAACCATAACCACCGCCACGCCAGTTGCCATGATCATGGTCTTCGTGGTGCTCTCCACCACCGCCCCGGCCATGATCATTACCATGTTCCGCCCAGGCTGAGGAGATCGATAAGCCGCCCAACAGCAGCATACAGGTGATGGCAACAGCCAGTTTAGTCGTGCCGCAGGATGCAGCTTTGCAGTTCAATATTGAATTGTTCATAAATAAACGGCCTTTTTCATTTGTCAGCCGGTTTTTTATGGCCATGTTTATGATCCACATGACGAAATAAAGTGTCGGCGGCTTTTTTCTGCTCATCCGACATGCTGTCATACAAAGCAGAAAATACTGGAATTAAGTTTTTAATACCATCGGCATGCGCGGTAGTGATTTCCGCATAGGATTTTAAATCATCGATTGCCGTCATATCTTTGGCATGATCGGCTCTGGCTTGGGTAAGTTTATCCATCACTTTGGCATCTTCCTGCATGGTTTCAGCCACTTTTGCCCATAAAACTTCCTGAGCAGGATTGATGCTCAGATTGTCGTGCATATCCTTAATACGCACCTCCACTTTTTCTTCATGGTGTCTGCCGGATGCTGATGCCTGTCCCGACACAAAGCCCATACTAACGATGAAAGCCGCAGCAGTGATCACACGTACGCAGGTATTACTGTAACGATTACTAATAGTTATCATGATATCCTCTAAATGATGCCAAGTATTGCTGCCGGTTAATGGCAACGGAGTGAAGCACAACCATTATCGGTATCACATGCAATTAATTCTGTTCGTTACGGCACATTGCCGATAGTTTTGTTACCGAATGGCAATTGTATTGTGGAAACTCAACCCAACTACCCGGCTCAAGGCCCGCTATAGGCGCTATGGCAGTTAAAATGAATTTACTTTCGCATGAATAGAAGATACCTAACACCCTAGCTTTTAGGTGCCATTTAAGACAAAAACCCGCCAATCGAAGCCCCCCGTAGCCTCGATGCAACGCAGTGGAATCGAGGAATTCGCAGCGCAGCCTCAATCAAACCAGCGTCAGCGCAATTCAACAATGCTCACTGCAACCAAAATCAACTATCACCGCAACCCGTAGCCTCGATGCAACGCAGTGGAATCGAGGAATTCACCGCACAGCCTCAATCAAACCAGCGTCAGCGCAATTCAACCATGCCCCACCAACCATTAACCAAACACAGCCCGCCATCGCAACCCGTAGCCTCGATGCAACGCAGTGGAATCGAGGAATTCGCAGCGCAGCCTTAATCAAACCAAAGCCAGCCCAATTCACCAATGCCCTCTTCCGCAAAATTAGTAAAAATCTTCCTCTTTTCAAGGCCATATTCGCATGAATAGGAGATACCAACATCCTAGCTTTTGGGTGCCATTTAAGACAAAAACCCGCCAATCGAAGCCCCCCGTAGCCTCGATGCAACGCAGTGGAATCGAGGAATTCGCAGCGTAATCTTTATCAAAAGCAGGATTAAGGAAATTTGACCACGGTTTTAAATCAATGCGGCACATCCAACTTCAACCATCAGTCGTAGGATGTGGTGAGGCACGAACCGCATCTTCCTCACCAGAAAAGATAAGATAGGAATACCAAAAGGGGATGGCAGGAAAATACAAAAACAATTACTTCCCGTTTAGGGAACCTCTGATTAATTGCCCGTCTGCGATATAATATAACCATCAAAGTTGTTATCGAGAGAACGCCCATGGATCACTATCAACAGCTGAGTTTTGCCGATGCCGAATACGCCCATAAAGGCAAAGTCACCCGTCGCGAAAAGTTTCTCGATCAACTCAACGGATTATTACCCTGGCAGTCCATGATGGCGGTGATTGCCCCGTATTACGCGCTCGGCAAGGGTCGCGGTCGCAAACCCTTTCCTCTGGAATCCATACTGCGTGCGCATGTGGCGCAGATTGTTTACAATTATTCCGATCCAGGCCTGGAAGATGCGCTTTATGAGATTGCATCACTGCGCCGTTTTTGCGGTATCCGCCTAGAAAATGTCATGCGCGGGGATGCTTACGAACGTCGACGCCTGATTGCGTCTGAAATTCGAAAATAGGCCCAGAAACAGGCTTATTTTGGAGTGAATCCGGCTGTTTTTATACAAAAATGGCCAAATATTCAAATTTTTGATCAACTTTTCAAGTGGCTGATGCTGAAAATGTCAGTTTTTCAGAGGTTCCTTAAAGCAAAAATATAACCGACGCATTATTGTAACAGCGATATATTATTATATATAAGTTGTTTTTATTCTGATTGTTTAATAATATATTAGCTAGCTTTTATGCGTCCAGATCTCGCAACAAAACATCTGGATCAGCGGCTTGCTCAATGGCAATCAGTTTCAGAATTTGCTTGTCCACCAGCAGTTGGTACTACGGCAAAAAAGGCATCTTGTTTTCTCAGCCTCAACCGCCTTTGCCACCGGTTCGCTGGCCAGCCAATAGCCGTCATCCATCTGAATGTCGCCACTGAGAAGATAGCGTCAATGAGCCAATAACCAAGCCGTGTGATAACTCACCCCCAGATGGCGCTTCAAGGCCAATGCCAAATACCGGTCTTGGCTTGGCTGATAAGATAGATGGATGGCAAGGAAGCAAGTCGTCAGTGGCAATTTGGTTTTTTGAAAAATGATACCGGCAATCAGCGATGTTATAGTCGGCAAGCGCAACACATTGCATCTGTTGTGTGGATCGTGCTTGAAAATGCTACACACTCTATGTTCGCACAAGGACAAGCGAATCCACCCGGACAGCGAGCTTGCTCAAGTCCCGCTTCACATTTGTCTCCGGTGCAGTAGCGCTTTAAAAATTCGAGTAGCGACCTACCTGCTTGAAATTGAATACGATTAATTGTCATGGAACATCTCCTGATACATTAGGAGCAGAGGGTTTAAATCAGTTTAGTACATTGATGGTGGATGGCTCAACTATCTTGCTAATAAGGAAGTTGTAAGATTTTTAGACAAATATGAATACTGCCAATAATTCTCTTAAACAAAAACAGCTGACACATCCAAAATATAGACCCGATATAGACGGCCTCCGTGCGGTTGCGGTGTTAATGGTAGTGGCTTATCACGCCTTTCCAACACTATTTAAAGGCGGATTTATTGGGGTGGATATATTCTATGTAATATCCGGATTTTTGATCTCAACCATAATTTTTGAAAACTTAAAGAACGCTACTTTCAGCTTTGCAGAATTCTACCGGCGAAGGATTAAACGCATATTCCCCGTTTTACTGCTCGTAATATTAAGTTGTTTAGTGGCCGGATGGTACTTATTATTAGTTGACGAATTCCAGCTACTAGGCAAACATGTCGCAGCCGGTATAGCCTATATTTCAAATCTGGTTTTATGGCAAGAAAGCGGCTATTTTGATACAGCATCTGACCAAAAACCTTTGCTGCATCTATGGTCTTTAGGCATAGAAGAACAATTTTACATCCTTTGGCCGTTTCTATTATGGTTAAGCTGGCGAAATAAACTAAACTTGCTATTGATTAGCGTATTAACAGCTGGTTTAAGTTTCGGCTTGAATATCTTGATGATGCACTTAAATCCGGTAGCTGCTTTTTATGCGCCTTACTGCCGGTTTTGGGAGTTATTAACCGGTTCTTTATGGGCTTATCATAGCAACTTTTCTAACAAAGCCACCTTCCAACACCTTAAGTTATTTAACCGGCATTTACGCTCTATATCTGGTTTAGTACTACTGGCTCTGGGTTTTTTATTGATAAACAGAGAACAGGCTTTTCCAGGATGGTGGGCCTTGCTGCCGACTTTAGGAACAGTTTTATGCATTTCCGCCGGGCCTAAAGTCCTAATAAATCGTTACATCTTAGCCAATCCAGTGATGGTCTGGTTCGGCTTAATCAGTTATCCACTGTATTTATGGCATTGGCCTGTCCTGGTATTTTTACGCATAGTAAATCCAAGTGGATTCGTCCACTCTACCCGGATAATTGCGGTTGCTATCGCTATTTTGTTGGCATGGTTAAGCTATAAATTCTTAGAAAAACCTATACGCAGCAGCAAGTCCAGCACCAACATTGTTTGGGTGTTAATTTTTCTCAGCATAATTGAATTAACGGCAGGATTGGCCATTTATTTTAGAATCTTCCAGCCAAGAAATAATGCCAAAGAATTACAGCCGATTTTTAACGACATTAGCGAAGCGAAATCACAGGTTGCACTTAAATCGGTTAAATTTGAAAATGAAACCTTTAACCTAATCAGTAGTGGCGAAAACATCAGTTTCTTACTGGGTGATTCGCATATACAACAATATATTCCTAGGGTTGACGAATTAATCAAGCAAAAAAGCACTAATTATAATTCCGTGTATTTTGCCATTGCGCCCGGCTGCCCACCTATTCCCAATGTGTTTGAAGACAATGCTCAACATTTATTTTGCACACAATTCCTCAATTCGGCATTAAAATTTATCGAAAATAGCCAGGTAAAAGTAGTGGTAATAGGGGCTTGCTGGAACTGTTATTTTATCGACCAGACCAAGCCGGTTAAAAAAAATGACCAGGAGTTTGATTATTATCATCTTAATAATGGCATACGCGAAAACTTTAGAAATGGCCGCGGTAAAGAATTGGCATTGTTAGAACTCAAACACTTGCTGGAAGCTATCAGTAAAACCAAGAAAGTCTATTTATTGCTGGATAACCCTTTTGGTGATGAATTGGATCCTAAATATTATATTAGTGGCGACAGGCTGGCCGAAATAAAAATTAAACCCATCGTTAAAACCATACATTTAGCTGCCGATGTGATCGCTATAAATGCGGAAATGGCGAAAATGGCGGCAGATATTGGCGTGGAAGCTATTAATCCTACTAGCGAAATCTGTTTGGATAACCGATGTCCAGTGCTTACCGAGGATAATCAATTCATCTACAAAGATAATAATCATTTGCGGCCATCCTACATACGCAAGTTCGCAACATATTTAGATAGCGCAATTGTTGAAAAACAGGATTGAGTGCTATCTTTACTAACGTGATTAGCAGGATAGCCAAGCTGAAACAAATTATCCTGTCATACCTGCCGGGAAGCGGGATCCAGCGCTATGGCCAGGAAATTTTTTGTATCTACTCAGCGTCCAAATATCCCGATTAATGCGGGTAGTTGTAGGATGTGCTGAACGCAGTGCAGCGCATCATTTCGAAGCCAAAGACTTGTTGAGCCAAGCATCAGCAACATTATGCTGAGTAATCACTGCTAAGTCAGCCAAATTTAAGTCACACGATAGTTTCAAAAACCTTGCCCATTACTGACCAGATGGTGCCCCTGAACTCTTACCGGAATCCGGCGCTGTACGATAGACGGGCTGATTTTGTAAGTAGGGAATATTAGATGTCCGCTCGATAATCGGTGCCGGATGGTCATTGCTATACATGCAGCGTATATAAGCTTCATCATAACGTTGCTGAATAACATCGGTTGTCCCCGGCGCTGCGCTACCTATTGCCGTATCTTTAGCGGAATCACTCAAATGCCTGCCCGCAGCTATCCGGCACACGCCATCGTCATGATTAAACTGTTCAAAACTTTGGCCGGGGGCCGGCAATACCGTCATACTGGGGCCGGACGGCACATTGGCACAAGCGCTGATAAGCAGCACTAATGATACTGATCCATAACGAATGATTTGTGACATAGAAATCCTCTGGCGGTGCGGCACCGCGAACTGTGGCAATGCCTCAGATTTTTTGGGCGGACTGAGGACTGGTATTCTGCCGCTACATGGCTGAATTTCCTGGTATTGAGCCGAAACCGGGCTTTAGTACATTCAATGCACCAACCCTTGGGCTAAAACTAAAAAATCCTTAAGCACCCCAGCGCTGAAGCCGGGTGGCGTATAGCAATGCAGTCAGGATTAAAAGGGTATTAGATAGCAGTTTGTCGATTTTCTCTCAATTCGGCAATTTTGGCGCGAAATTGACCCGCGTAATTCAGGACTTTGCCAGTGGCGTCAACTTCCCAAGTGTTGGATGTTTTCTCAGCAACAGGTTTGGTTTTGGCTTCTTGAGCAGAATCTTTTAAATGTAATTTGTTCATGGGTACTCCTTATGATTTTTAGCTGTACGTCTAGCTGCTAACGATCTTCCCTGCAGCCGGTTTGAATATACAAACAAAAGTCAGGGCAGTCGGTTCGGAATCGTACATAGTCGGTTTGCTGTCTGCTAACTGAGACTTGTACAAACCGGGTTTATCCAATGTACGTTATCGTACTGAATATTTAAGTTGTTAAAGGTATGGTTGTCATTGCTTAATGTAAAACATTAGCTCTGCTACTCAGCATTCAGACGACTCGAGACATAGCATAATGCTTTGTCCGTATCGACCAGCTTTACGTTGAATACTGATTCTAAATTCCAAGCAATTTAATCTGGAAACGCTATGTGTAAAGATGAAATGACAGACTTGAATCCCGCCTATCCTGCCGATAGCGGTAATATCATACCGGACTGGCAGGTCGATAGTGCCGGGAATACCAGCTCTACCGGTGTTAAGCTTAACAGCAGCTCGGCAGATAGCAAAGCAAAAATGCAAAAAAGTAAACGCTCAGTTCGGCGGCAAGCTGTATCAACTCTTTCAGCTTACCCTTTACTGGCTAGTTTAACCTAATAAGGACGGCTTATGAGTTCGGAACCAATTCTATCAGTTAGCCCTTTTCAGGCCAACACATTTCACCGCAAAGCCGCGACATACGCCATATTTGGCGATTTATTGTTTATTGTCCTGCCGTTGGTGGTGATATCTATTGTTGATGTCAGCGTGGGTAGATCTTTATTTGCCATGATTGAATCTCCGGAATTGTCATTTGGCTCAGCCGTATTATTTGGCCAAACTATCATCAAAGTTGTGTCCGGTTTCGCTCACTCCAAACCCTCCGGTGCCGAACAACCAGTGTTTGTGGTAGCGATGATTATTGTCTTCGGTCTGGTGCCTTCCCTGGTGGTGTTGGCATTGCTGCTCAGCATTAACCCGGTTCCGCATGGACTGCAAATGGCGCAGGCGGGTATTTTTGCGCTGGGTGTGGTGGTCTTTTTTATCTTTGGTGTCACCGGCCACGCCCAATCGTTGCGGCATGGCAGTCGGCCTCTGAAGATAACCGAATCGGAATCCTCGGTATTACAAGATACTGTTTTATGACAGTCCATGCCTTAGCCAAGTATTGGCAATAGGCTAAACTAATATTAAATCTTAGTAACTATTCATCTTCCAGGTATTTTTTTAAAAAATAGCTAGTTGTAGATGCTAAACGCAGTGCAGCGCATTATTCTCGGCTTTAAAAATGGATCAGCAAGGTTACGCTGAGTCATTACAAATTTGACGCACTAACCAACATCTTGCCGTTCCGAATCCAAACTAAAGGAATTATGCAATGAAAGGACTATTTAAGATTGCCTTTAAACTATTGGTAAATGATAAAGGCAAATTTGCCGCATTATTGATCGGCATTACCTTCGCCGTATTTTTAATGGTACAGATGACCTCCATCTTTTCCGGGGTGTTACAAAGTGCCTCATCGGTAGTGATTAATATTGGCGCCAAAATCTGGATCATGGACCCGGCCGTCAACACCGTCGCCAATAGCATACCCATGCCGGATTACGTGCAGGATGCGGTACGCAGTATTGCCGGTGTTAAATATGCGGTACCCTTATATTCCGGTGGTGCGACTCTTAAGCTGCGTAGCGGTAGCTTCCAGTCGGTAACGGTACTGGGTTTGGACGATACATCATTGTTGGGCCGTCCCGAATTACTGGAAGGCAATATAGAGGATATCTTTGCCGAAAACGGCTTTCTGGTGGTTAAAGATGCCGAAATCGAAAAACTGCAAAACCCGCATATCGGTACTGAGTTTGAGTTAAATGATAACCGTGGCGTCATAGTTGGTATAGCCAAGGTTGCTGCCAATGGTTTATTTGGTATCCCCTCGCTATATACCACCTACAATCGGGCTATTCAATATATCCCCTCTTCTCGCTTTACTACCTCTTACATCCTGGTTGAACCCAAGGATGACAGCAGCATTGAGTTTATCAAGCAGGAGGTGGCAAAGTTAGGCTATCTGGCCGTCACCAATACCGAGTTTCGCGACAAGATTTCCACGTATTACAAATACAAAACCGGTCTGGGTACCAATATTTTATTAATGACCATCATCAGCTTTGTGGTTGGCTTATCGATTTCCGGGCAAACCTTTTACACCTTTATTCTGGAGAATCTGGATAAATTTGGCGCCTTAAAAGCTATCGGGGCCAAAAGCCATGAGCTGATGCTGATGATAGTGTTTCAGGCCGGATTCACGGCGCTAACCGGCTACGGATTGGGCGTTGGTTTATGTACTCTAATGATTTATTTAGCCAAAATGCGTTTGCCCAATTATGCCAGCGCCATTACCTACACCAATCTGGGGCTGGCCTTTTTAATGGTATTGATCATCGCCATTTTTTCCAGTTATATCGGGGTACGCAAAGTGCTGAAGATAGAACCATTTGATGTGTTTAGAGGCTGAACATGGCTAAAACCGCAATCAGTGCCAAACAACTGGTTAAATGGTTCGGCGAAGGTGAAGCCAAAACCACCGCAGTGAATGAGGTTAGCTTTGAAGCATATTTTGGCGAAATCTTTTTTCTGGTAGGTCCATCCGGCAGCGGCAAAACCACGCTGCTGAGCATGATTTCCGGCATACTCAGGCCAAATTCAGGCAGCGCCTTTATCGATAACACCGATATCTGGAGTCTCAGTACCGATGAATTAGCCGATTTTCGCTTAAACCGTATCGGCTTTGTATTTCAGGATTATCATCTGTTTCCCCGCTTAAGCACAGTCGAAAATGTGGCTATTCCACTGATTTTGAAACGACATGATTGGGATGAATCCATCCAGACCGCTATGGGCTTTCTGGAAATTGTCGGTCTTTCGGATCGCGCCCAACTGCCGCCGGTAAATTTGAGCGGTGGTGAACAGCAGCGGGTGGCTATTGCCAGGGCTATGGTCAGTCAGCCCGATATATTAATTTTTGATGAACCCACCGCCTCACTGGATGGCGATACCGGTAAAAAAATCATGAGCTTTGTCAAAACCAAAATTCTTAACGAAAAGCGTTGCGTGCTGGTTGTTACCCATGACAACCGCATTTTTGAGTTCGCTGATCGCATCATGAAAATGGAAGACGGCAAAGTAACCGCCATCGAAACGCAGAGCAGTGCCACATGAATAACAAAGTTATTTTCATTCTTTCCGGTATCGGAGTCGCGATTGGCTTAACAGCCGCCTATTTCTCCGGGGTGGAAAAAAAACCGCTGCCGCCGGTATTTAATCCCGCCCCCAATCCTTATGCCCAGGGCATTTTTGCTAACGGCATGGTGGAAAGCCTGCAGAATAGCGGTGAAAACATCAATATTTATCCGGAAGTGACCGGTGTGGTTAGTCAAATACTGGTTACGGAAGGTCAGGCCGTCAGCAAAGGCACCCCATTGTTGACCCTGGATGATAGCGTCCAAAAAGCGACTACCCTGCAACTAAAGGCGCAAGCTGATGCTGCCCTGGTAATGCTGGAAGAACTCAAACACCAGCCGCGGAAAGAGGTCCTAGAAGTCAGCAAGGCCCAAATGCTGGTTGCAAAAGCCAATTTGCTCAGCGCCCAAGTGCAGTTGGATAAACAAAAAATGTCGTTTGCCCTCAATCCGCAGTCCGTCAGCCGGGATACCCTGGATAATCAGCTTAACGCTGTAAAAGTGGCCGAAGCTAATTTTCAACTGGCCGCCAGGCAATATGAACTAACCAAAGCCGGCGCCTGGCATTATGATATTGAAACCCAGCAGAAACAGTATCAGATCCAGTACCAAAACTATATGGCGGCCAACGCCTTACTGGAAAAGTATACCCTCAAGGCCAGATCTGATGGCGTGATACTGGCTATCAGCGCAGCTGTCGGCAGCTATCTGTCTCCCCAGGGTGTCTACGGTTCTTATACTCAGGATATGCATCCAGTGCTGGTGATGGGTAGCGTCGCAGATCAGCTAGCGGTCAGATGTTATATTGACGAAATATTGGTGCCGAAATTACCAGCCACCGCCAAAATGCAGGCCAAAATGTTTATACGCGGTACCAACACCAGCGTTCCCCTGGCGTTTGTGCGTATCCAGCCCTATATTTCGCCAAAAATTCAACTGTCCAATCAAAAAACCGAACGGGTTGATGTCAGGGTATTACCGATCTTGTTCCGCATTGAAAAGCCGGCTGATCTAAATGTGTATCCAGGACAATTGGTTGATGTCTATGTCGGCGAAAAATAAACGCGTCAGTCAGACAATGACACACGGCCTGATACTCAAACCTGCCGTTCCCTTACTCGCCCTGTTGACCGGCTGTACTCTGGGGCCGGACTTTGTGCAACCGGAAGCGCCCAAACAGGCCGGATACAGCCAGACCGGTGACCAAACCGATACCCTGGCCGCTGGCGGTATTGCCCAGCATTTTCAGAAAGGCGGCAAAATCAGTGCCGACTGGTGGCAACTGTTTAAATCCGCAGCGCTGGATAAAGTAGTTAAAGCCGCGATTACCAACAATCTCAGTCTGCAGGCCGCCCAGGCCAATTTACGCCAAAGTCAGGCCACCCTGCAGGCCGGTTACGGCATCTTTTTTCCTCAGGTAGACATTGGGTTTACCCCGGTTCGCCAACGCTTCTCACCGGCCAGATTCGGCAGTGCCACCAAAGCATCCGTATTTAATCTCTACACCATCAGTTCCACGGTCAGTTACACCTTGGATGTGTTTGGCGGCGAACGCCGAGGCGTAGAAAGTCTGGAAGCTCAACAGGACATACAGCACTATACCGCACTGGCCACCTATCTAAGTTTGACCGGTAACATTATCAATACCGTGATTGCCGGTGCCGCCTATCAGGCCGAAATCGAAGCCACCCAACAACTGATAGACATACTCAATAAGCAGATCGAAATCACCGTTTTACAGGTTCAAGCAGGCACCGTGCCCTATGTCAGCGTACTTAGCCTCCGCAGTCAGTTATCTGCCATACAGGCCAGCTTGCCGGCCTTGCAACAAAAACTCAATCAGGCCGAACATCTGCAGGCCAGCCTGGTGGGTAAAACCCCGGCAGAGTGGACACCGGTCAGTTTAAAACTAAGTGAATTAACCTTGCCGTCCGACATCCCACTCAGCTTGCCCTCGGAATTAGTACGTCAGCGTCCGGATATTCTGTCCGCCGAAGCCCAGTTGCACAGTGATAGCGCCAAAATCGGCGTAGCGACCGCCTCATTATTCCCAACCATCAGTTTAAGCGCCTCCTATGGCTACAACAACACCTCGCTGGCCGATTTGTTCGTCAATAACGGCAATATCTGGGCGATGGCCGGTAATTTCGCCCAGCCCCTGTTTCATGGTGGAACCTTATGGTACAACCGCAAAGCGGCGCTGGAAACCTATGATCATTCGCTCAGCAGCTATCGTCAAGTAGTGATCAGCGCCTTCGAGCAGGTCGCCGATACCCTCAAAGCATTGGAACATGATGCCCAAATCCAAACCGCCCAACAGCAAGCCCTGCAAACCAGTGAAGAAGCCTTAGGTATTATCAATGCCAATTATCAGGCCGGGCTGGTCAATTATCTACAGGTGCTCAGCGTCAACAGTCAGTATCAGCAAGCCAGAATTGCTTATTTACAAATACTGGCGCAACGTTTTCAGGACACCGTCGGGTTATTTATCGCATTGGGCGGCGGCTGGAATACCGAACCCGCAGTGGAAAAAGCTAAATGACAACCGTAGTAATAACAAATACTTGAAACCATAACTTCAAGGGTATTTGGTCAAAAACACCCTGCCCAACGCACCTATAGCCTACCTCATCGCCACCCCTAGCCTCGATGCAACACAGTGGAATCGAGGAATTCGCAGCGCAGCCTCAATCAAACCAGGGCCAGCCCAATTCAACCATGCCCTCTGCCGTTCAACCATAACCAACATCATCGCGCCCCGTAGCCTCGATGCAACGCAGTGGAATCGAGGAATTCGCAGCGCAGCCTCAATCAAACCAGGGCCAGCCCAATTCACCAATGCCCTCTGCCGTTCAACCATAACCAACATCATCGCCACCCGTAGCCTCGATGCAACGCAGTGGAATCGAGGAATTCACCGCGCAGCCTCAATCAAACCAGCGTCAGCCCAATTCAACCATGCCCTCTGCCGTTCAACCATAACCAATATCATCGCGCCCCGTAGCCTCGATGCAACGCAGTGGAATCGAGGAATTCGCAGCGCAGCCTCAATCAAACCAGTGCCAGCCCAATTCACCAATGCCCTCTCCCGCTTCAACCAAAATCAACCAATAACCCAAACATAGCCTTTTAAAAGGGGCATCCAACGCTGAAAATCTTGGAAGCGGAACGTAAGTGGAGCGAAGATTTTTAGTCCCCGATAGGCGTAGCGCCGGGCGGGTTTTCGAAGCGAAGCGGAGAAAACCTGCAAGGCATCGCGAAACGCCGTCAAGTCACTTGGAGCCGAAGTTCCGATCCCCTTGTTGGGTCGGAACGAGGTGAGGAGGACGAATCGGGGCCGCCGGAGGCATTAGCGGTCGCGTAATTTTTGCCGCTTGTTGGGGCTGGGATGCCCCTAAACAAGCTTTCGCAAAAATAGCGACTCACTGAAATTCACGTCGAATAACTACCAAATATTTTAACGTCCGTGCCCACCGCCGCCAACGCCGCCAGCATGGCCCCCGGAGGGAATAGACGGCATAGGCCGTGAGGCCGGCGCAGATCGATAGCCGTGTTCGCCACCGCCACCAGCATCGCCACGTTGATGATTGCGGTCATGGTCACCGCCCTGCCCGCCCCGATACGGTCCTACCTGATAGCCGGGTCGCCAGTTTCCGCCAGGGTAGCCGCCGACAATGCCCACGCCGTTATAGCCAGGATTGTAATATGCATTACCGTAACCGCTATTATAACCATAGCCATAACCGCCGCCGGTATCGACACAAGCATTTGGCAGCAGACATAACAGACCAATAACCAGATGGCGCCTAGTGACATATCCGTATAGCTTAATCATTGCTTCACCACTTTGCTGTCGCTCTCCGGCCATTCCAAAATACCGAATACCGCACCCGCCGGATCGGCAACCACAGCCAGCTTCCCGCCGTGACGATCCAGCCTGGGTGGTATCAGGACTTTGCCGCCCAAACTGGTCAGTTTGGCAACTGCGCCAGGTACGTCATCAACCCGGATGTAATTCAGCCAATGGGCATGCATATTGGGGGTATCGGCAGGCAGCGAATTAACACTGGCTCGGGCATAATTGTCAGTGGCCAGCAGTAAATGTTGGGTGCCTGGATCGGCAGCCAATTCAAATACCTCATACTCAAACAGGTTTTGGTAGAACGCGGCCGCACCCTCCGGGTCGCCAGTGATTAAAGAACTCCATATCCACTCCCCAGGTAGCGCTAATTGATCTGCTGGATCACCGCCGTCAGCTGCCAGCACAGCAAACACAGCGCCCTGCGGATCAATAAATACCGCTTGCTGGCCTCTTTTCGGCACAGTTTGCGGAGCCGATAACAGCTTAGCGCCATGTGCCAGAGCCTGTGTTTTGTAAGCTTCCACATCATCAACTGCAATAAAGCTCAACCAGGAAGGCAAGTGCTGGCTATTTTGTACTAATCCGGCTATCGGATGGCCGGCAATTGAAGCTTCGGCATATTGCTTACCGGCAATGTTAACTTCGCGAAAGCTCCAGCCGAACAAGTCGGCGTAAAAGCGTTCGGCTTTGCTCAGATCCGAAGTTGCCAATTCAGCAAAAATAAATTTACCGACATGATGTTCGGGATTGGCCGATCCTACTACCAGTGCCGATAACTCAGGCTGATCATCCGCCCTGACACTACTTGCCATGCCAACAAACATAAAAATCAGCACAGTAAATCCAGCAATATAAGACCTGAGCCTAACAAAGCCGCTATGCTCATTAATAGCCAGGACATCATATTCGGCAATGACCAGCCTAAAAAAAATGATAAAGTTCATAAATACCCGCCCGGCACATAGGCCGGGATAGTCAGCTTGTTAGAAGTGAAAATGCGCACCTAAACCCAGGTATTGCACCTTATCTTTATAAAACTGACCGATAGGCGTGTAACCATCATAATATTCAGCCAGTATTTGCAGTTTGCGGCCCCAGATTTGCCGATTATTAAATTCAACACCGGCCCTGGCCGATAAATCGGAAGCCCAGTTATTCTGCTGAAAGTTTTTGATATCCACCGCCGCAATAGGCCGCATCCCGCCAAAATCCAACAGCCAAGGACTGCGAAACTCCATGCCGTACTGGCTGGACCAGGTTTTAAGAGTAGACGGATCCTTATCAACAATACCGCCGCCACCGCCATAAACCCTCACCCCATAAGGCAGTTCATAAGACAGTTTTAAATCGCTGCCTTCGTAACTTAAATTCACCCGCTGAAAGTTGGTATTTAACTTACTGAGTAAAAACTCATCGCCGACATGCGAGCTTTGATGATAAAGCCGACCAAACAGCGAAAACTGACCAGCCCGCAAACTGCCATACCCCGAAGCAATAAAATCGGTATTAACCAGATCATGCGAGGCAGTATCCATATTAAAGTCACTAAACACCCCGGCCTGCATACCCGTTTCCCATTGCACACTGGATTTACCTAAATTACCCCGATAAAAAGGAATAGTTTCACCAAAACTCACTGATACCGTATCACGGCCCACAAAATTATTACTTTGATAATTGCGATAAGTAGCAGAAAAATGCGCCCAGCGCGGATCGGCGATCAAAGGCTTAAACAATAGCCCAACCGGTAATATTCCCGTGGGTAATAACTCAGTTTGCGTGGAATAGCTACTAGTCTGGCTTCCGGCCACAGCCGTCGCAGCTGCAGTAGTCGTGGTGATGCTGCCGGCAGGTTGCTGATCGGCTGATTGCGAAAGTTTGACCGCTTTGATACCGGGAATTTCCGCCAAAATGTGGGCAGCTCTGGTCTGATTTTCTTTCGCCAGACTTTGCATCGGTAAAATGATTACCCCATCGTTAACCTGCAAAGCCGGTAAATCCAGTCTTAATTCGTGATTTAACACACCGGTGGCGTAACCGGACAAATAAGCATCATCACTGGTGACAGCCTGGACACAAGTGACCGGCAGCAAAAGTGCAGCAACTCGCAGAAAGGGTAAGGCACTCATATTATTTACCGGTAGTGTCGGCCGGATAACTCAAATCGTTAGTGACAGATTTGACGTTTTTCAGGCTGCCGACCAACTCAATTGCTTTGTTGACCTGTTGTGCCGAAGCCAGTTTACCGGATAATTTAACCACCCCATTCACCGTAGTCACTTCAATTTGGCCGACTTTCAAAATAGCGTCAGCCAGAATGGCTTCCTTGACTTTAGCGGTAATCACCGAATCATCAATATAAACATCAGCCGTTTCGGCTTTTTGATTGATTGATAACTTGGCTTTGTCCAGTTCGTTGCCGGCTTTTTCAGCGGCATGATCGATTTTTGCACCGGCTTTTTCAGCTGTGCCCTCTTTTTCGCAGGCAGTCAAAGCCACTACGGCACTGATTAAACTCACGGCCAGCATGACGGATTGTGGGGTTTGGACGATTTTCATGGTGCTTCCTTGGAATTGGGGGGATGGAATAACAACTGCAAAAGCAGTTTTAGGCAACCGCTAGAGAAAAATCGGCGCTAATAAAAACTTTAGCGCCTTTAGTGGGAAAGAGTCTGTGCGGTTTCGAACATACCGACGATGCTTTTAGTTGGTGAAATAAGTAGGTTCGGCAATTTCTGCTATTAGTTTGTGGATAGTTAAACTGCCTTTCAGCCGTTAACCCTTAAAGCAACGCCTGCTGAATACTGGACGGCCTAAATATCCAAGCATGCGTTATTTAGATTGCAGCCAGGGTAACGCTTAAATGCAAAGTTCGGCAAAATCGCCCGACACTTTGACTGGTTTGCCCGATTGCAACCAAATGACTGCGGCGCCAAGCAGCAAAAGCAGGTAGGTAGATAGCTCAGGTACGCTGGTGACCGGAGCAAAAGGCAAAAAGCTAACATTGCCAAAGCTGGAGACATTTAAACCTCCGCTCAAGCCGCCATTGCTTTGAGACAAAATATTTTGACTTAGGGTAACGGCACCGGTTGATGCCAACAAACGACCGGAAACATCGCTGGCGGCGGTATTCAAAGTAATACTGGTATGAGCGAGGATATTACCCAAGAAAGTGGTGTTGTTATCAATGGTCGCCGAACTGCCGACATTCCAGAAAACCCCCGCGTGAGTGCCGGTATTGATGATTTGCACTGATGAGATCAGTGAGTCGCTATTTTTGCGAAAGCTTGTTTAGGGGCATCCCAGCCCCAACAAGCGGCAAAAATTACGCGACCGCTAATGCCTCCGGCGGCCCCGATTCGTCCTCCTCACCTCGTTCCGACCCAACAAGGGGATCGGAACTTCGGCTCCAAGTGACTTGACGGCGTTTCGCGATGCCTTGCAGGTTTTCTCCACTTCGCTTCGAAAACCCGCCCGGCGCTACGCCTATCGGGGACTAAAAATCTTCGCTCCACTTACGTTCCGCTTCCAAGATTTTCAGCGAAGGTGAGGTAATCAGCGTACTGGGTAATTCAAACACCCAGGTAGCATTGGCATTGCCCTGACCATCCAGTATCAGCGTGCTGGATAAATTGGTGGTGCCGGCCGGTACAGTATAAACACCTGGTGTTAGAGTCAAACCGCCCAGATCAGCAGGTTCCAGGGTGCCAATACCTAATGAAGACAAATTATTGATGGCCGAGGTAAGTTGCAATTGCGCCTGCATGGTATTCGAAACACCCGAGGTAGTACCGGCCTGCACAGTACCACCGCTAACTTGGCCATCGGTCTTACTATTGCCTGGTGAAGATATAAAACCAGTAATGGCGTTTGAGCCGCCACTAGACCAGACACCGACATTGCCGGCTACGCTGCTATTCGGAATATTGGTAACTGTAGAAGCCCCCAACACGGCATAACTTGCCAAATCTGCATCCAGCAAAGGTGTAGCCATAACGGCGCTGCCGCCATTGCCCCGATAACCGTAAATGGCAATATGAGCAAACGTTTCGATATTTTCATAGAATAAGACCTTAAAGTTAAGCATCAACGACGGGCTGATGTCACAAAAAGACTATAGAATTAGTATGGTTATGTCTGTTTGCTATCGCACATACCTGAATGCTTGCGAACATATCCGCATCATGTGCGACGTGCCGGCGGAAAAAACCGGCACTTTAGAGACCTTACGGCTGGTACTTATGACTGAAAATAATCACTATTTTTCTTTAGCGCTGCATATTCGGGGCGATCCTGGTTGGTAGATCAAGGACTATACCTTGCAGTACGATGGTATCCAGGTTCGCGCTACCATATAATCTGGTACTTCATTAAAATCAAAAGCTTCGCCGTGTTTTATCATTTTATTGATATCAAATAACAAGCCAATTTCGGGAATATCCTTAAAAAATAGAGTATAAAAAGGCTTAACCAATTGTCGTGATATCCAGATACCGATGGGGCCAATAAAATTCCGGCGCTGCCCAACATGGGCAATCTCGTCTATGGTAATTTCGTCCAGTAACTCTTTTAAACGATCACGCACTTCCGGTTCATCATGCAGCAAATCATCAAATAAGCGATGCAAATGGAAATAATACGTCACCCCCATCAATTCAGTGACAAAAGCCGGCGTATCCATCAAAAAGCCCGGCAAACGCGGAAACTGCTGATAAATCCATTCCTTAACAGGGGTCAAAGGCTCCCATTTAACCTGATCCAGTCCACAGGTTCTGAGCATCTCATCAAATAACCGCCAATGACAAAACTCTTCAGCCAAATGCACCCGGCTGATCTTATCTTCAACACTATGTGAATTAGCCATATCAGGCACCACATCCCATGCCGCCTTGATGCCAACCCACTCATGTCTGGCAAATTTGTAAATACCTGTCAGCATTAAGGTCAACTGATCGAGTGACTTAGGATCATCTTTCATCGTCACATAATTGCGGTAAAAAGCATCAGGGTTAGCCAATGGCTTGCGTAATCTAACCGGATGATCTTTAAAATACTGCAGTCTGGCGCGCTTTTTCGCCAAGTCCTGTTCCGCTTCTAATAACTGCCCCCCGTGTTGCTGGGTAAAAGTCCAGTAATTTTCAAAATTCTCTATCCTTTCCTGGCCTGTCGAGGCAGAAAAAATAGAACGATATTTACTTAATCCCATAATGTTTTACTCCAGATTGATAGGGAGGCAAGTGTATAGCCCAAACCAGCATTATACCTATTGATCCCGTAAAAAATTAAACCAGCTTATCCAAACCGACTTAAATCACTTTGAATTTAAAGCCAAACAGCAGAAAGGATGGGCCAGACTACAGCTTTGAGATTAACAAATTGTAACCAGGCATCGACCAAGTATTACTTTAAAAAACAAAAGGATGTAGGATGTGCTAAACGGAGTGCAGCGCATCAATGAAAGCTAAGTATTTGGTACTGGAATAGGCTGCGAAATGCTTGAGGCATCTGTCGGCTGCTGAGTCGAGCGGTTCTGTTTAAAAATGCCGTCGCTATGAAGGTGCCGTTGCAAAAAAGCGGCACTTTTAGAAAATTTACTGGAACTGATGAATAAAAATAAGCTGTATAAAGCTCCCCAGCAAGGAGAACTTTATACATCAATAGCGGATGTTATTGTTCAATCCAAATCAATTCCACGCGGCGGTTTTCCACTCTACCTGCTTCGGTACTATTATCACCAATCGGATCAGCGATACCAAAGCCTTTGGCGATCAATTTATTGGTCACGCCTTTAGCTTTCAGATATTCAACCACAGACTTGGCCCGGCGTTCCGACAAACGTAAATTATAGCTGGCGCCGCCTTCGCTGCTGGCATAACCTTTTGCTTCAACTTCAGTTTTTTGCGGATCGGCAATCAGATCTTTGGCCAGACTATCCAAAATTGCTTTTGCAGGAGGCTGCAATTCAGCAGAGTCGTATTTAAAATGCTCACCCTTCAGAACAATTTTTACCGGGCAGCCATTAGCATCAACATGACTGCTTTTGTAATGTCGGCCATGGCACGGATCGACAGCCGGTGCCGGTGTAGCCAAAACCGGAGCCGGAGCCGGTTGCACGCGCACTTCAGCTCTGGAAACCTGTTTGGGTTTCTCACCAAACGGAATCACAAAGCCCACATTAACCGTCATATCATTAAATTGATCAGTGCCGGTTTGCACATGGTTATTCAAATTATTGTTGTACCGATAACGGACATCACTCCGCAACAGAAAATTGTCATCCAGCTCATAAGTAAAACCCAGACCGGCTTCGCCAATCACACCAGCCCCGCAATTACCCCCAACACAGCTATTCATACCGCCGGCGGCAACCACCGCATAAGGCGAGAATTTTTCCCGCATAAAATAGTATTGCAAATCAGCAGTACCGCCGGCCAGACTCCAAGAGCCGTTTTTGCCGCCGAAGCCTTCATAGAACCCTTTTAGTTCCACATTGAAATGTTGATCGATAATTTTACCGATACCCAGACCGCCACCCCAACCGTTATCAGCATTACGGTCACCACCGGTTTGTACATAAGAAGCAAAAGGGGCTACATACCAACGATTATCCAGGCTTTGTTCAGCCGCTTGAACTTGAGGTAAGCAGCTAACGCCGATCAGTGAAGCGATAGTCAGAGTAGTTTTTTTCAGCATAATTCTTTCCTTGAGGACAATTAACAGCGGGCACGGAGTTCAGCAGAGCCGGATTAAATTTTTGAATTGGTTTTTTATACCAAATCTAATTGCCACCTTAACTGCAAAATCGCCGCCTTATCGGTGCGCTACCACACATAAGCACTGCGCTGAGCAGAAAAAAAGGCCGATCAGGCCATAGTCATAGCCAGATCATTCCGGTAGTTTCAGACCAAATATCATTGATATTTCGTTATGTACGATAGCGTACTGACTCTGGCAATGCTTGTTGTTAGAGTGCTGTCAAGGTTTTGATGCAAATTCATGACCCAATCAGCTTGATCAAGATTATTAATCACCGGAGATTTTTTATGAAACAGATATTTAGTGTATTTCCCGCCTTTGCTTTGGCTTTAGCCTTATTAACAGTAACAGCTTGTGCATCATCGCCAAAATCAGAAGGTAGCGGCGAATATGTGGATGACAGCGTCATCACCACCAAAGTTAAAGCCCAATTATTTGACGAACCCGACCTGAAATCCGGTCAAATCAACGTTGAAACTTTCAAAGGCGTCGTGCAATTAAGCGGTTTTGTCAGCACCAATGCCAATATCAGCAAAGCGGTGGAAATCGCCCGGCAAACCACTGGTGTTAAATCAGTGAAAAATGATATGCGCCTTAGATAACAACTGGAAAAATTATGGAAACCATCGATAAAGCTTCAAATTTTGCTCATGAAGCGGTAGATACCCTGGCAAAAGTCACCAGTCAGGCTGCAGATGCTCTGGATGATAAAACCACGCATCTTAAATACGCCGAACAACGACTGCTGAAAAACTGTCATGTTTACATTCGCGACAATCCGGCCACAGCGCTGGGTATCGCAGTAGCCACCGGTTTTTTGCTCAGCCGTATTTTATCCAGTCGTTAACCCATAATACCTGTGGATACAGCCCAGCCGCAGCCGGAAAAATTAGCAGAACCGCCTCAGGCGGCCAGCGAAACCGAGCTGTTGGCAAAAGCCTTAGCCTTATGGTTGGAGTTACGCGAACTCAGTCTGGATCATTTTCGGCTCGCCGCCCTGGAAACGCAGCGAGCCGGACTCAGTCTGATAACCATGCTAGTGGCCGGCATCATGCTGGCTATCATGCTCAATGGTATATGGTTTGGTTTGATGGCGGCACTGGTGGCCGGATTACTTGAAAATGGCCTTGCCTTAAGCAGCGCCATTTTACTCACAACAGGCCTGAGTCTGCTGGCGGCACTCATCCTGATCGTCATCATCCGACGCAAAAGTCATTATCTAAGCTATCCGGCACTTCGCCGCAGCCTTAAACCCCAATCCACACCACAGCGCAAAGCAAAAAAATCATAATGACATTTCCGACTCCGTACCGGAGTAAAACCCTATCATTAAACGCCAAAATTGCCCACGCCGAGCGCAGCCTGCTAAATCGAAAACAGCATTTGTCTATAGGGATTAATGGATGGCTGTTTAGTTGCAAGCAACACCTGATCACACCCATCAACTTGGGACTCACAGCCGGTTGTGGCTTTGTGCTGGGCGAACTCAGTCGCAGCTGTCCATTCAGCGCCAACCCGCATAGCGCAGCCAGCCCGGAAGCTAAAACCTCAGGCGGGCATAGCCTAATAAGCGCAGTGATATTCATCTATAGAATATATACCGCCCTGCCTTTAATTATACTGATAACCGACTATTTTAGCTCCCATCAACAAACTGAAAACCCAGAATAACAGCTTTATGTTTGGCAACGAA